>CAZMZL010000073.1:5411-13261 GCA_964570595.1 uncultured Anaerolineaceae bacterium | reverse complement strand
TCAAAGCGATCCGGGGGTATGCAAGTTTCCATACCCGAACGGGATGAAAAGTAGCCATGCTCCCTTGCAGGTTGTGGGACATAGGCCCGGGATCATGGAACAGGGATCAAGCTTGAACAGGAGTATGCGTGGATTTGCGTAACCGTTTATTCAAGGATGGAGATGAGGTCAATTTGAGGGAGCCCCGTCAGCTATGGGATCTACTCTTCAAACGATTCTCTCGATTACGATTCAAGCTCATCGTCCCCTACGTGATTCTCACTTTGATCACGGCCATGCTGGGCGTGTTCATTATCACTCGCCTGGTCTCATCAAGCTTTAAAGAACGCTTCTCGAATCAATTGAACGAGGCTGGCCGGGTGGCTGCCGATGGGATCGTTCGGAAGGAAAGGACACACCTGGAGGATTTACGTCTGCTGGCTTTTATGGACGGGGTGTCGGAGGCCTTCTCGAATCAAGATTGGGAAACATTACTGCAAAGGTTCAAAGCACTGAGTGTGAACAATAAGATTGAAGCGATCTCTGCAGTAGATACGCAGGGGAACGAGATCCTTACGCTCACGCTTGACCTTGAAACCGGTGATACGGAGTCATTCAGAGGAGCAGATTTCTCGAAATTCGGTCCTGTCGAAAAGATATTAAGTGGGGAAAAAGATGAATTGGGGGACAAATATTCAGCGGTTATTGAAACGAACGATGGTTATTATTTATTCACAGGTGGACCCGTCCGGGGGGAGGATGACGCGATCGTAGGCGCTCTCCTCGTGGGCACACGACTCGATACATTGATTCGGGATATTAAACTCCAGGCACTTTCGGACATCGTTGCCCTCGATCTCGAAGGAAATATCATCCTGACGACGCTCCCGGAGCCTGATGAGGGATATGTGGAAATCGAATTGAGTGAAGATGAATTGACCACTGCGTTTGAGGCCTCCCTCAACCGTGAGTTTGAAATGTTCGGTAGGGATTACACGGGCCTTTACGCCCCGATGGTTGTCCGGCATGAGGAGGTAGGAATACTTGGGGTTGCCCTGCCGAGCGATTTCATCGTATCAACCCTGGCGACCAGCCGGAACAACTTCAGCGGTATTTTCGCAGTTGGAACGATTGCCGTCATCGCTCTGGGTTACATCCTCGCCCAACACATTGCGCTGCCGATTTTACGCTTGCGAAAGATGACGGCTGCAGTGGCCTCGGGCGACCTTGAGCAGGAGAGCGGCGTCGATAGAAGCGATGAAATTGGTGATCTTGCCATCGCCTTTGACACAATGACTTTAAGACTTCGGGACAGGACAGAAGAAGCCGCACGTTTATATGGGGAAGCCATTCAGAGGAACAAGGACCTCGCTGATGCCAATGCACGTCTTCAGAGTGCCCAGGCGCAGCTCATCCAATCTGAAAAACTGGCTTCCGTAGGTCAATTGACGGCTGGAATTGTGCACGATGTAAAGAATCCCCTGGCAGTGATCAAGGGTCTCGCCGAGGAACTCGCAGAAGAAGTGGAAGCGGATGGTTTCGCTCGGGAGGGATTGGAAACTATACGCGAAAGTGCATCCAAAGCCAATACGATTGTCTCAGACTTGCTGAAATTTGCTCGCCAATCCACGCCCGATATGCAGCGTCGAGACATGCGTGAGACACTTCGATCCGTGATCAGGCTCACTGAATATCTGGCGCGAAAGGGAAATGTCGAGGTTATGACGGATATGCCCGAATCGCCCGTCCTCGTCACCTATGATGCCCAGCAAATCGAGCAGGTCTTAATCAATATGACCACGAACGCGGTTCAGGCGATGCCTGATGGAGGCACACTCGCATTCGCTCTGATGGGTGACGAAGAATCGGTCGAGATCATCATTTCCGATTCAGGCTCCGGGATTCCTGAAGAGGATATGGCTCGAATTTTTGATCCTTTCTTCACCACCAAACCGGAGGGCGAGGGGACTGGATTAGGGCTGAGCGTGAGCTACGGGATCATCGCCAGGCATGGTGGTCAAATTGAAGTGGACAGCAAGATCGATGAGGGGACCACGTTTACGATCACACTGCCTTCTTCACAACATACATACGAGAAAGACGTAGAAACCCAAACAGAGGTCGAGGAGCAACATGTCACGAGTGCTCGTAGTTGACGACGAAGAAGCCTACTGCTCGCTCATGAGTGGTCATCTTGAGCGGAAAGGTTTTGAGGTAGAGCGAGCAAACAACGGCCTGAGCGCGCTCGACGTCCTGCAGGAATCAGGTCCGTTCGATGTTCTGGTGACCGATTTGGCGATGCCCGGGATGAGCGGATTGGACCTGCTCCGACAATCAAAACAACTCGACGAGTGGCTCGAAGTCATCGTGATCACCGCATCCGATGATGTGGATACGGCGGTTGAGGTCATGCGAGAAGGCGGCGCATACGACTACCTCATCAAGCCGCTGGAGACGATCAGCGAATTATCCATGGCCGTGAGGCGAGCTGCGCAGCATCGTTCGCTCCGGCTGGAACGTGAGTACCTCGATGAACAGCTCACCATCGAGGCTGCCCGTCTGCAGACGCTGGTCTCGAATACGGGCGACGCCATCATCTCCACGGATGGTGAGGGCAAACTGACCGTAGTAAATCCGGCTGCAGCCGAGATCATTGGACGATTAGACGGCATCGGAGCGCGCGCGCTTGAGGTGCTGCCTCAGGAGCTCACTGTCTGTGTTGAAAATTGGGAGGAGATCGGCGAGGGGGTGCCGGTTGTCGTCGAGATTAACTGGCCGATTGACACCGTTCAGTTGGTTAGTCTGGCGCCCCTCGGCGGGACAACCGGGGGTGATCAGGGCTGGGTGATGGTCCTACGGGATATCACTCATCTGAGAAATCTCGACGAGTTTAAGATGCGTATGCTCACGGAGGCGGCGGGCAGGATCAGGATCCCTCTTGCTCAAGCGGTATCCAATCTGGCCGAGCTTGGAGATTCAACGAAGAGAGATGATGAGCAGTATTCCGCCACGATTTATCAACTGGCGAAGCTGCTCGGTCGAATTCAAACGTGGATGGATGAACTTCTGGCATTGGTTCGCATCGAGGCAGGAATTGGATATCAACAAGCCGAGGTCAACCTGACCGAAATCCTCAATTCGGAATTGATCCATCAATTCGAGGAAGCCCGTCGAGACAGCGATTTGCATCTTGAGATCAATTTAGAGGATAACCTGCCCCATCTTCGTGTAGATCCAGCCTTAATGGAGAAGATGATCCAGGGGTTGATCGGCCGGGCTGCTAATCGAAGCCAGCGGGGCGGAATGATCCACGTAAGCGCCCGACGGCACCGGGGGCAGGTCTGGATCGAGGTCATGGATGAGGGGATTCCAAATCGAGGCCGGAACAGCGATCCATTTTTCACCTCCTCAGATGGGCTATTGGATGGCGAAGGTTTAGGGCTTGAGATGGTGAGAGCCATTGTCGGGCGTATGGGGGGACAAGTGTGGGTCAAAGGACAGGGGTCGGTTGGAAGCACGATCGCGATATCACTGCCAGAAATTCCTGAGGAGAGCAGGGATGACGGCCCAGGTGCTCCGAGGTCCTGTAGAAGGATTGAAAATCGTGTTCGAGAATAACTTGAAGATCGGACGGCAATCATGGCGAATCCCTTAGTCCTCGCAGTGGATGACGACAGCGCACTCTTAAAGATGATGGTTCGCCGGCTCGATAAGCTCGGCCTGCAGATCGAGCAGGCCAGTGACGGGCGGTCGGCGTTGGAACTCATCGAGACCAAAACCTATGATCTCGTTGTGACAGATATTTATATGCCGGGCGTGACGGGACTCGAACTGCTGAAGCAGGCGAAAGAACGTGATCAACATACGCAGGTCGTCGTCGTTACGGCAGCGGCAACGATGGAGAACGCCGTTGATGCGCTCAATAACGGTGCGTTCGCCTACCTCACCAAACCTTTCGATCACATGAGCGTATTCGACAACGTCGTCTCGCGAGCGCTTGATTATCGGCGCTTGATGCTGGACAACTTGCGAATGGCTGAGATCCAGCGGCGACGCGGCGATATGCTCGAAGAGGAGGTCACCGAGCGAGTCATGCAGCCGCAAAAACGGCGTCGGGAGATGCTCGATCTCATCGCCTGTCTGCCGGATGGGGTCGTGGTGGTGGAACCTGGCGGGCGGATCATTACGACGAACCCGAAGGCGGATCACTGGCTCGCTCTGGATCTGGAGGAGGGGGGACAACCGCTGCATAAATATCTCGAGTCGGCGCATGAAGAGTGGACCGCGGCCGAATGGGAGGTCGATCTCGGTGATATCAATTTGAGGCTTTTTTCTTCTGACCTTCCTGATCAGAATGGTAAAAAAAAGAAAGTTGTCGTCATGCGGTATGACGAATCCAGGTCGAAATTCCCGGATATCACGGATACGCTTGTCGAACTTAAACATGGACTGGCGTGGCTGTACAACCAGGATGTGGGCGATCGCATCCTGGGTAGAGTTGCACTGATGGCAAAGCTTGTCGCCGATCTTGAGGAGGTCGTACGTTCTCCTGAGACAGCGCACGGAATCGCCCGGGGTTCATGGTCTGCTGTAACCGAAGATGTCCCGGCGGCCAGCCGCGAAAATGGAGTCGAGAGTCCACCAGGATCGAGAGATAAAGAGCCCGAATTTGCAGGGAAAATCGACGAAGAGGAACTTAGATTTGACGAGTAAGTGTTATGAAAGACTTGGGAGGCACATCCAATTTGGAAGGAATTGAGGCACGGCAGAAGACAAGACCTGTCTTGTGGTTGATCGCAGGATTGCTTGTCTTTGTCATCCTGTTCGGTTGTTCACAAATGGCCATGATAGCCGGGTTCCCTCAGAGCTCGGTGGCGATTCGGTCAGAAATTCAGGTTGACTATGGCGTCTGGGATGTACTGCATTTCGCAGGCCTACGACCTGGGATCATCGCCGAAGCCGCGCGGGATGCGCGTAATGGTGGATTCAGCTCATCGGTTGCAGAGGGATGCTTCCTTCCCGATGCTGTCTGTGATCATGCAACGATCACACCAACAGCAACCGTTCAATCATCTCCCGTAATCAGGGAAACCATCGAACCAAATCCGATCGAGGCTCAACCTACAGAGACCATTGTCGTTGCCTGGCTCCCACCCCCCGATGGTGATGATGAGGATGATGATGCAGGCGGCGGCGGCTCCTCACCTCCACCGACGGCGACTCCCGTCACACCGACGGCTACGCCCATCACACCGACGGCGACTCCCGTTACGCCTACGCCCACACCGGTATATTTTGGCGGGGAACCCGATGGTAATTTCACTTCGATTGCTCCCGGGAGTGCGATTGAGATCGACATAAGCAGCTACCCAATCTATGTCGATGGGACTCCAAATCCAGACGTGGATATGATCTTCTATGAGCGTGAGAATCCTGCCAATCCTGGCACGACGGCGTTGGATTGGATCGTCATTCAAATCCGTCAAGTTCTCACGAATACGTGGTACACCGTCTTTAATTGGGGGGACAATATCGAGGATGGAAATACAAATGTGGCGACTTTCTCTTCGGGTGGGGAGCTCGATAATGAGATCATTCCTATCTACGAAACGCCCTTGTCATCCGACCCGACCGATGTGCCTTTAACGCCCGTACCACCTCTGTATGGCACCGCGCCTTTCAACACGGGAATCGAGATCGATGTGGACGCCAAAGCTGCGCCGGGGGAGTACGATCGGGTCCGTTTGAACTCTCCTCTGGGTGGTGCTGGAGATTCCGCTGAGGTTGATGCCATTGAAATATTGCCCACGCCAACACCGTGACGTAAATTGGATTTGATATGAAAGGTTGCAGGTAGAGATCGAAGCGATCCATGGCAGGTGAAGCGTTTTATCAAACACGCGCGAAGCGCGATGATGATGAGGGTAGGGACGAAAAACGACGTCCCTGGCTCTGGCTTCTATTGGGCTTGCTTGTCTTCATCATCCTTTTCGGGTGCGGGCAGTTCGCCGTCGTCACGACGATCCCGCAGGCTTCTGCCCAGATCGAGTCGGAACTTGATGCAGATTACGGCGCCTGGGGCGTGCTGCGTTTTGCCGGGATCGATCCCGGCATCCTGGCTGAAGTCGCACGTGATGGATTGCTCTTCAGCCTGGATACGACCCCGGCGGCAAATTGCTTCCTCCCAGGAGCCGCATGTACGCCGGAGGGCTCTTCCAGCTCCTCACCGACTGGGACAGCCACGGAGACGCCATCAGGACCGCCGACGGCCACCTCGACGCCCACGAACACACCCACGGTCACGCAGACCTTTGTGCCGACGCCGACGCATACGCCCATCTACACGGCGACCATTACGAATACACCGACCAACACGCCCACACCTACGCCCCGGGTGTATCCAGTCAAAATTGCGAATCGATATAAGATTCCACCTGGACCTGGACCGGAAACAATTGATTTTGAAATCATGGTCATCAATTGGGGAAGTGTTCCACCTGCAGAACTGACCCTTATATGTGATTTTTTGCCCGCCGATATGACGTATATACCGGGTTCAGCTAATCAAGGGGGATCTTACGGCTCTTGTCCTGATCCCAATGGAAGTCTGACCGGTTCAGCGATTTATTGGCAGTTCAGTCCTCCCTTGATTATTGCGCAGGGCGGTTTTACATTGCCGAGTTTCACCTTCCAAGCGAATGCCGAGAATACAGTCGCAGGACAAGTCCTTACGAATGAGGTGCGAACGTGGGGAGGCAACATCGATGCAGCAGTGTTTTACAGACCGATCCACGTCTTCACCCCAACCCCCACCAGCACGCCTGTTGGAGTTCCAACAGCCACTGATGATTTTTATATGATCGATGAGGATAGCGAATTGTGTACGCTTTCTCCTCAAAGCCTATGTCCGGTACCACCTCCCGTTCAATTTTTTGGTCAGGGCGTCTTAGATAATGATATTGATCTTCTCTGGAATGGTAATCCTGATGTCTTAGAGGCCACTGTCATCGGAGGAACCGGGCCGTGGAATGGAACATTAAATCTCAATTTGGATGGTACTTTCACATATACTCCAAATACGCATTATTTCGGCACGGATGCTTTTACCTACCAGGCATGTGATCTGGGCGGCTTGTGCGATACAGCTACCGTGCATATCACAGTCAATTCGATTCTTGATGTACCTGTAGCTAATGACGATTCAGGTGCTCTTTATACAATTGACGAGGATTCCGTAGGCCTTTCGATTCCAATACCTGGAGTATTGGTAAATGACACGGATGGTGATGGGGATCCACTGATTGTGGTGACACCTCAGGTGAGTGGACCTTCTAACGGTTCACTCACGCTCTATGACACAGGAAATCTCTTCTATGTTCCAAATGCAAATTTCAATGGAATCGATACTTTCACATACAGGGCAACTGATGGGATCTTTTTAAGCAACATCGCATCAGTGACGATCACGGTGAATTCGGTGAACGATCCAGTAGTGGCGGTGGGTGACAGCTACAGTCTGGATGAGGATAGCAGCCTGAGCGTAGCAGCACCGGGAGTGAGAGTGAATGACAGCGATCCTGGGGATGATCCTGTGCCGCCGTTGTGGGACACATTGACGGTGAATACAACTCCAGTGACCAATGTGAGCAATGGGGTGTTAGTGCTGAATGCGAACGGATCGTTCGATTATACGCCGAACCCGGACTACCGAGGACCGGATAGCTTTGAATATGAGGTATGTGATCCTGGAGTACCTCCGCCAACGATGTGCGACACGGCGACAGTGACGATTACGGTGAACCCGGTGAATGATGTTCCGGTTGCAGTCGAGGATCTGGGTCGCTACAGCACGAATGAGGACACGACGCTGA
>CAZMZL010000073.1:0-5311 GCA_964570595.1 uncultured Anaerolineaceae bacterium | reverse complement strand
CCGGTTGCAGTCGAGGATCTGGGTCGCTACAGCACGAATGAGGACACGACGCTGAACGTATCTGCGCCGGGAGTGCTGTGGAACGATAGTGGGCTGGGGGATATTCCGCTGACGCTGAACCTGGTGGCGATGCCAAATCCGGTGACGGAGGGGACGGTCAGTCTGAACAATGATGGATCGTTCACGTTCGCGCCGGTGGGCGACTACAACGGGGCGACGAGCTTCAGCTACACGATCACAGACAGTGGAGCGCTGCCAGGGGAGACATCGGATACGTCTGCGACTGTGGTAGTGGATTTGACGGTAGTTGCGGTGAACGACCCGCCGGTGGCGGTGGATGACAGTGCTGCGCTGGACGAGGACGCCAGTGTCAACATCGACGTGATATTAAATGACAGCGACGTGGATGGAACGATCGATCCGACGACGGTGGTGGTTACTTCTGGACCGAGCTATGGAACGGCGACGGAAAACATTGATGGCACGGTGGACTACACGCCGGATGCTGACTTCAACGGGACGGACAGCTTCACGTACTATGCGAGCGATGGGACGGACGATTCGAACATTGCGACGGTGACGATCACAGTTAACAGTGTGAACGATGTGCCGATTGCGCAGGACGATGCTGCAACGACGAATGAGGACACGCCGGTCACGATCGACGTGCTGGCGAATGATCCGATGGGGAACAACCCACCGCCGGCGCCAGGAGATGGTCTGGGATCGTTGGTTCCGTCCGAGATTCCAGGGGTGACTCAAGGGACCGTGTCTGAAGTGGGCAATCAGATAGAGTACACACCGCCGTCGGATTGGAGCGGGGTGGACACGTTCACGTACGAGGTGTGTGATGCAGATCCGACGCCGGATTGTGATACAGCGACGGTGACGGTGACGGTGGACGCAGTGAACGACCCGCCAGTGGCGGCAGGTGACAGCTACAGTGTGGACGAGGACACGGTGTTGGATGTACCGGCGCCTGGTGTGCTTAGTAATGACTACGACGTGGACGGAGATCCGTTCACACCAAACTTAGTTTCAAACGTTAGCAACGGCGCACTATTATTCGGCGCGGATGGATCCTTTACATACACGCCTGATAACAATTTCAACGGGACGGACACATTTACATACGAAGTTTGTGATCCGAGCTCAGCATGTTCATCGGCGAATGTCACGATCGTGGTCAATCCAGTTCCGGATCCACAAGTGTTTATCAGCGTGTCGCCCTCTGATGTAACTCTTGATCCAAATGACGTGTTCACTTTCGACCTGTTATTTGGTAATAGGGGACCAGGAACAGCTTTTGGGATTGTGATAAGCGGTGCAGTGACCGGTGAATGCAACCTCTTAACTCCCAACCCCATTTTTACATCAAGTTCGATGGCTGAGGGAGATGGTTTTATCACGACTGCGGACGTTCAAGCGAATGCTTCGGGAGCGGCTTGTGTGTTCACAGCGACGATTACATCCACGAACGGCACAACCGACAGTGGGTCTGCAGATATAACGATTTATACCTCTTCACCATCCGTCGCATTACTGACCTCGGGAAGTTTCATCACGGGCATGAACAGCATCCTCTCACCTATCCCCCCGCAGGATATGCCAACGCCAGATGCTACCGCACTTCCCCCGATGGGTGGAGTTCAAGGAGGTGGTATGGCCACACCCACAGCAACCGTCCTGGTTGGTGCGAGTCGTGTCAGCCCTCCGACGACAGCGCCGGTCTTCACGCCGACGCTCCCGATATTCACACCGACCCCGGACCCGGGTCCTGCGTTCGGACCGCTGAGCGTCCCCTTCACCGTGAATTTCACGCCCACGGCGACGCTGTTTTTAACTCCCATACCGCCGACGACCTCTCAGCCTCTACCATCACCATCATCGACGGCGCCTCCCCAGGGGACCGTCGCTCCAGAGATGACGCCCACGCCGGAGCAAAATGGTCCTGCCCCACTGGCTAACACATCTCCCTCCCCGATGCCTTTTGGGACGAGCACCCCCATGCCATCTGTATATCCCACGGACACACCAGTACCCCCAACACAACCTCCGCCGCCGGCTGATACCTCCATGCCATCTTCGCCACCGGCCAATACGCCCGTCCCGCCTCCTCCGCCGCCCGATACACTGGTCTCGCCTCCGCCTCCGCCGGATACGCCTGTCCCCCCGCCGCCCGCGCCGGGCGTGACGCCACCTTCGTAGATCGACTCATCAGCGTTTTGTCTAATGTACTCCTCCAAACATCGTGGATAGGTGACATAAACGTGGTTACGTTCAGTTCCAGAGGTTCACTTTTACTGGGATAAATTCATCCATAATACTGCTGGTATCTCAAGACACTTCATTTGAACGATCCTGGGGCCATCTCAACCTATTGAGTCAGGAAGATTGGCTTACCGTCGTAAACGATGCCCGTAGCTTGCTCTCTAAGCCTAAACTTCCAGAAGCTTGGAAAACCCCCGCAGGTTCTAAGCCTGCAGGAGGTTCGTCATCGCCAGGGGGGAATCGGCGGCTCGTCGGGCATGCGCGCGATCTCGATGGATCGGATCCAACCTTGGCCGAGTTATGGGTATCCTTTAAGGGAAAGGATATGCGTCGTCCAGGAACCTGAGCGTGCGGTCGAGGACATCGTCCGGCGAAAGGCCGTCCGTACAGAGATATAGATCACAATGCTCGCGGGCATGCGACAGCCTACGGACCTGCTCATCAAATTCCTTTTGTTTCCAATTCAATCGCTTTCTCTCGGTACAAGTCTCGAAGGATGCATCCAGGTAGATGAGGATGGCTGGCTTCGTGATCTGCAGCCACATATCCTGAACGTAGGAGTGTTCCTGGGCAATTTGCCTGGCGTTGTAGCCGCCCTCACGGAGCGCGATTACGAGCGTCGTTTTACCGGATGCGCACGGTCCCACTACCGCGATCGTGCGCCGTGAAACAACCTCGTTCATCGGCTGGATCCTCTTCAGATTTGGTCAAATGGGCATGCGGATATAAAGACGCCTGGACTCATCCCCTGAGTATGGCCGTGTTGTGACGACAAGAACACTGATGTCATCGCCGGGTCGTCCTTCATCAAGATCCACAGCACGCTTGAGGAGCAGGTCGGCCCATTTTGCGGGGTCGGGGGCTTCTGCCCGCAGGTGCTCTTCAATGAAACCGGGCACGTCCATGGGCGACCCGCGTCGATCGCCTGCGTGTGTGAGGCCATCCGTGTAGACGACGATGGTCATATTTTCTTCTATAGAAAATTCCGTGATGTCGGGTCGAGTGCCTCTTCGTATCCCCACGGGGTCGGCGGGTCGATCGAGAAGTTGGATCTCACCGGATCGGATCAGAACGACCGGGGCGGGGTTGTTGCGGGTGATGACGATCGTTTTGCTGGCCAGATCGATGGAGAGGATATTGAGGGTTGCGGAGACCTTTCCGGAGCGGTAGGTGTAGAGGTAGTCGGATGCGGCTCTTGCGGCCGCACCGTCTCGAATACCTTCAGCCAGCAGGCTGATGGCCTTCCTGGCTACGACAATGGAGATATTCTTCGCGGCTTTTCCTGAACGCTGTCCGTCCACGAGAACGAGGGACAAGCCGCCTTCGGGACGTTCGATCATTTCGAGAGAATCGCCGCTCTCGGAGGTGGCATACTTTCCCACCTTCGCAACGGCCACTTGAACTTCCATGACTGGCATTCTACAATGGCAGCGATAATATTGTTAGGCATCTGAAAGTTATCATTCTGTCTTTATCGTGTAAATTAGATGTACAGACCGGGGGGCGAGCTACTTCATTCTCATCGTTTGCAGGAGAAAACGTTGACGGATCGCGAAGCGGGTGTGGTTCATATCCAATCCACGATCGAGCAGGCGATACGTTCTGTGTCGGATGAATTTGGCGACATGCCGGTTGCAGTCGTCGCCGAATTCCCCGCACACCTCCCTCCTGTCGAAGCCGACCAGGCTGAGCTGCTGCTCATCCTGCGTGAGCTCCTTATACGGGCGATGCTGGGCACCAAGCGGGGTAATTTACGGGTACAGGCGAAGGTTCTTTCAGCCGAGCGCCTGTCTTCAGAGAGCGAATCCTTACTTCCCAGAAAAGAGATCCAGAATAACTCGAGCTTCTGGGTTCTACTTACGGTAACCGATGTCCCCTCCGATACACTTCTCCCGGTGAACGAAGATACGACAGAAAATATGATGACGCCGGCTGTATCCACGTCACTCCAGACGGAGGAACTTGTCTCCATGATCGGTAAGTTGGGCGGGAGGCTGGGGGTGGAAGCCGATGAGGCTGGATTCCGCATCTTCCTGGCGATCCCGCTGAGCACCACGGGATCGAGCCTCGCTGATCTTAGTTCGCTGCATAGAGCCGTGGAAACTAGGATCTCCGACGGAAGCCAGATGAGCAACTCCCTTCTGATCTATGTGGAGGACAGCGTCATTCAGGAGCTTCTAACGATTGAGCTCGTCGATGCGGGGTATGGCGTCATCGCTGCGCCGGAGATCGGAGACATCCTGCCCCTGGCTCTGAAAGAGGGTATCGATCTCATCATCCTTGATCTCCAGGCTCGTGCACCCACCGCCCTCGACGTAGCCATGCTTCTGAAGAAGGATCGTAGAACGCAAAATATCCCGGTCTTGTTTCTTACTGCAGCGATCAATCCCGAGGGCGGTGTCATCATGGGGGCGGCAAATTTTCTGGTTCGCCCGGAGGGTACCGGCGCGATGCTTGCGACCGTGAGGGCGGTGTTGAATGCGGGTTTGAGCCCAGCCGCCCGTGTCCTCGTCGTGGAACCTGATGACGTATTGCGCGAAAACATGATCATGATGATCCAGGTCCACGGCTACGCCGTGGTGGAAGCACGGAGTGCGGAAGAAGCCCTGGCGCTCGCGGAGCGTGTCAACATCGGGCTCGTGCTCGCCAATGCCAAACTGGCACAAGAGCGAGATTACTGGCTGATCCGCCAGTTGAGGCAGCTTTCCCTCGAAATCGATGTCTTCGTACTCGCGGATGCTTTGAGCGATGAGGAGGGGAGGCAGGCGATGAGCCGCGGCGCTTCCGGTTACAGCGAGACCGGGAAATTACCCGATCTGCTCAATCGCGTAAAAGGGAAAGAGAATAACATTTAAAAAAAAGTGGAGCTGTCATCGTGAGCCTCTTCACAGCATGATTTCCGCTTCTCAAGCATGCAGACATGATACCTTCGTTCAATAGAACCTCTACAAGGACGGCGGATCCCCTACGTTGAAAAGTTCCCGAAGGTTTGGAACCGGGAGGTTGGAATTGTTCTCATTACGCGTGGTCTCACGGGGCC
>CAZMZL010000072.1:0-13360 GCA_964570595.1 uncultured Anaerolineaceae bacterium | reverse complement strand
CTTTCTTGAGCATGGCGCCGTCCATCGGAGCAGTAAGGTGATCTATGATCGTGCCGGCTCAGCGATGGCCGAAATTACACCCGGGATGGTGGATTGGGGAATGGTATTTGAAGGCGCCAGCTGGTTTCATTGGACTGGAATAACAACTGCGATCTCGAAGGGCGCTGCGGACGTTTGCATGGAAGCCGTCGATGTTGCGAAGAGGTTGGGGTTGACTGTGTCCTGTGATTTAAATTACCGCGCAAAGCTGTGGAAGTGGGGGAAAGATCCGTGTGAGGTAATGCCTGAATTGATGGCTCACACCGATGTTGTTGTATGTAATGAGGAGGACGCCGAAAAGGTCTTTGCAATTTCTGCCCCCGATACAGACGTCACCTGTGGAGATCTTGAAGCTGAAAAATATCGAAGCGTCTGTGAAGCGCTTGCTGAACGCTTCACCAATTTAAGCATCATTGCCATCACGCTTCGAGGATCGAAATCTGCGAGTCACAATACCTGGAGCGCTGTAATGTGGCATGAGGGAAATTGGTCAACCGGTCCGGACTACGATATCGTACCCATCGTTGACCGTGTCGGAGGGGGAGACAGCTTCGTCGCCGGATTGATCTACGGACTTCATCGATACCCTGAGCAATCCACCAGAGCTTTGGAATTTGCTACTGCAGCATCCGCACTGAAACATTCGATCTTTGGAGATTTCAATCTTGTGAGCGTTGAAGACGTTGAGAAACTGGCAGGTGGGGACCAATCCGGTCGAGTGAGCCGCTGAATTCAACAGGAGGCAAGCATCATAATATGGCGAAATACAGTCGTTTAGCTGTTCTGAACACGATGATAAAAACGGGGTTGGTCCCAGTCTTTTACCATGCTGATGTCGACATCGCGGTTCGCGCCATCCGCGCGTGCCTGGAGAGTGGGGTTCGCTGTGTTGAATTTACGAATCGGGGCGATCAGGCCCATCTTGTATTTGGGGAATTGGTTCGGAAGTTTGAAGGGGACCCTCGTCTGATCCTCGGCGCGGGTTCGATTGTGGATACGGGTACAGCTTCTATGTACATTCAATTAGGGGCGAACTTCATTGTTGGCCCCGTACTCAACCCCGGGATTGCACGCGTCTGTAACCGCCGCAAAGTTGCCTATTGCCCGGGGTGTGCGAGCCTGAATGGGATTTCTCAAGCCGAGGAACTCGGTGTGGAAATATGCAAAATTTTCCCTGGGAAGCAAGTGGGTGGACCATCCTTCATCAAGGCGATCAGCGCCCCCATGCCATGGGTGAGAATCATGCCGACTGGAGGGGTTCTGGCGACGGAGGAAAGTATACGAAGCTGGTTCGACGCAGGTGCGGCATGCGTGGGTATGGGAAGTCAATTAATCACCAGGAGTGCGATGGAAAACGGCGATTTCGAGTCTGTCACAGAGAAAGCAAAGGATGTGCTCGCTTGGATCGCTGACTCGAGGCGAGAACATCCGGTACAAGTGAGGGATCTGTAACAGTCTCCCTTTAACATGATGAAGAAGACATTTTTTTGTCAGGAATATGCATCCGATACCTCAACCCGTAGGATGACGGAAGATGTGTTGTCAAACGGACCCAGTCAAGGATAAGAAGGATTACGCAATGAAACTATTGATACCAGGACCTGTCCAGCCTGAGCAGGAAGTCCTCCAGGCCATGGGGGGACCCGTTCAACCGCATTATGGACCCGAATGGACACAGACATATAACGAAACGGTGGACGCGTTGAAAACAGTCTATGGAACCACCGGGGATGTTTTTATCATCGTCGGTTCGGGCTCCTCTGGTCTCGATGCGGCTATCGGGAGTATGGTCACAACAGGAGAGAAAATAATCGTCGGGGTGAACGGCTTTTTTGGGGAGCGCCTATGTGCGATTGCACGATCGTATGGCATGGAGGTGATTCCGGTCGAGGGTGAGTGGGGGCAAGTCCTGGATCCCGACGATGTAGCACGAATTGCCAGCCAACACACGGATGCGTCTGCCCTGGCGATCGTACATCTTGAGACGTCGACGACGATCGTTAATCCGATCAAGGATATCGGTAAGATAGCGAAAGAGCTTGATGTCCCCTACATCGTCGATGCGGTCTCTTCCTTGGGAGGGCTTCCCATGCATATGGATGAATGGGGAATCGCTGTTTGTGTGTCGGCCTCTCAGAAGTGCCTCGGCGCGCCTCCCGGCCTCGCTACCGTCGCGGTTGGACCTGGAGCGTGGGAAGCAATCGATCGCGTTCCCGAAAAATCACATGGATGGTACTTGAATCTGCGTGTATGGAAACACTATCAACAGATGTGGGCAGATTGGCATCCGTTTCCAATCACCATGGCCACGAGTAATGTAATGGCATTGCGAAAGAGTTTGGAAGGCCTCCTTGAGGAAGGGATCGAGGAACGGATGGCAAGGTATGAAGCACTGGCAGTGCATCTACGGGAGGGACTGCGCCGCATCGGGCTCCGACCCTTTACACCGGACGAATTGCTTGCGCCTGTACTAACTGCTGCGTATGGACCTCCCGGGGTTCCGACTGGTGAAATTGTCGCGTATATGTCGACAGTCCACAATACCAAAATTGCGGGTGGATTGGGGGATGAATTAAAGGATGTCATCTTCCGGATTGGACACATGGCGCCGACCACTTCAATAGAAGATATCGACGATCTCCTCATTAATCTGGCAGAATTCACCCCAGATTGGAGATCAACGTTCACAGCTAAAACCGAGGTGGATTGAATTACATCGGAGATAGCATCATACGGAGGGAAGAATGCCTAAAAAACCATTTGCAGGGAAAGTTGTACTTGTCACCGGCTCGTATCGCAACCTGGGCCCCGTCACAGCGGAAACATTCGCTCGATACGGAGCCAATGTGATCATCAATGACGTGCCCACTCCTGAATTGGAGAAGGAGAAGGAGCATGTATTGGAGAATATTGAATCGCATGGTGTTAAAGCTGTGGCGATTTCTGCAGATCTGACCGTGACCGATGAAGTAGTGAGGCTGTGCCGGGAGGGGCTTCAGGCATTCGGAAAAATAGATATCGTGATCAACAATGCCGGGCCATTCAATCTGGTACCTTTCCTCGAATTAGCGGATGAGGATTGGGATCGAATAATGGATGTAAACGTTAAGACGATCTACCTCACCGCAAAGGAACTTGCTCCCCAGATGAAGAAAAATGGATGGGGGCGCATCGTCAGTATGAGTGCAGGCTCGGCACATATCCGCAATCATGGCGTGTACACTTTGGCAAAAAAGAGTGTCATGGTGATGACAGAATCTCTTGCGATCGAGCTGGGCCCTGAAATCACAGTCAACGCCGTCGCGCCTGGGCAAATACTTGAAAGCCTCCCCATGATCCATAAGATCGACCCCACATTTGGCGAAAGGTACACAGCAAGAGCGCCTTCGAAACGACTCGTGACCAGAGGAGAGGTTGCCGAGTTGATCGCCACGCTCTGCATGCCGACCTTCGATATCGTGACGGGAATGACCATTCGGGCTGATGGGGGCGCGGAAATTCCGAAATTCTAGGTCATGGGGAAGCTTTGCACTGCTTCTTCGTTCTTCTATCAGAGCGTTATTGAGCTCACCTGCCGTGGTTTCAATGTCCACCGGACAGGAACCAGAATGATTCAAAACGGGGGTTTAGATACATCCAAGGCAGGTTCAGGAATTATATCGCTACGAAGGCAGCCCATTTATTCCCCCTGCATTGACGATAGGATGAAAGGTCCATAAACGGTGGAGCTTGTAGAATCCCTCATAATATTCCTGCGAGATATCATGTGTACAAAGCATGGTGAGGAAGTTGTGATCACAGTCGATACGCTTGGAGACTTACAGATCGCTCGATCGGCCGTCCAGGCGGCGCTTGCCATGGGCACCCATCCTACGCTCCTCTTGTACCCATCGCAATCCGAAGCCCATGAAGAACCTCCACGGGCGGTCGCCGCAGCCATCAAATCCGCCGATGTCTGGGTTGAATTTGCCGTTCAATACATCCTTTACACACAGGCTCGCCAGGAGGCCACAAAGCACGGCTGCAGGTACGCATGTCTGTCTGGCATGGATGCCGAAATGTGTGTGCGGACCATTGGACGGGTGGATCAATCGAAGGTAATGAAGATGGGCGACGCACTGGTGGGGTTATTTAAGGAAGCTCAAGAGATCTTCGTTACAAGCAAAATAGGGACCCACATCGTTGCCCAAATGTCCGGCGAGGCACATCAGAGTGGGAAAATAGGTGCGTACCCCGGTGATGTTGTCATGCTCAGCGGTCAGACATGTCATCTCCCGATTGTCGAAAGCATCGAGGGCACCATTGTCGTAGATGGGGTGATATGGCCACCATCAGAGATCGGGATTCTTGACGGCAAGGTCGAGCTGCGTATTAAGTCTGGCAAGATCGTCGGGATCGATGGCGGTAATGAGGCAGCCATGTATCGTCGTTGGCTTGCGAATCACGATGACCCAGAGTTGTATAAGATGGCGCATTATTGCTATGGTCATAATCCTGGCGTGCAAAACCCCAGCGGCCGAATTATCGAGGATGAGCGCATCTTTGGTGCGCTGACCTTTGGCTTTGGCTCCACCCCTGAAGTAAATGCCGCATCCCATACGGATTGCGTCGTGCTTAAACCGTCCGTCACGCTTGACGGAGTGGCGCTGCTGGAGGACGGCCTCTTCGTCCCCCCGGAACTCCACACGATTTGCAAGGAACTAGCCGTCCCTGGATACTGAGGACCATCGGCGCGATCTTCGTTTATGGGAATATGCCAGAATACCCTCTGGCTTGCTGCAGAGATGAATGGCAAGCGGGGTGGGGGTTGCCACCCTCATTAGGCTTTTTCCTGGGAAGATGCCCCGCAGCTTGTTGCGGGGTTTTTCACTTAATAGAAGAAACCAACACGAAGGAACAAGATCGGGTCACGGTTTGTCGCGCTCGCCTATGATTTCCGGTTTTGCCAGTCGGCAGGCGACCCGGTGCCCATCGCCAAGATCGTAAAAGGGCAGGGGTACCAAACATTCATCGGTCGTATAGGGGCATCGGTCCTGTAAGCCACATCCCTCAATCAGCGTGCGTGCCGTGGGAGTCTCTCCTTTGAGCAGCAGGCGTTCTCTCTTGATGGTTGGGTCCGGAATGGGTATCGCGGACAGCAGCGCCTTCGTGTAGATATGGGATGGGCGATCGAAAACGTCCTGGGTGCGTCCCTGTTCAACGATTCGCCCCAGGTACATGACCAAAACGCGATCGCAGATATGACGGATCGTGCTCAGATCATGAGATATGAATAAGTATGATAGGTTGAGTTCCCTCTGCAGCCTTCGCAGGAGGTCGATGACGTGGATGCGCAACGACATATCGAGTGAGGAGGTGGGCTCATCGAGGACGATGAATTGCGGATTTGTGATCATCGCCCGGGCAAAGCCGATGCGCTGCTTCTGCCCTCCGCTGAGCTGGTGCGGAAGGCGGGTCAAATGTTCCGCCTCAAGGTTGACGCTGTCCAGAGCATCGGATAGCTGCTCTTCTCCGGTGTACATCCCATGAAGAGACAAAGGTTCCCTGAGCGTTCTGCGCATGGAGAATCGGGGGTTGAGAGATTCGCCAGGGTCCTGGAAGACCATTTGAAAGTCGCTGCGCATTCTGCGTAATTTGTCAGAGGAGAGTGCGGTGATATCTTCCCCATTGAAGAGGATGCGGCCACTTGTAGGGTTCTCCAGACGCAGGATGCAGCGGGCAGTTGTGCTTTTGCCACATCCGCTTTCCCCAACGAGTCCGACGGCTTCACCGGGAAAAATCTCAAAGCTCACGCCATTCACGGCGTGGATCGTGCTCTTCCCTTCTTTGAAATGTTTATGCAGATCCTCAACGCGGACCAACGGTTCCGTCATTAATTCTCCTGAGATACTTTATGGCATACAACCATCTGGCTGGCGGAAATGTTTGATGGAGGCGGCCGATGATCCCAGCAGGGGTCAAATGCATACGGGCACCGGTTCGCGAATCGGCAGCCTGGGTTGTCGTAATCTATGCTCGTAAAGGCCATGGCTTTTGAAGTATCAAGCTCACTGGGCATATCCACCCGCAGAATACTGGAGAGCAAGCGCTCCGTATAGGGATGACGCGGTTGGGCAAACAGTTCGTGTACCGGAGCAACCTCCATGATTTGTCCGGCATACATCACCGCCACCCGCTGGCAGACCTCGCTTACGACCCCCAGGTCATGCGTAATGAGCAGCAGCGAGGCCTGCGTTTCCGCCCGTATGTCCTTAATCAACTCAAATATCTGAGCCTGAATGGTGACATCGAGCCCGGTAGTGGGTTCATCTGCGATAAGGAGGGTAGGGCGGCAGGCGAGCATGATGGCGATGAGAACTCGCTGCGCCATTCCGCCGCTCAATTGATGTGGATAGGCACGGGCTCTGCTCGCAGCATCAGATATGCCCACGCGCACGAGAAGATGGATCGCTTCCTCGTACGCTCCGTTCTTCGATTTCTCGTGATGGAGGTAGACGGCACGTGCGACCTGGTTCCCAACCCGCATGAGGGGGTTGAGCGCAGCTCTGGGATTCTGAAAGATCATCGCGATCTCGTCGCCGCGTATTGCTCTCATCTCCCGAGCGGACAGTTCGAGCAGGTCCAATTCGCCAAAATGATTTCTCCGCCGACGATCCTGGCAGCTGGGGGGAGAAGGCGCATGATGGAAAGCGCCGTCATCGTCTTTCCTGATCCGCTTTCTCCAACGAGACCCATCACCTCGTGAGGGTACACATCGAAGCTCACGCCCTGAAGCACCGAGCGAGGCACTTGTTGATTTGCACCGGTGATCTCCAGGGTTAGATCAAAAACCCTCAGCAATGGTTCTTCGGTCATCGTTCCTCACGCGCGGTAATGTCTCTCAGTCCATCCCCAACGAGGCTGAATGCGAGGGCGGCAAAAACGATGGCCAACCCTGGGAAAAGCCAAACCCACCATTCACCGGTAATGATGCGTTGTGCGCCCTCCGCGACCATGACGCCCCACTCCGCGGTAGGGGGTGTGATCCCCAATCCGAGGAAAGCCAGACCCGCAGCGTCGAGGATTGCCCATCCCAGAACGAGCGTCATCTGAACGAAAGAAGGCGTCAATGAATTCGGGAGCAAGTGCACGATCATTACCCTCCAGCGGGGGTTGCCGATGCTCACGGCGGCATCGGCATACTGCTTGGTCCGCACACTGAGCATCTCTCCCCGCGTCAGACGGATGAAGTAGGGGAGGTATGCGATGGCAATGGCGATGATGACATTGGTGACGCTGTCTCCCAGAACCCCGGCGATGGCCATCGCGAGAATAAAGGCAGGAAAAGCAAGCAGCACGTCGACAATGCGCATGACAACATCATCCAGCCAGCCGCCATAGTAGCCAGCAACAGCACCGATGAGCGAGCCCAGGAAAAAAGAGCTGACGGCGACAGAAAAAGCGATGCCGAGATCCAATCTCGTGGCGTATAGAACGCGAGAGAAAATATCCCGACCGAATTTGTCTGTGCCCATGAGAAATTCTCCCGAGGGCGGGTTTAGAATGGCGTCTGGATTGGTCTCGGTCGATCCGAATGGGGCAATCTCTGGACCAAGAATGGCAATGATGATGTAGAAAACAATCACAATCAGCCCGAAAGAAAGCAAGGGCCACGCACGCAGGAAGGAGGTGAGCTTCCTGAGCCTGGGGACCTGGGTCGTGCGTGCGCTGGAGGTAGATGTCATTTCAGCAGCCATGTTAATCCAAACGGATCCGTGGATCGATAAATCCATACGCGAGATCAATGAATAAATTCAAGGTCACATACATCACTGCGATGAGCAGGACAAAACCTTGCACGGCGTTGAAATCGTTGATGGTGAGTGCGTTCCATGCATACTGTCCAATACCCGCCCACGAAAAAACGCGTTCGATGATCACGTTTCCAGCGATAAGGTAGCCAAAAACAATGCCGATCATTGTGAGAACAGGGATGAGAGCATTCCGGAAAGCATCCTGAATGACCATATTCCTCATGGGTACACCGATTGCGTGTGATGTACGGATATAGTCCGAATGAAGGGTATCCAGCATCGCCGCACGCGTCATTTTCACGATTGGGGCGCTGACGACGAAAGCCAACACGAATGCAGGCAGCCATAGGTGATTGAGTGCGTCGAGGAAAGTTTCGATATCCCCCGCGAGAAGGCTGTCGATGGTGAACATCCCGGTAATCATCGCCGGCTCCGACATGCCGATTGTGAGCCGGTCAAGCGGAGCTGGCGCCCAACCGAGGTTGTAATAAAAGATGTGTACACAGAGCAGCGCAAGCCAGAAAAGAGCTTGAGCCGCACCGAGCGTGGCATACAGGCGCACGGCTTGATCGACCCATGTACCTACATAGACCGCCGCGAGAATACCGAGTGTGATCCCCACAACAAGGGCGATGCAAAATGCGCACAGCGCGAGCTCCAGGGTCGCTGGAAGGCGTTCCAAAAGCTCCCCGAGGACGGGCTGACCGGTCCGCCAGCTCTCTCCAAGGTCTCCCTGACTCAGCTCCTGTGCATATCTGAAAAATTGGACGTGAAACGGCTGATCCAAACCCATGATTTGTTCATATTCCTGGATCAGGTCCGCGTCCGCGAGGGGGCCGGCGCGCAGCGCAGCAGGGTTTGATGGAAGAATATGGGTGAGGATAAATACCACGACTGCCACACCCGCCAGGGTCAGAATGGCAAGTCCTATGCGCCGGAGTGTATATTTTAAAATGGGTGGCATCGGATTAAGTTAGGACGGTAAAACTGTGTCCTGGCACCTCGTTTGACTGTAATCATCCTTCACGCTGAGTGGAAATCGCGGCTGAAGGGTGAAAGGAATCTTTGACTCTGAATGTGGGGAAACAAGCCATGACGACTGTGAAACAGAAACGTCATTCTCGTGCAATCATCCAGAGTTTACCAGATCGTTATTCAAATTGTCCCATACCGTACAACCGACGAGGAAGTTCGTCGGATGGGCTTTTCACATGCAGGGGCACACCATTGTGTGCCCCTGCAATGTCGTTATTCAAAGTACTTCCGGCGACAGGTGCCTAGTGTTTCTCCAGGAAGGCATAGCGCAGCGTCAGGTCATTGAAGAGAGCAATGCCATCGACGTTTGAACGCGTGGCGACAATCCAATCTGGAGCATACAGATGCACCCAGGGGACCTCTTCTTGAACCACGATTTCCTGTCCGCGTGTACTCAACGCTTCGCGCTCGGCGGGATCAAGGCTTATCGTCAGATCGGCGATGATCTGATCCAGCTCTTCATTGCATACCATGGCGTAGTTCGTCCACTGGCCGCATTTGAAGTTCCATGTGAACTGGAAGGCCGGGTCGTTGCCCCATGAGTACCACTCGAAGATATAGAACGGTAGCGTGTGAGCACCATTCTCGTCGATCGCATTCAGCACTTCGTTGTATTGGGCAACTGGGAGCGCATTGACATTCAGAGTGATGCCGATCTCGGCTAACCCGGATTGGATCCAAACTGCAGAATCCACGCGGGCCTGATCCTCCTGTGGTACGACGATTTCGGTCTCAAAGCCATCAGGATATCCAGCCTCCGCCAACAGCGCCCTGGCTTCTTCTACTGTGCCCTGGTCGTAATCGAAGAACTCCTTGGTGTGTGTGACCATTCCTTCGGCAATCGGAGAACCGGGGTTGTCGCCATAGCCATAGATCACATTGTCGATGATCGCCTTATAAGGCACGACCATGGAGATGGCTTTCCTGACTCGCACGTCATCGAACGGAGGTTGTGTCTGGTTCATCCCGGCATGATAGGTACGGGTAGTTGGTATATGGTGGATCGTGATGTCCGGATCATCTGCAAGTTCCTCCAGATCACCATAGGGCACACCCAGGGCGACATCGACATCGCCGGCCCGGAGCAACTGCTCACGCGTGGATGCGTCGGGAACTACGCGGAAAATGACCTTGCAGTTCTTGAAATAGCCCTCGCCGCGCCAATAGTTGGGATTGGGTTCGAAGACATACTCCACGCCTGCGTTCCAGCTGGTGATGACATAGGGGCCGCTCGAATTAGAATTCGTCCGGAACCATTCCTCCGCCCAGGGGTCATCTGCGGTCGCGTTCTCTTCGGCGGTCGCTTCGCTGATCGCCCCGAGAACCTGGAAGCTGAGGATGATCTCCGCGAGCGAGGCTGGCTGGCGGGTCGTGATCTGCAGCGTGTAATCATCCACGACCTCAACCTGGTCCATCGAATCCACGGCCATGAAACCCGTGAGGAGCGTGATGTAGCCGGGTCCGAAGAGAGCTCGTTCGAGGGTGTAGTAGTAATCTTGAGCTGTGATTGGGGTCCCGTCGGCGAACTTGGCGTCCTCCCGCAGGTTGAACGTATAGACCGTACCGTCTTCTGAAACTTCATAGCTCTCAGCACCGGCCCCGATGAAATTTTCGGATCCGATGAAGATCCTGTCACCCTGCTCCACGAGTTCCTGTTGGATGAGCGGCTCGTACAGGTTTGCGGTGGCATCATAGGCGGCAATGCTGCGGAACTGCATCAGCTCGATGTGGTCGATGTCACCATCGTATGCGATGATGATGGTTCCGTCTTCTCCACACTCGGCAGCAACTTCCTCTTCTGGCTCTGCAACCTCTTCCTCTTCGACCTCGAGAGCAGTCACATCCTCCGGTTCCTCTGGGGCGGGTGTCGCTCCTCCGCAAGCTCCGAGGGCAAAGGCAAGCATCATAATAATGGATATCAAGTAGAAAATTCTTCTCTTATCTTTCATGATCTCTCCTCTAGATTTTGAATTGATCTCGTATTCCGTTTTTTGTGGGTTGCGTTCACTCCTTTCTCAGAATTCAGGCCTCAATCTCATGGCAAATTAGATCACCTGTTCCAATCACGTAGGTATGGATCTGCGCGATGATCATATCCATGGAGGGATGATTTTGGAGCGCTTCTCGATAGGCATCGAGATCGGTGATTTTGACGATTTCAATATAGTCGTAATCTCCTGGGACTTGGTGTTGGAAAGGTCCTTGCACACGATAAACCTCATAGCTGAGAATACAGTCGATCTCTTTTGCCAGGGCATAATCGGTCTTGCGAACCCATTCTTCGTAAGCTTCAGGATCGACGCCGGCTTTTAATTTCGAAAACCACATGACAACGCGCATTATTTTCCTCACAAATTGTAATTGTCATATTAACATCCGGACCAATGAAAGCGTTCAATTTTTTCTCCGTTGCAGAGATCTCATCCTTCGCCCACGATCTCGGAGACGGCGGTAAATTGGATATCGACAAGCTGAAGGGAGCGGGAATGAACCTCCTCCACTGCGGGGTTCTCCTCAAGATCTTTCAAATAAGAGTCAAGATTTGTAATTTCTACGACATCGATAAAGTCGAATCCTATGGGCTCCTTTCCCGACATAGATCCAAGAACCCGGTTTGAGCGATAATTGACGATGCTGGGAATGGATTTAACCGCCGCATAGTCAACTTCTTGCACGAATCTCATGTACTCCTCCGGCTGTACCCCAGGTTTGAGACGGACGAACCAATAGACTGTGGGCATTAACCCTCTTTCCGACTTTCAGACCAAATCCGTTCGGCCGTCATGGGAAGTTGCCTTACCCGTGTACCGCAAGCTCGCGCGATAGCATTGGCAATCGCCGGTGCGCCGGGAAGCACGGATGGCTCTCCAACGCCTTTGGCTCCGAACGGACCGTGAGGGCTGGGCGCTTCAACGATGATGGGTTCAATTCTAGGGACATCGGCTATCGTTGGCATCTTGTAATCACTCAGATTGGGGTTCAACACTTTGCCATCCGGCCCATACACGATCTCTTCGCTGAGCGCAAAACCGATCGCCTGAACTGCGCCACCCTGAATTTGTCCTTCTATGAAACCTGGATTCACGGCATATCCGACGTCCTGCGCAGCCACGTAGCGAATCACCTCGACTCGATAAGTCTCCGGATCTACCTCGACTTCGACGGCGTGAGCGTGAAAACTTGGCGAGTTGAAGGTGGGATAAAAATGATTCGTAACAGTTGACTCATCATAGGTCGTGGGTGGAGCGATGTATGTTCCCTTCCCAATCAACCCGCCTCGATTCTCGTTGCTGTACTCAGCAAGTTCAATAAATGATTTCCGAACGATGGGGTTGTCGACCAAATAGACCGCCTTCTCGCCAATGTCCAGTGACTCATCTGGGGCTTCCAGCAAATCGCTGGCCAATTCGAGGAGCTGCATTTTCAAATCGGCGGCTGCGTTGATGCAGGCCTGCCCGACTGCCACGGTGACACGGCTTCCTTGAGCACCGTAGTCAAAGGGCGCATTTCCTGTGTCCGCTTCGCCGACAATGACGTCTTCAAAATCGATTCCAAGTTCTTCTGCAAGAATCTGGGCTGCTCCGGCGGTGACCGCGCCCGTTCCTATTTCTACCGCACCCGTATTGAGCAAAACGGTACCATCTGGATTCATCTTGATAAAGACGCCTGACGAGCCCCCAGTTGTTGTCCACCAACTGATGGCGATTCCCTTACCGCGATTCGGGGCAGATTCCTCGCCCCATTCGATGGCAGAAGCCGCTTTTTCCAGCGCCTCGCGCATCCCCACGCCAGTGAGCACCTGGCCGGTTGGCCCAAGATCACCTTCATTGACGATGTTCTTCATCCTTAGTTCAACGGCGTCCACCCCCAACTCATCGGCAATCTCATCGATCAGGGATTCGAGAGCAAAAGCAGACTGAGGACCGGAAGGCGCTCGCATGGGGCCGAAGTTTACCTTATTCGTGTACACCGCAAGCCCTTCTACATTCAGGTTCGGGATGTGATAAGGACCACACAGGACAAGCGTCGCTACGGACGCCAGCCCAGGTCCGCTCCCGGAAAAAGCTCCCGTATCGAGGATGATGCGACCTTCAAGGGCTGTGATCGATCCGTCTTTTCGAACCGCAGCTCGCAATGTGGTGTGACTTGGATGACGGGGGTAGCCATCCTGCAAATCATCCCCGGGGGGAATGAGCACACGTACGGGTCGTCCCTCAACAGCAAGAGTGAGAGCAGCGGCGAACGCCTCGGCACCGAGCAACAATTTCGAACCAAATCCACCTCCCAGGGCTAACCCGATCACGCGGACAGAACTTGTAGACCGGTTTAGAAGCCCACTCACGAGGTTCTGGATGTTAAAAGGAAGCTGCGTGGATGTCCAGATGGTAAGGACATCCCCTCCATCCACGCTCGCGACCGCCACCCTGGGTTCCGTATGTCCCTGGTGCTGGATCCCGGTGTGGTAGGTTCGTTCGACGATGAGATCCGCACTA
>CAZMZL010000071.1:9806-13399 GCA_964570595.1 uncultured Anaerolineaceae bacterium | reverse complement strand
ACTATGTCGCGATCACCTCGGTCCCTCAAACCGCACCTGGCGTCATTCAATTACAACTCAACACGTTGAACGGTGTGCTGGCAAAGGGCAGAAATTGGTGGTACGTTGATTTTGGATGGATCACAGGCTGGGTGGACGAAAACGCATTAGAGCGGAGCGATCCTGCGGATGCGGCCATCTACCTGGATGACGTCCGATACGAGAATCTAGCCCGCTCGCTTCTCATCTCCGAAACCGGGTCGATGAGACATTAACGCAAGCGATGAACGGTGCTCAATATTCATTCGATCGCGTTACGAACCTCCCCACATCGGCACTGATTTGACTCTTTTCAAAATTACACTATCCTAGTATAGAGTAAGGTACCCGGGTCTTAGGGGGCGAATTGACCCAAAGCATACCTGTTCGCCGCCTGTGCCAGTGTATCGTCATGGCCGGGCTTTTTATATTCGTCGGCATCATCGTGCCGAATTCGTTCATTGCGGAAGCACAGAACGAATCTACGGGCACGCCGACACAGGGCGATTCCTCCCCTGTGTCGACTACGGGGCCGCCTCCCTCGTCCACCTCCCCAACCCATGCTGTTCAGGAAACATTAGAGCCCACATCGACCTCCACCCAGGGGACAACGCAACCCGTCAACCCGACTGGGTCTATCCCACCACCAGCCTCCGCCACCTCCCCCCCCACGATGCAAAGCACGATCACCGCATCGCCGCAAACGCTGATCCCCTCACCCGTAACACGAATTCCTTCCGCCACAACAGGAACCGGGACGACCCCCTCCACGCCATCACCCTCGCCATCGTTCACCTCGAGCCCATCGGCCTCTCCGCCCCGTCCTCGATCCACCCCTTATCCACCGCAAGCCATCATGATCAACGAGGTCGCCTGGGCGGGCACACACGCATCCTCCAGCGATGAATGGATTGAACTCTACAACAGCACCGCCTCGACCATTTCGCTGACCGGTTGGATTCTCACCGATGATGACAACTTGACGATCAGGATGACGGGCGACATCGCGCCATATAGCTACTTTCTTCTTGAACGATCGGACGATCAAACGATTTCCACGATCGACGCAGATATGATCTATCGGGGAAGCCTTCGTAATAGCGGTGAAACGTTGTCGCTGCTGGATCCAGGGGGGGAGCAGATCGACTCCGCCAATGAGGATGGAGGAGCATGGCCATCGGGAAATTCGGCTCAAAGATTCTCAATGGAACGCCGTGGTGGACGGGATATCCCCGGGAATTGGGGCACCTTTACCGGATGGGGAGGTCGGGGGCTGGACGCAGACGGGAACCCAATCGGGGGAACACCACGAGCGATGAACTCCATCCAACTGCCATCGCCGTCTCCCACGCTGAACAGCCCAACCCCTGAAGCTACTTCCCCTGAAGAATATGCGCCGCTGACGGTCTTGATCAACGAGGTCGCCTGGGCGGGGACATTCGCATCGTCCAGCGATGAATGGATTGAACTCATGAACACGAGCGATTCGACCATATATCTTGAAGGATGGAGGCTGACCGACGGTGGAGACATCAACATCCTGCTTTCGGGTATCCTCACCCCTCATGGTTTCTATCTCCTCGAACGATCCGATGACGAGACCATCTCGAATATCAGCGCGGACAAGATCTACACAGGGAGCTTGAACAACTCCGGTGATCGGCTCGAGCTCCTCGATCCAGAGAACGCCATCATTGACACTGCCGATGGCAGCTCGGGATGGCCTGGAGGGGATGCCTCAACCAGGGCAAGCATGGAACGACGAGGTGGAGATGATCGTGCCGGGAATTGGGGAGACTATATCGGTTGGGGCGGTACGGGTCTCGACGCCCGCGGCTCTCCCGTGGGCGGAACCCCGCGTCAGATCAATTCCCTGTTCTTCCCATCCCCCACTCCCAGCCCCACGATGGACACCCCGCCCGTTCACGATCCGGGCATCGTGATCATCAACGAAGTCGCATGGGCAGGGACCCGGGCTTCTGCGAGTGATGAGTGGATCGAGTTGATGAACACCACGGATGATGATGTACCCCTTGATGGCTGGACGCTCACCGATCATGGTGATATTCGAGTTTCGCTTTCGGGGATCATTCCCAAGCGCGGTTTCTACCTTTTAGAGCGAACGGACGACAATGTCATTGCCGATGTCTCTGCGCATATGCTCTATACCGGTTCATTAAAGAATAGTGGAGAAATCCTTGTCTTGTTGGATTCATCAAACGAGAAGATCGATACCGCCAACAGCGACGGTGGAGGATGGCCGGCGGGCGAGGAGAAATCCCGCCAAAGCATGGAGCGGCGAGGGGGAGACGATAAAAGCGGGAACTGGGGCACGCACACAGGGTATCAGGGCTGCGGTATTGACGCCCACGGAAATCGAATCCGGGGCACCCCCGGTTGCCCGAACTCTATCCTGTTCCCCACCCCTGTGCCAACCTGGATTCCCGGGAGAATTGTGATCAACGAAGTTCTCATTCGGCCACACTACGACTGGGAGGGTAAAGGCGGCGTGGACACCAAAGACGAGTTCATCGAGCTCTACAATCGTGGCCCCCGCCCGGTGAATATTCGTGGTTGGTGGTTGGACGATATTCGCGGTGGAGGTTCGAAACCCCACGACTTACCGAGTATCACCATCGATCCCGGGGGTTACGCCGTCTTCTTCCGATCATGGACACACATCGCCCTCAACGATGGCGGTGACACGGTTCGGCTGCTCGATCCCAACGGGAAAACCATTGACCAGATCTCATACTTGAAGGTTCGTGCGTACAATCTATCGTATGGTCGCCTCCCTGACGGCAGTCGACACCTAAAATACGGGTTGTGGCCTACGCCGGGTTGGCAGAACAGCCTTTACGATGAAACATCCGTACTTGTTGACCGCGCCCGCGGAACCTGTGTGGCTGAAGCCACGCCTCGATTGCTCAATTTGCGCTTTGGGAGAACTCCGGCATTATCGAGCTGGATGAGTTCTCTAGCTTTGGTGACCTGCCGGAGGAGCACAATCGGAGACACCGTTACGATGGATATGAGAGATGATCGCGACCCTGCGCTCCGGCCGAGCAGTGCTTGGGACGAACATATGAGTTTGGTTTCAACAATGTCGCAACGGGATCGTGTCCCATAAAAACGGGAATCGCTGGGTTCGCGCCCGTACTGACCCTCCGGGCGAAGGTTAGCGCCAGACGTCAGGATACCTCGCCGGAAATATTTCGGAAATCTTTCTTTCTGCAACCGCGTCAAACACCCCCTGGAGAAAAACTCGTCGCCTTCTGGGGACGTGCATTCTTTATCGGGACACCCGCTCAAGATGCTCTCTAAGAAATGTATACAAAATGTAAGGACGTAATCACTCACATTTCCTTACAATGGTGTTGAAATCAAGGAAGATTTCAGACATGCAGAGCGTCAGATAGATGTAAGGAAAGTGTCCGAAAAAGTTAATCTATTATTAATTCGCAATCGTTAGAATCTTTGGCAGAAGTGGTCGTTCTACACTGATTGTTGAGAAATAAGTTATGCTGCTCTATCAAACAAAAAAACTCGTGACCCCTCCAGACGAAGACCCTTTT
>CAZMZL010000071.1:0-9796 GCA_964570595.1 uncultured Anaerolineaceae bacterium | reverse complement strand
GCATCAAGCCATACGCGAATCTTAAAATAAGGGGAGCCTTTTTGGGTGGTTTTCGTACGTTCCGATGATGGTCAGGTGGTTCCCGTGGTGACAGGGGGCGTGGTCGATCTGGCCATAAACGAATTTGACGGAAAGATCATTGAGATGAAGAAAATACGCGAGCCGTTGCGTGAGAATTAGCTGTTCATCGAACTCGATCCGCCTCGGTCTGTATCGACACACAAACGGACTGTCCTGGTTTTTGACAGCTCCGTTTTTTTTCGGCATTAGCCGGGATATTCCTGAGGGAAGCGGTCTACCTCAACCCCTTCCGAAATATCCTCAATCACCGTAGAATCAACCCGACCTACCCGGGGACGATATTCTCAACAAAAAACACAGCAAGGATCGCAATCATGCATGTTCTGGTAACCGGCAGCGGCGGCTTAATAGGATCGGAGAGCGTACTCTTTTTCGACAAGATGGGCTTTTCGATAATCGGCTTGGACAACAATATGCGCGCGGATTTCTTTGGCCAGAAAGGCGACACGACCTGGAACACGCAAAGACTTGAGAATACCTGCAGCAATTTTATCCATCTCGACATCGATATCCGCGATCGTGAGGCCCTGATGTCCACGTTCTCCGAACATCGATTCGATATGATTGTCCACACTGCTGCGCAGCCAAGTCACGATCTTGCCGCCAAAAGACCCTTTGACGACTTCGATGTGAATGCTGTTGGCACACTGAACCTTCTCGAGGCGTGTCGTCAGTACTCGCCTGACGCCATCTTCCTTCACATGAGCACGAACAAGGTTTACGGCGACGGTCCGAATCATATAAAACTTGAGGAACAACCTACCCGTTGGGATTATGCTGATCCAGACTACGAGCTTGGGATTCCAGAGAACTTCCCCGTAGATCACTGTCTGCACTCTCTCTTTGGGGCATCCAAGCTCGCGGGAGATGTGATGGCGCAGGAATATGGCCGCTACTTTGGATTAAAAACCGGGATATTTCGCGGTGGCTGCCTCACGGGTCCCAACCACGCGGGCGTGGAACTGCATGGCTTTTTAAATTACCTCGCGCTCGTTGCCCTCCAAGAGGGTCCTTACACCATTTTTGGTTACAAGGGGAAACAAGTTCGGGATCAAATTCACAGCTACGACGTCGTCAATTTGTTATGGCAATTTGCCCAAGATCCCAAGCCAGGCGAAGTTTATAATCTGGGCGGAGGAAAACAGAATGCCGCCAGCTTAATCGAATGCGTGGACGTCATCGAGAAAATCTCCGGGAAGAGACCCGCGCTCACCTACTCCGAAGTGAACCGGGTTGGAGATCACATCTGTTATTATTCAGACCTCACAAAAATAAGAGCGCATTTCCCGAAATGGGAATTAACCTATAGCCTTAATGAGATCATCGAGGAAATGGTCACGCAATTAAGCGCCCACTAATTACGCTCGTAATATCGAAATGGATCTCCCTTGCGCCTAACCATCCTCAATCAATTCTACATCCCCGATCTGGCTCCAACAGGGTTCATGGCAGCCTCCCTCGCCGAACATCGCGCCGAGCTTGGGGATGATGTCACGGTGATCGCCAGCCGTGGTGGTTATATCGGAGCGCCATCGGGTTATGGGGGTGGCTCCAGTGATAACCCCAGGACAATTCGTCTGTGGACGCCCTCTCTCGGTAAAACAAACGCCTTGAAGCGCTTCATCGATTACGCCGTATTCTACTTCTCCGCTGCTGTGCAGATGGCCGTCCTTCCCGGGCAGGACGTGATCGTGTCCCTCACCACGCCTCCCTTTATTGCGTTCGCCGCTGTCCTTCACAAAATTCTGCATCCATCGACGCGCATCATCTTGTGGAGCATGGATTGCTACCCGGAAGTCGTTGAACGCGCTGGGTTGATAAAAGTGACCGGCCTCTTAAGTCGCTTCATGCGTTGGCTGAATTTTCGCCTGTTCCGACATCTCGATCATCTGGTTTGTCTTGATCAAGCGATGATGAATCTTCTCACCGATCAATACGTCGATGCGGCGCATCCACTCAATACCTCCATCATCCCGAATTGGGAAAACGCGTCGCAATTCCCCTCCCGCAGGGAGCCTCTCGTGTGGGACGAGATTGATGAGCTCGGTCTCAATGACAATTTCGTGATCCTCTACCTTGGCAATGCAGGTTTCGGTCATCGATTCGAGACCGTTGTGGCCGCCGCCAGGCGACTTAAAGACCAACAAATCGTTTTCCTGTTCATCGGTGGTGGAGAAAAATGGTCGTGGCTGGAAAATGCTAAGGTTGAAAACGAACTGGACAACCTCATCCTGCATCCTTATATTCCAAAAGAGAAAACTCCTTCGGTGATGGCCGCCTCCCAGTGCGCGCTCATCACGCTTCACGAAGATTTCGCGGGCGTAATCAGCCCCAGCAAACTCCATTCTAATCTGGCGATGTCTCTCCCGGTGGTGTACGTTGGACCTCAAAGCAGCAATGTCGATGATGCCCTGGGAAGGTTTAATATTGGTGTGAGCTTACGACATGGCGAGGTAGACAAATTCACTCAATTCGTTCGATCTTTGAGAGACCGACCTGACAAGCTTGAGGGTTACCGGAAAAACGCCCGGAATGCCTTTGAGGAGGCTTTTTCAGACGTTCAAAACCTTCCATTGTTCGATAGCATCATTGAGAATCTCGGCCCATCGAATTGATCGTTTACTCGCGATGAATTCTCTTACGATCCTATCTATCGGGACGACTCTGCTATAATTCATCCGCAATGTCATTGACATCGGAAGAAGTGCGACAAATCGCAAACCTCGCCAGATTGAAGCTTACGGCCGAGGAAGAAGAACGCTACGCCGAACAGCTTTCCGCTGTTCTTGATTACGCAGCTCGTCTCGGCGAAGTGGATACTTCAAAGATCCCGCCCACTGCGTATGTTCTGCCATTGACTGCCCCGCTCCGGAACGATGAAGTTGTCCCATGTCCTCCGCGAGAAAAAATCCTGGCCAATGCACCCAGTTCTGATGAAGGTATGTTCAGTGTCCCCCCGGTTCTTGACTAATCGAACATCTCGATCCAACCGCGTCCGATTCAGGAAAGATGCGTGATGTCTGAGCTCACAGATCTGACGCTACTGCAGGCTTCTGCAGCTCTTCGAGCGGGCCAGGCTTCATCACGAGAACTGACTTTAGCCAGCATCGAACGGATCGAGACGCTCGAGCCTCAGATTATGGCTTTTCTCGCTCAGACATTTGATCTCGCGCTGAAACAGGCGGACGCCGCAGACGAAGTTTTTTCCCGCTGGCGAAAAGGCGGCGGGGATCCGCCTCCCCAGACCTGTGGGGTTCCGATCGCCGTAAAGGACGTGCTCTGTACGGAAGACATCCCCACCACCTGCGGGTCGAAGATTCTTGAAGGCTTCCGCCCGCCTTACACTGCCACCAGTGTCGCCCGCTTGATCGATTCGGGATCCGTGATACTCGGTAAAACCAACACCGATGAGTTCGCCATGGGATCGTCAACGGAGAATTCCGCCTTTGGGACTACGCATAACCCCTGGGACCTGAATCGAGTCCCAGGAGGATCATCGGGGGGATCGGCGGCTTCAGTCGCAGCGCGGATGAGCTTTGCGGCTCTCGGCACCGATACGGGTGGTTCCGTGCGTCAGCCCGCCGCCTTCTGCGGCGTGACCGGGCTGAAAACTTCCTACGGTCGCGTCTCCCGATACGGGCTTATTGCGTATGGATCATCACTTGATACGGTAGGGGCATTGGCGCGGTCGGCAGAGGATTTGGCGTCCATTTTCCAGGTCATCGCTGGACACGACCCCAGAGATTCGACCTCCATGCCGGTTTCGGTTCCCGAAATACCTTTGGATAATCCTGATATGTCCGGGCTGCGCATAGGCGTACCCGGCGAGTACTTTATTGATGGAATTCAAGAAGAGGTTGAAACCGCGGTCCGAAAAGCCGTCGATGTCTTTGTGTCTCTGGGTGCAGAGGTCAAAAACATCAGCCTTCCGCATACGGATCTCGCGCTGCCTGTGTACTACTTGATCGCACCGGCGGAAGCCTCGGCAAATCTCGCTCGTTACGATGGTGTTCGATATGGACCGCGTGTTGGGTCTGACGAACTGCTCGAGCAATATTTCCAAACCCGGGGGGCATTGTTTGGCACGGAGGTCAAGCGGCGCATCATGCTGGGAACATATGCGCTCTCGGCCGGCTACTATGATGCGTATTATGGCCAGGCCCAGAAAGTAAGAACGATGATCAAGGCTGACTTTGAATTGGCTTTCGAGGAAGTCGACCTTATCGCCTGTCCGGTCACACCTACAACCGCCTTCCGAATCGGCGAACACGGGGACGACCCGCTCTCCATGTACCTCGAGGATGTCTTTACGCTTCCTGCGAATCTCGCTGGTATTCCCGGGATCGCCTTCCCGGTGGGTTTTGATTCAGCCGGTCTCCCGATCGGAATGCAGCTCAAAGCGCCCCACCTCGGGGAGGCACTGCTCTTTCAATCGGCGCATGCCTTCCAACAGAACACTCCCTGGCATGAAAGACATCCAAGCTTATGAAGGATTAAAGGATCCACTATGAAAATCGTCATACCCATGGCTGGCTTCGGCACACGATTGCGGCCGCATACCTGGTCGAAACCAAAACCGCTCGTCAGCGTGGCCGGGAAACCGTCTCTCGGGCACGTGCTCGATATGTTCTCCTCGCTGCCGGACGTCGAGGAGACAGTCTTCATCGTGGGCTATCTTGGCGATCAGATCCGCGCGTATGTCGAAGAGTTCTATCCAGACATAAATGCTCGCTTTGTCGTCCAGGATGAGATGCTCGGTCAATCGCACGCCATCTGGCTCGCCCGCGAAGGCCTTGTGGGCCCCATGTTAATGGCCTTTGTGGACACGTTGATCGAGACGGATCTGTCGGGACTCAACACGGAGGGTGCAGACGCTATCGCCTGGGTCAAAGAGGTGGAGGATCCACGCAGGTTCGGGGTGGTCGAAATCGGCAAAGACGGTTTCGTACGTCGGCTCATTGAAAAACCGGATGACATCAGTATCAACCTCGCGGTTGTCGGTTTTTATTACTTCAAAGAAGCCGAGCGGCTCCTTTCCGCGATCGAAGCACAAATGAAGGCTGGAAGCCAGCTTGGGGGTGAATACTACCTGGCGGATGCGATCAACGTGATGATCGAAGACGGATTGAACATGCGCGCAGAGGCCGTTGACGTTTGGGTGGACTGCGGAAAGCCAGAAGCCCTCCTTGAGACCAATCAGTATTTGCTCGATCACGGGCGCGACAACTCACAAAAAGCCGTCCGCGAGGGCGTGCAGATACATCCTCCCGTCTTCATCCATCCCAGCGCGGAAGTGCTCGACTCAGTGATCGGACCTCACGCTGCCATCGGCGCAGAATGCACCATCCGACGAGCCACCGTGTACAATTCCATCATCGAAGAAAGGACTCTGATTGAAGCAGTGACGCTATCCGACTCCCTGGTAGGGCGTGACGCTCGAGTGATTGGTAGAGAACAATCTCTTACGTTGAATATCGGAGATTCTTCTGAGGTCATCGCAGACGGTTCTTGTTGAGAGCCGGGGAAGAATGTCCATGTACACTCGGGTCAACTTCCACTGGAACTTATGCGTCGAGAGGGGCAATATAAGATAAGCCTATGTTCGAATTCTCTGAAGGGTCTTCCGTCGTTCTCTGTCAATCAGGCCACGCCTACCTTGACCGCCCTGTTTATCTCTATTGGGATGACCAGCGTCTGCCGATTGTGGATATCTTGAACCGTTCACGCCATCTGGACGGGGACCATTTTCACGTGCGCGTGGAGGATGGTCGCTCATTTCAAATCGTTTATTTTCCACGGAAGGATGTATGGCGCGTCCAGCGTGTCGGATGAAACGCGCCCTCGCTGAAAACTTGTTTGACACAGTCAGGAGATTGAACCATGCGTGATTATATCGCCAGGCATATAGCTTCAGTTCCCCCTTCTGGGATCCGCCGCTTTTTCGACATCGCGGCGACGATGGAGGATGTGATTTCGTTAGGTATCGGCGAGCCTGATTTCATCACACCGGAGCCCATCCTTAACGCCGGCATCCAGTCGCTGGAGCGAGGGGAGACCCAATACACCTCCAATTCGGGTGTGCAGGAATTGCGAGAGGCGTTGGAGATCCATCTCGCCAGTCGATATAACGTTTCCTACGATCCAAACACCGAAATTCTGGTCACCGTGGGCGTCTCCGAGGCGCTCTATCTGGCGCTTGCGGCTGTGACCGACCCGGGAGATGAGGTGATCGTTCCCACGCCATGCTTCGTCTCATACCACCCGGAGGTGGCCTTTGCCGGTGGGACGCCGGTCACACTTCAAGCTCGTCCGGAAGATGATTTTCAAGTGAGGGCCGCGGATATCGAGGCCCTCATCACCCCAAAAACCAAAGCGCTTCTGATTGGATATCCAAACAATCCCACCGGTGCGGTGATGTCGCGCGGGAGGTTGGGTGAGATCGGAGATCTCGCTGAAAAGCATGATCTTCTTGTGATCAGCGACGAAATCTATGATCGCTTGGTCTACGACCACGAACATGTCTGCTTTGCATCCCTGGATGGCATGCGTGAACGCACCATCACCCTGGGCGGTTTCTCGAAAAACTATGCCATGACGGGCTGGAGGGTCGGGTATGCTGCCGGCCCCGAGCCCATCCTGTCGGCCATGCGCAAAATTCATCAGTACACCATCATGTCTGCTCCCACGACATCTCAGATGGCGGCGCTGGAAGCCCTCAGGAATGGCGAAGAGCATGTCCTGCAGATGGTGGCCGAATATGACCGGCGGCGACGACTGATCGTAGACGGATTGAACGAGCTTGGCTTGAAGACCTTCGAGCCCCGGGGCGCCTTCTATGCATTTCCCAACATCGAGACCAGCGGCATGGATGATGAAACCTTCGCCGAGCGCCTGCTCCAGGAAGAGCGCGTGGCCGTTGTGCCGGGGAACGCCTTCGGCGCGGACGGAAATTACGTGCGCTGCTCGTACGCCACCGCATACGAAAAAATAGAGGAAGCGCTGGAGCGGCTGCGGCGGTTTATGGAAAGGCATGGGTGAAAAGTCGGCACAAGAGCACATGGGCGCAATGGCACCACGGCGCCAAGGAAAGACTTTCGTTGGGGTTTCTTTCGCTCCCTTGGTTCCAAAGAGCCTCCTCCACATCCTGTGGTTTAATGACCATCGCACATGACTGAATACGAAGCGATCATCGGGCTTGAAGTCCACGCCGAACTACTGACACAATCAAAGATGTTCTGTGGTTGTGCGGTTGTCGATTCAACGATGTCGGCCCCGAACAGCTCGGTGTGTGAAATCTGTACAGGTATGCCCGGGACGCTCCCTGTGATCAACCGGAAAGCCGTGGAATTTGCCCTGCGTGTTGCGCTTGCGCTGCACTGTGAGGCGGCCGAGACCAGCATCTTTGCGCGCAAGAATTACTTTTACCCTGACCTGCCTAAGGGATATCAAATATCGCAGTATGAACTTCCGCTAGCGGAGAACGGGTGGCTGGACATTGAATTGGACCACGCCGTGAAAAAGATTCGGATCCGGCGTGTTCATCTCGAGGAGGACACAGGAAAGTTGATCCATCAATCTTCCCGCTCGCTCGTGGACTACAATCGTTCTGGTGTTCCATTGTTAGAGATCGTCAGCGAGCCAGATTTGAACTCTGTGGACGAGGTTCGAGCCTATGCTTCCGGGCTGCGATCGCTGCTGCGCTACCTGGAAGTGAACAGCGGCGATATGGAAAAGGGCGTTATTCGCTTTGAAGCGAATGTCTCCGTACGAGAACTGGGTTCAACCGAACTCAAAACCCGGACTGAAATAAAGAATCTAAATTCTTTCCGTGCGATGATGCGCGCGATCGAGTTCGAGATTAAGCGCCAGAGCGAGATGCTTCGCCAGGGGGTTCCCATCGTGCAGGAAACCCTCGGCTGGGACGAGGCTCTCTCGAAAACCATATCCCAGCGGAGCAAAGAGGAAGCACACGACTATCGCTACTTTCCCGAGCCGGATCTTCCGCCCCTGTTTGTTGATCCCTCCTGGGTCATGGAGATCCGGAAAGAATTACCCGAACTCCCGGATGAAAAACAACAGAGGTTTGTTCAGGATTATTCTCTTTCCTCGTATACCGTAAGAATCCTCACCGAGGATCGCTCGACAGCGGATTTTTTTGAAGACGCATCCAAATCGGCACCGGACATAGCCCCACAAAAAATTGCGAATTGGATTTCAGGGGATTTGTTTGGGATTCTCCACGAAGACAACCTTTCAATCAAAGACAACCCCGTCTCCCCAGATGCTTTGGCATCCCTGGTGGTCATGGTGGAACAGGGCGAAATTAACGCCTCTACGGGCAAGCAAGTTTTAGAAAAAATGATCCGCTCAGGCGAGATGCCGGCGGACATTGTAGAAGCCGGCGATCTCGCCATGGTCAAGGACCCCTCCATAGTAAAAGCTCTTGTCGTTCAGGTGATGGACGAAAATCCCCAGCAGATGGAGACTTACCTGGCGGGCAAATCCGGAATAGCCGATTGGTTCTTCGGGCAGATTATGAGAGCGAGCGAAGGAAAGGCCGATCCAGCACTCATCCGAAAAGTCCTCTATGAAGAGCTGCAGAACAAACAGGAAAATCGCCGTTCGGAGGGGTGAAGGTCGTCACTTGAAGCCCCGCACCCAAGCCAGTATTGTGCAGGTAAGATGTGGATCAACATGAAGCTGCTTTCTCGTTCGTTACTTATGCATCCGGTCAAGCATCGGCCGGATTGATCGTGATTGCGGGTATTTTAAAGAAGTACTCGCAATTTTTTTATCCGCATTGATATCGAGCCTATCCAGGTCAAATATCACTTTGGACCAAGGAGGTGTTTTTCCGAAAGGATGTTTTCTTCTCTCCCCGAGGAGCCGTTTTGCGCAACCTGCATCGACAAAGAAAATATCTCCTTGACCCTTATGCCAGCTCCTCCCGGGAGAACGAATATGACGAAAATCGTCATCTGTTGATAAAGAGAAACAAGGAGAAATAATGGCACAGACGACCGAAACATCACCAAACCCCTTTGAGATTGCTCAACAGCAGCTCGATGAAGCTGCGGAAGTACTGAATCTCGATCCGGCAATTCACGAGCTGCTGAGGTGGCCCCTGCGCGAATTGCATGTCACCCTCCCCGTGAAGATGGACGATGGTACGACAAAGATCTTCCGCGGTTTTCGCGTCCAGTACAACGACGCTCGTGGTCCCACGAAGGGAGGCATCCGCTTTCACCCTGCCGAAACCATCGATACGGTTCGTGCGCTCGCGGCCTGGATGACTTGGAAGTGTGCCGTGGTGGATATTCCCCTCGGTGGCGGAAAGGGTGGCGTCATCTGCAACCCCAAGGAGATGTCGCAGGGGGAGCTGGAGCGATTGAGCCGTGCCTACATTCGTCAGGTAGGACGCATCCTCGGGCTGGAGAAAGATGTGCCCGCTCCCGATGTCTATACCACACCCCAGATTATGGCCTGGATGGCGGATGAATACGCCTTTATGAAGGGCTACAACGAATTTGGGGTCATCACTGGAAAGCCGATTCCGATCGGAGGTTCAGCCGGCCGCGGCGACGCCACCGCACGTGGCGGAATTTATTGCCTTCGTGAAGCCGGGAAGGTCCTTGACATCGACCTGAAGGGAGCCACCACAGCCATCCAGGGTTACGGGAACGCCGGCTCGTTCGGCCACAAGCTCGGGGAGGAG
>CAZMZL010000070.1:0-13421 GCA_964570595.1 uncultured Anaerolineaceae bacterium | reverse complement strand
AAGAAGGACATTCTGTGAGTGTTGGAGACCTTGAAACAATTTTCAAGGCAAAGCCCCTTCTTATCTCATCCTCGGGTTGATTCTCAAGGTCAACACCTGGATCAGGCATGAAGTGAATCGTGTCTGGCATTGACCTCATGTGAATGATGAATTATCCACCACAAGTCTTACAAGCCCCCCCTGAGCAGCTCGTACATCTTTTTCCTCCGCCGGCGACGACCTTGCCATCGCTGTGGGCTGCGAAGAGAGAGATCTTCCGGGAGGTGTGATCGCCGCTGCACCTCGAACACACGATCGGATCGTCGGCCTCTCGCATGGCGCGAAGGGCGTCGAAGACCTGCTCGCAGTCGAGACAAACATATTCATACAGAGGCATGGTGATTTACTCCACCACCGACGATGATTCCTGGGTCTCGGAACCCCTATTCACCCGTCTTCCTGATTTCAAACTTGTCAAAGTCCCGGGCGACGGTCGCGCCAGGAAAGATCGATCGTGCTTCCTCTCTGATCTCCTTCTCCCGATACCGGCGCGAGATGTGGGTAAGGAAAAGCTGCCCGATATCGGCTCGTTTGGCGAGCCGAGCAGCTTGAGCTGCTGTGAGGTGTCCAAACTTGGCTGCCAGGTCGCGCTCGTGTTCCAGGTAGGTAGCTTCAATCACCAAACCATCCGCGCCCTGACAGATGTCGACCAGGCTGTCGGCGTCTCCACAATCGCCGACGTGGATAAAGCGCGCTCCGGGCAGGGGATCTCCGAGGACATCGTCCGGCGTCACGACGCGACCATCCTCGAGCGTGACGGATTTACCGTTCACGAGGTCCCGCCGTGCGGGCCCTTCCGGTACGCCTAAAGCGAGCGCCTTCTCAACAAGGAATGGACGACGCGGAAGCTCCTCAAATTGAAAGCCGAAGCAGCCCGGGCCGCGGTGTTTCACCGGGAAGGCGGAGAGACGAAAGTCACCGTCCTCGATAAGAGGGCCAGCCTCAATGATTTTCAAGTGGATATCGAGAGGCGGCTTTGCGCCTCGCAGCACGACGCCGAAGACCAGGTCGTGAATTCGCTCCATGGCCCATTCGCCCGCCCAGATCTCGACCTGGTCAACGGTCTCCCATCTAGAAAAAGTTGAGAGTAATCCTGCGAGACCCAGGATGTGATCGAGATGACCATGCGTGATAAGGATGGTACTTAAACGTCGGAAGCCCATACCGGATTTCAGAATTTGCCGCTGGCTGCCCTCGCCGCAATCGATGAGGAATCGCTTGTCGTTGTAGCTCACGACCTGGGATGAAAGCCCGCGGTATACGGATGGCGCCGAGGCGGATGTGCCTAAAAAAATGATCTCAAACAATTAGGATCCTGTGATGATGCGTAAACTTTCCCCGGTGAAGGGAAATCCATTGTACCTTATTAATTTAGATGCTGATTTCAGGGAAAGCGAAGTGCGGAGCGTATGGCTGCGGCGGAGGCGAAGAGTGCCGCGATGCCAAGAAGCAAGGTGGCAGAGGCATTTGAAAACAGTGCATGACTGATGCTCCATAACGACGCACATGCCATCGTCGCGCCGAAGTAATGTCTCCCAAAGGGGCCTTCCCAAATATTCGCCGGCAACCAACCCGGTTGGTGCGCGCCAAGGTAGACGACCCAGATACCGAAAGCGATGAGAACGATCCGCAGTGCCCATTCAAGCTCTAATGCCCCGGCGATGAACAAAATGGATGGAAAAAATACGAAGGTGGCGAATAAAGCGGCGAGTATCCGGGCATGGGCGGAACGTTCGTCCGGCCAGGCGCGGTGGACAAGCAGACCCAACACACCTGAGAATCCCACATAAAGCGCAACGATGCCAATCCAAAATGCAATTTCCGAGACAACCATGGGAGCTTTTCTTGACCTTTCTAACCCAGCACCGGAAAGAGAATTTCACTCCGGCCTGAAATGATTTCGACCATCTTCACGGGATGAATCGTCCCGGTTTCCCCCCTCCATGTGCGGGTAGATTAAAGGGCTTTGCCCGGGGGAACCACTGCGGTCGATGGTATCCGTATATAGGGGAAAAGGTGCAAGTTGTGTGCCCCCTGGCCGGTCGGTCAGGATGTGCGGGCGACCGCCGTCAGGAGGAGGACCAGTATTCCGAGCAGGAGGTTGATTCGTGTGAGTCGCATTGTTCTGTGAACAAGGTGGTTTTGTTCGTTTGTCTGTATATCGGGGTGTAGGGCTTGTCGGAGCAGGGCTCTCGACAATTTCGGTTGAACGATCCAGGTTTGAACGACGGCAAGGATGATCATCGCAATGATGGCGATGTGTTTAATGAGGATGGCAAGCGCCCAGGTGGAATCGAATGAAAACAACCCGGTGTAGCCAGGGTTACCCGTCATCTGCATGAGACCGGTGATGATGAGCGCCACCAGGCTCAACCAGGCAAGGGGGTTGAATCGTCTTCGAATGGCTTCGAGAAAAGCCGGGTCTTTCTGGAGAAAGGAAGCGTTTCTTAGGATTGGTGCGAGGATTACTGAGAAGTAAAACAATCCACCTATCCAAACGACCGTGGCGGACATGTGGAGCCAGTAAGCGAGGATCAGGATCCAGTTCTCCAAGGGCTAACTTCCGCTTCCACCACCACCGGATTCCGGCGTGGGGGTCGGCGTTTCAGTCGCTGGAGGTGGGGGCGGAGGCGCAGTTACGGTCGCGCATACTTTCTCGGCGTGCTCAGCGGTGGGTTCGAGGGTGGCATTGGGATTGGCTTGATATGCGCTGATATAAAAATCCGCTGCGGTACAGGAATTTCCTGCATCCCACTCAAGATCCCCGTATTTCCAGGCGGCTTCAGCGTATTTTGGGCATGAATCGAGCGTCGCTCCGCTCTCACACAGCGTCCTAAATAGATTTGCGGCTTTCAACCAGTTTAGCCCGAAATAGCTGTTTGCCAACAAATATTGTTGAGCGAGGGTTTTCCGAAACATGGCATCTCTGTCGAGAGGACCGAAACGCTCGGCCAGGCTTAGATTATAAAGACCCTCCTCCATCAGGCCCTGCGTGATCAAAATCATCCCTCGATTTCTCAACGCGAGGTACATCAACCCGTCGACATCGACAGGGCGATAAGTGGGATCTTTTCCTCTAACTGCGAGCAGCAATTCGATCACGGTTGACCATTGTTCCTCGGCCAACGCGGACTCGGCGCGTGCGAAGAGGTCTTCTGGTGGAGATGGATCAGGCGTCCCGGTCGGCTTCGGTGTCGGCGTAATCGTGGGAACGTTCAGGGCGACGTAAGCCTGGACGACACGGACTTCTGCTTCGGGATAATTTGGATCGATGCGGATGATGGATTCAAAACGCTGCCGAGCCAATTCGTATCGCCCTGCTTCTAAATCCTCAACGCCGAGTTCGAATTGTTCTTGTAACGATTCTTGTATCTGTGTGACGGTTTCATCTTCCAGCATCTGTCGGCCTTGAAGGTAGGCGAAAATACCCACCGCCAGAATGAGGACCAGGTAGATCAGGAAGGAAATTAAGAGACGCCGCCGGGAGGATGGTTGCGAAGAATCAGGCCCTTCCACTGGATCATCCCCTAAGTTTTCGAGTATCCGATGGGGGATATCGTCTTCGTCATGTGGGGCATTTGGTCGGGTTGAATCCATGCGGCGCATTATAACTCACTTCATCTTATGTGCGGTTAATACACATGTGGCACACTCTTGTCTTGACCGGGTTAAATCTGAGGTGGTAATATCCAGAACCACATCATCAAATTAATGAAATCAGCGTGAATACATGTACCTGAGTGGCAGCAAATGGAATATGCGGAAGAAGAGGAAACCACTGAGGCCGTGGCGCGTTCTCTTGCTCCTTGTTCTGATTGCCGGAGTCGTCTACCTCTGGCAGTTTTATGTTCCCTCTGTACCGCCTCTTTTCATCCCGACGCCCACGGTGACTCGCAGTCCAGCTTCATACGTCCTCGAGGCAGAGAGTTTATTTCAATCGGGTAAACTGCAGCAGGCAGAAGCCTCTTACGAGGAAGCCATCATGGTCGATCCACGCGAGCCTTCTCATTATATCGAGTTGGCCCGGGTAAGAATGTTTGCGGGCGACTATGAGGGGGCCGACACGGCTGCACGTGATGCCCTGGTATTGAACCCTGATTCTGCGCTTGCGCACGGGGTGCTTGCATGGTCGCTGGATTTTCAAGCGAGCCAGGCAACGGATGCAGAGGAGCGATCAACCCTTGCAGCGGAAGCCCTGATTGAAATCGAAAAAGCCGTCGGCCTCAATCCGAATTCACCCCTCATCCATGCATATTATGCCGAGATTCTTATCGACAACGACGTCAATGATTATGATCGCGCCCTGGAGGAAGCAAGAACCGCGGTCGAGCTGGATAGCTCACTGCTCGAAGGGCACAGAGCTCTCGCTTATGTCTGGGAGATGACGGGGAATCGGGAACTGGCGCTTGAATCCTACCTTGTTGCCCGCAGCATCAACCCCTACATCCCTCAGCTTCACATTGATGTCGGTAATATGCTTCGAGCCCTCGGAGACCTTGATGGCGCCATTGAGAGCTATTTGGGCTCGGTGGCGCTGGCCCCCATTAATACAGAGCCATTGGTTTTGATTGCGAACGCATATGCCGGAGACGGGCAGTTTGGGAATGCGAGTCAGTACGCAAAACAAGCGGTGGATCTAGATCCTGCGAACCCCAGGCTGCGGGGAAATCTGGGGAGGATGTATTATCACAATAATGTCTACGACGAAGCCATCATCCAGCTCAGTCTGGCCATACGAGGCGGTCAGTCCGCCGAAGGCGCCTGGGTAGAGGGGCTGCCTCTGAACGACCCCCAACCAGATCCAAGGGTGGTTGAGTTCTACTACACCTATGGTTTGGCGCTCGCCAAACAGGCGATCTGTGCGGATGCGGTCGACATCTTCGAGTACATTCTTCTCTCCGTCCCTGAGGACGAAATTGCAGTATTCAATGCCCAGGAAGGTCTTTTCCTCTGTGGCAGGATTGAACGTACCCCGACCCCTGAAGTAAAACCGACAGAAAGCCCCTGAAATTTGAGTGATTTGATACGATGCGTTTGACGGGTGAACGATTACGCTTAAGTGATAGCCGGGGGCGCTCAAATCCCTGGCGCATCCTTGCACTCATGACGTTGATCGGCGTCGGAGTCCTTTTGCTCTGGATGCGTGATCGCGGCCAGGTGCAGCCATTGTTCCTGGCAACTCCCACTGCGACCCGCTCCGCGACGACGTATCATCAGGAAGCCCAGGCGCATTTCATCGCCGGCGATCTCGAAAAAGCCATAAGCGCTTATCGAAACGCTGTTGAAGTTGACCCGCAAAATGCCGATCTTTGGGCCGAACTCGCGCGAGTCCAAACGTACTCCAGCGACCTTTTAACGACCCTCGGAAACCGTCAGCTGAGGTTGAACGAAGCTCGTCAATCGATCGAGAAGGCGGTCGAGGCCGATCCGGAAAACTCATTTGCTTTTGCAATCCGCGCGCTTGTTTACGATTGGTCAGCTTCGGCGGAGGTGCGCGATTCGATCGGAGTTGGAGATGAGGTACATGTTATCGCCACGCTCGGTGAGGACGGACAGCTCACGGCAATCATGATCGAGCTCGCTGATTTGGCGGAGCTTTCCGATCTGGAAGCCACACCTGAGGGCGAGCGCGCAATCTCGTTTTCGGGCGTGATCGAGGCTTCCGGAGAAGACGAGTGGGTCGTGAGCGGCCGGAGTCTCCAAATTTCCCCGTTTACCGAAATACGAGAAACCAATCGACGAGACCGCTTTCTCACCGAGGCGCGCCTTTCTGCTACAAAAGCACGTCAACTCGATCAGACAAACAGCCTTGCGCTTGCCCTTCTCGCCGAAGTCCTGGTCGATCAACAAAACGTCGCACAGGCCGCTGATCTTGCCAGGACCGCGGTTGAGCGGGCGACCGAAGCCGGTGCGGGCGATCCCTATCTGATGGATATCTATCGAGTGAACGGGACAGTTCTCGAGAACCAGGGACTGTATCTGAGGGCGATCGAGGAATACAAAAAGGCGGTGCAAATTAATCCCAACCTGACTTTTTTGTATCTGAAAATTGGCGCAAACTATCGCACACTGCGGGATATCGATTCGGCTCTGTTGAATTTCGCAAAGGCTGCAAAAATAAATGAGCAGCTTGGTATCGAGGATCCAAACCCATATCTGGCGATAGGACGTACCTATATGCAGGATGGGGAATTCTTTGTATCGGCATTGAACACCGAACGTGCGCTGGCCATTGACCCGGCCAATCCCGAGATCTATGCCCGGCTGGGCAGTGTGTACTTTCAGGCTCGCAATTATGAAAGCGCAATACCGGTATTTAAATGCGCGCTAGACGGGTGCAGCGCAGAAGAAGTGGGTGACTTGTTGTGTGAGTTGGGCGTGTACAACTGTGAGCCCGGGAGCGAGCTTGCCGGCCAGCTTGGCCAGGTGGTTCCCGGGATGATCCTGAGCGATGAGACCCTGGAATATTACTATACCTATGGATCGGCGCTAACATTCTACGCTGGTGATGAGGCGTATCTTACATCTTGCGACGATGCGGAGCGGATCTTCATTAACCTGATGGTAAAATATGGAAGGAATCCGCTCGTGGCGGCGATCGTTTCTGAGGGGCGCGCCATTTGCGCAAGCCCCGGTTCCCCGCCTCTTCCAACGCCCGAGCCGACCTCTACGCCCACGACGTGAACTCGGCAGAACTCGGCACCCTCTTGACATCACGCATCAATTTAGGTAAACTTTCGACGTCGTTAGCACTCTACATTGGAGAGTGCTAATCGGCCGAAGACCGAAATTAGTCATTCCAAATTTATAGGAGGGAAAGCATGTCGATGAAGATCAAACCGCTAGGCGATCGCTTACTGGTCAAACCGCTTGAAGAGGAGGAAGTGACGGCAAGCGGGATCGTATTGCCGGAGACGGCAAAAGAGAAACCTCAAAAGGGAGAGGTACTCGCGATAGGACCGGGCTCGCGCGATGATGAGGGCAAACACCTCGCCATGGAAGTTTCCGTGAAAGACACCGTTCTCTTTGCCAAGTATGCCGGTACGGAGATCAAGGTCGAGGCGGACAAACTTCTCATTCTGCGTGAGAGCGACATTCTCGCGATCATCGAAAATTGATGATCCATAGAACTTGAATAATATTACAAGACTAATCATAGGAGCGAAGAAGTTATGTCAGCGAAGCAAATAGCATTTGGAGAAGATGCCAGAAGGCGGCTCAAGATCGGCGTGGATGTTTTGGCCAATGCCGTTGCCACGACGCTCGGTCCAAAGGGCCGTAATGTCGCCCTGGATCGAAAATTTGGATCACCTACGATCACCCATGATGGTGTCACCGTAGCCAAGGAAATCGAACTCGAGGACCCATTTGAGAATATGGGAGCTCAACTACTGAAGGAAGCCGCGACGAAGACGAATGATATCGCCGGTGACGGCACGACGACATCGACGGTGCTTGCACATGCGATGGTCACGGATGGGCTCAAGAGCCTCGCCGCTGGTTCCAATCCCATGCTGCTCAAGCGCGGCATCCAGAAAGCCTCGGCGACCGTTGCTGAAGCGATTGGAAAGCAGGCCATCGACGTCACGACCAAAGAGGAAATTGCTGCCGTCGCAGCTATTTCTGCGCAGGATCGAGAGATCGGTGAGTTGATTGCAGAAGTGATGGACAAGGTCGGAAAAGACGGCGTCATCACCGTTGAGGAATCCAAGGGTCTTGAGTTTGAGACCGAATACGTGGAGGGTATGCAGTTCGATCGCGGTTATATTTCCCCGTATTTCGTCACAGACCCGGAGAATATGGAAGCCGTCGTTGAAGAGCCCTATGTGCTCATCCACGACAAGAAGATATCTGCTGCGACGGACATTGTCCCCATTCTGGAGAAGCTCGTTCAGATCGGGAAGCGTGATCTGGTCGTCATCGCCGAGGACATCGATGGTGAGGCGCTGGCCACGTTGGTTTTGAACAAGCTGCGCGGCATGTTAAATGTCGTCACCGTCAAAGCCCCCGGGTTTGGCGATCGACGGAAGGCCATGCTGCAGGATATCGCCATCCTCACGGGTGGTACGGTCATCACCGAAGAACTCGGCCGCAAGCTGGAATCGGTCACGGTTAATGATCTCGGTAAGGCTGGAAAGATCGTCGTGACGAAGGATGACACCACGATCATCGAAGGCTCCGGAGAGACAGACCGGATCAAGGGTCGTATCGAGGAAATTAAAGTCGAGATCGACCGCTCCACGAGCGACTACGACAAGGAGAAACTGCAAGAACGTCTGGCGAAACTCGCCGGCGGCGTGGCCGTCATCCGTGTGGGCGCTGCGACCGAGACCGAGCTAAAAGAGAAGAAGCATCGCGTCGAAGATGCGCTCTCTGCCACTCGAGCGGCCGTTGAAGAAGGCATCGTTCCCGGTGGCGGAGTCGCATTGGTGAACGCCATAGGGACGCTCAAGAAAGTCAAGGGCGCGAATGATGATGAGACCGTCGGTATCAACATCGTCCGCACCGCGCTGGAAGTTCCCATGGAAGGTATCGCCGAGAATGCCGGGAAAGACGGGGCAGTCATCATTGAGAATGTCCGTCGCCGCCAGGAAGAGGCCGGGAACAAGAACATCGGATATGATGTCCTCAAGGAAGAGTTCGTGGACATGGTGGAAGCGGGCATTATTGACCCTGCGAAAGTCACCAAGGGTGCGCTCGAGAACGCAGCTTCGATCGCAGCCATGATCCTCACCACCGAAGCCCTGATCACGGACCTGCCCGAAGAGACGCCTCCACCCATGCCTCCTATGCCGGAGTATTAAACCGGCGAGGATGAAATGAGCTACACGGGGCTGCCCCAAAAGAGGCAGCTCCGTTTTTTTATCAGATTCTATCTTTGGCGAGTCCGGCTCGACTTTCAACCCTGGGTCTGCTCCAACTTTGACGTGTTTGTGCTGGAAAACGGCCACCACCGGAATTGCCATCCCTTCCCGCCCTTACCTCCATCCTCCTCCCAGCGGGTACTCCCAGCAAGGAGTGGAGCAAGCCACAGAAACAGGCAGCTTCTTATGTCGACGAATCAAAGCCCCTCTCCTTTTCAGGGAGAGGGGTTGGGGTGAGGGTGAAGTTTCGTTTTCCTCCCCTTTTAGGACAGCCCGTTTTTATCAGGTACGCAACCCGTTTTCAATCCAATTTATAACGTTGGAGATCGGGATGACAGCGGCGGGGCTTAATCCGTCCTCTGTCAGTCTCACGTCACCTATTGGCGGGAGATGGTGGCATAATCACAAGAACTCATCGAGGAGGTTCATCGTGGTTGAAAAGAACAAAAAGGTACTGAGACGTTCAAGGACGAATCGGGTCTTAGGCGGGGTATGCGGCGGTCTGGGGGAATTTTTTGGACTGAGCCCGACCTGGTTCCGCCTTGGTTTTATCTTGCTTGCGCTCCCGGGCGGCTTACCCGGCATCCTTCCTTATCTCCTCTTCTGGATCATCATCCCGAAAGCCGGAGCTTGAATCACGGCTAAATTTGGACATCATCCCATAAGAACAAGAGACAGATGTGTTTTTCCCTGCTGGCTCTTTTCTCATATTAAGTGCGAACTGAACCCGTAGCACTCACTGTTTTCTTGTCTACACAGTCGACAGACGTGGCTCAAACGCATAGGCTCCCCAACAGATACAACCCTAACAGAGGGGCCGGATCTCATGTTGGGAACGCAGCTTCTGCGTTCGTTCCGCTGCTGGGTCTAGAAAATTAGTTTAATGAGGACCCAGGCGATGCCGATGGCGGCCAGGAAGAACAAACCACAGGTAAAGATGCGCATCGTGAAGCGGAACAGGAAGCGCAGCAATATCCAGACAATGCCGACAACGCCCAGAAACAACAAAACCGATGTAAGTGATATATTTTCAAGCATGCAGGTCTCCTCCCAGGTGGGTGTCTCGCGAATATACAATACCTTTCTTTACTACACTAGCGACCAGATTGATCCCGAATCGATATCCGAGATGACCGTAGTTTGGGGCGTCAAGGATGAGCACATCTGCTTGCTTGCCCGCCTCGAGACTGCCGATGCGGCTTTCACGCCCGATGGCCGCCGCGGCATTGATCGTCCCGGCGGCAATGGCTTGCGCCGGCGTGAGCTGCATGTAGCGACAGGCCAGTGCGATGGCGAACTGCATGCTCTCACACCAGGCCGTACCCGGGTTCAGATCGGTCGCGATGGCCAGAATCCCATCCGCAGCCAGGAATTCATCTGCCGGTGTATAGGCATCCTCGGCCAAACCGAAGGGCGTACAGGGGAGAGCGACCGCGACGGTGTCAGAGTGGCCGAGCGCGAGGATGTCGTTCTTAGGGGTGTGCACCAGATGATCGGCCGAGATGGCGCCTAATTCCACGGCCAGACCCGTCCCTCCGATCCCTGCGAATTCGTCCGCATGGATCTTCAGAGGGTACCCAAGCTCCCTCGCTTTATGCAGGATTTTCCTGCTCTGCTCGAGTGAAAAGGCGCCTTCTTCACAAAAGACATCCACGAAGGGGAGGGGCAGATCGGCGTGGTTCATCCCCCACCAATCCACCAGCTTAGGCAGCGCCTGCTCGGCGATGAATTCGGTGTACGTTTCATAACCTGATTCGGGTGTGCCCTCGAACTCTGGCGGCAGGGCGTGTGCGCCCAGGAAGGTGGGTGTGAGTTCGATCGGACCGCATTCGTCGATTTTGAGGATGGCGTCAAGCATGCGGGGTTCGGTGGAGAGATCGAGGCCATACCCGCTCTTCGCTTCTGCGGTTGTAGTGCCGTGCGCAAACATGGTCTGCGCTCGTGCGCTTCCCAGTTTGACAAGCTCATCAAGGTTCGCAGACCGGGTGGCCTCGACGGTGGACGCGATCCCGCCTCCCGCCTCCATGATCTCCATGTAGCTCGCCCCTCTCACCCGCTGTTCAAACTCGCCGGCACGATCACCCGCCCAGATCAGATGCGTGTGTGGGTCCACAAAGCCTGGTAATACCACCCGCCCGTGGGCATCGATCACTTGGTCGCACGGGTGCGAGTGGAGGATGTCTTCGCTCTTGCCGACGGCGATGATGATCCCTTCCTGTATGGCTACGGCGCCATCTTCGATGATGTGTAGATCACCCAGAGACGAACCACGTTGCGGACCGCCACGGAGCGTGAGCATCTGCGAGGCGGAATGGATGATGAGGTCACATGGCTGGGGTTGTGTCATGGTAGTCTCCATGGAAAGTGCGGGATCAGGGATCTGGGATTTGCGGAACGAATGATCTGGCGCCTTTTTTTTTCGTGCCATATTGCCTTTGTGCCTTATGACCTTATCCCTAATTCCCGGTATCTATTTCCTGCTCACTATTCTACCCGAACGAATCGGCGGAACACCACGAGAGCCAGGATGGCCAGAGCAGTGGCAAGGAGTGCATTCGCGAGGATGCCATAATTGAACAATGTCGGGCTCACCAGGGCTCCAAGCGCCCGACCTACGGCTGCCGCAGCGAATGTGCTTGCGGACAGCGTCGCTCGCGCCGTAGGGACGATCTCGGTCATGATGGGCAGGATGCTCACGAAGGTGAACTCGAAGGTGATGAAGAAGAAGAACAGGCCGACCAGCGCGCCGACAAAACCTCGCCCTAGGATTGGCAGGCTCACACAGGCTATGGCGATCAGTACAATACCAATGCTTACCGAGCGTCGTTTGCCAAGGCGATCGGTGAATGATGCGACCAGGCCTTCACCGCTCAATTCGGCCAACCCAATAATGATCGATGTGCTCCCCAGCGCGATCACCTGGAGCGCGAAGGCATCTTCCATCCACACACCATAGATCAGGGTTACGGCTTCGTTCCCCATGCTGAGGAGGACGACCACGCCGAGCGCGGGGAGTGCAGCTGGATGCGCCAGGATCGTTCGCATGGATTTTCTCAGGGGTACTCGTTGAGTTGGGGTAGGGCTCGGGCCGGGAATGATTCTCCAGATGACGAGGGTAGCGAGTATTCCCAGGATCCCCAACAAGGTGAAGGGTGCGACCCAGCCGAAAAATGCGATCACCCATCCAGCGAGGGGTATGCCGATCAAAGCTGCGCCCGACCATCCGAACTCGGTAATGGCAAGTACGCGACCGCGTTGATCATAGCGTGTCCGGTCTCCCAGATAAGCCTGCATGCTGGGATCGAATATGATCTTGGCTGAGCCTCCCAGCAGGAGGGAGAGGAAGAAACTCGCGTAGGTGGGCCATAATACAACGACGGCCATGCCGAGGATAAAAAGGATGAGGCCAACGAACATGGCAAATTTCCGTCCAAGTTGATCACCTGCTGATCCAATGAACGGTCCAGTGATGCCCAGGGCTGAACGTGCGGTCACCGCCAAGGCTATTGCTTCAATATCGACACCCAGGGCGCGTGCAAATACGGGCATGAAAGGATACACCATGCGGAAGGCAGTGTTTATCACCGTTCGTGTGAACGTGAAGGCGATGAGCTGCGTGCGAAGTCGAGGACCAGGCCGCGAAGCCATTACTGGATTGAAGCTTTCTTCTCCAGCCACCGAGAGAGCAGATAGCCTGCAAGAAGACAGCAAAAAAGAAGAATGAAGAAGAATGCTCGAATGATGAGCGAGTCAGATGTAAGGATGGGGGAGGGGGGGTGCATCACCTGCTCGGTTTGTGACAATCGCAAGACCAGGATTAAAAAATAGATGAAATTGAGCATTCCACCCACGCGGGCATTTTTAATGACGAGAATCGAGACCTGGATGAGCACAGCGACGATGGCGAAATCAAGCGCCATGCGCCAGCGCGGTTCTTCAAGAAAGAGCCCGCCCCAGTTCGCCTGCATCGTCCACATGCTCAGCGGGAGGTAGGATACCCAGAACAACGTCGCGGCCTGGCCGAAGGAGATCGCGTTGCGCTGCACCCGTTCCTTTTCAATCACCAGACCCGCAAGCCCGAAGATGGCGGCTGCGGCGAAGCCGATTAGCGCGGTCCATACCCAGGCGCCGTGAAGATAGACGAGCCTCACGTTCGATCCAAGCGTTTGTTCGCTTGGGCCGATGCTCACAAGCAAGAGGATGATCAGGAACATGATCAGGAACAGGATCAGGGGCGAGATGCGACGCATGATGGCGTGAATTGTATCGTATTCCTGGGGATAATTCCGTAGTTAGATTCAGGAGAGAAATGCACCGGCCGCACATATGATTGAACATTTGTTGGTCCAGTGTGTTTAATCTTCAAACTTGGATTCAACTACGAAGTGCAATAACGCATGAATGACTGAAGAATATCAGGCAAGGTCATTGCGTGATTGAACGAACAATCTGCTTATAAAAGCGGGTTTCCTAAGGCAGCATCGGCATGTTTAGGTTGAATCTCTTTGCAGCTTCAAT
>CAZMZL010000069.1:0-13498 GCA_964570595.1 uncultured Anaerolineaceae bacterium | reverse complement strand
ACGCCACCGGTTGAGCATGATATCGGCGGTCGAGAGGATCGCGATATTCCTCCTGGCACGCTTCACACATATCGAATCCGGCCATCGTCGTGTTCGGTCTATCGTAGGGAATATCCGAAATGATCGTGAAGCGCGGTCCGCAGTTTGTACAATTGATGAAGGGATACCGAAATCGCCGATCGGCAGGATCATGAAGCTCTTTCCAGCAGTCCTCACAAAGGCTTATATCTGGAGAAATGGGTTGGAAAGCACCCGGGATATATTCTGATGGAACAATCTCGAAGGACGAGAAACCCATGGCAGGCTGCCAATCCACCTGGATCTCATCGATTTTTGCCAGGGGCGGTGTCTCATCTTCAAGCGCATGAACAAATTCCTTGAGCGCTTTGCGGGAACCATCAACCTCGATATCGACTCCGGCCGATGTGTTACGCACCCAACCCAACAACGAAGACCGTACTGCGATCTGATAGACGAATGGTCTGAAGCCAACACCCTGGACCACACCACGAATGTGGATACGCATTCCCTCCATGGTCATTCGCCCCGATGTCTGCTCACTTGGTCTTCCACCCAGTTGATCCAGAGATCCAAACCCTCTCCGGTTTTACACGACAATGGAAAGGCAACCAGTTCTGGGCTTAATACCTGGACTCCTTGTTTAAAGTAAGTCATGTCGAATTCAACGAACGGAAGAAGATCGATTTTATTGATGACCAGAGCATCAACCCCGCGATACATGCCCGGATATTTATAAGGTTTATCGTCTCCTTCGGGGATCGATGCAATAAGAACACTACGATGTGTCCCTAGTTTGAATTCAGCCGGGCAGATCAAATTCCCCACGTTTTCGACAATGAGCAAATCGATTTCGTCCAGATTGAGTTGTGTCAGGGCTTCTTTCATCATCACCGCATCGAGATGACACTCCCCTCCGGTGTTAATCTGGACGGCGACTGCGCCCGCAGCCGCCGCTCGATCCGCATCAATGCTCGTGGCGATGTCTCCATCGATCACTGCGATCCGCAATTGTGTGGACAGAGCGCCGAGCATATTTTCAATGAGTGAGGTCTTCCCCGCACCTGGAGAAGCCATCAAATTTAAACCCAGGATCCCTGCATCATTCAACAGGTTTAGATTTTCTGAAGCGAGACGCTCATTCTCGCTCATGATTTTTTCAACAACTTCGATTCGATCCTTCATCCCAACGCTCCAGAGTCCTTGCCAGGTTCATCCGTGGGCGACTCAACTTCGATGGCCTCTACCCTGAATTCCTCACCCGCAATCACTCTTACGTGAAAACTGCTGCAATCCGGGCATGCCAACTCGCCCTCTTCGGGATGATACCGCATATCACAATCGAGACATAAGATTTGGGCCGGGATGGTACGGAAGTGTAAGCTCGCTCCTTCAGCGATCGTATCCTCACTGATGATGTCCCAGTAAAATTTGACCGATTCGTCCACAACTGAAGCCAGCTTCCCGATGACAAGATGGATATCTGTGATCTTACTTGCCCCGGCAGAATCCGCATGTCGCAGGGCAATCTTTAGAATACTCTCCGTGATCGACAGCTCGTGCATCATCCCTCGAATGTGTCCAAAGCATATGGTTCTTAGCTGACATTAAATAGTGGAGAACGTCACGCAAATCCCACGAATTCAGTCCATATTAGTTTCCTGGCTGAAATGTCATCAATGCGTGCACATTCTTTGGACATGTTTTATCGTGTGAAAGACTTTCGCCTGGAGGTTTGATCGCAAAAAGGAAAAATCGGACCGGATTAAAAAGGGGTGGAAAATGGCCAGTCCATTACGGGCACAGCGAACGCGTCTATGGAAGAACACAATTTCCCACCCTCCCGCCAGTCCCTCTGCTTTTACAGGGGAAGGGGCTTTGATTTCACCAATTTTGGGCTGAGGCTTGCATCGTTTTCCGCTCGTGATCCTCCCCCAACGAACGAGGTCGATGTCCCGGGTATGCTGACCCGGAAGCAGAGGTTGGAGGGCGCCCTCTTAGGGCGGCCCTCCTTTTTGATTATTAGAACACTCGGATTTATCCTCCGATTTTCACTTCCGCACTGGAGACGATCACAGGCTCGTTCGAAACCTGATCATAATATCCCAGGAATTGTTCTACTTCCTCTGCACTGAAGTCACGAAAATTTTCCGCCCACCGATATCCTATGGATTGATAGAGAAGCTCGACCGAGATGGTAAATGGACCCGGCGAATCGCCAATATCGACGACATATTGAATTGTATCCGTCCCACCGAGAAAGTCCTCGTCGGGTCTGGCATCACCCCGCACAGCAATGTCTTCATAGGGTGCCCCTTTTTCAAAGCCGGAAGGCAAAAGTCGATTATCCTTACGGTAGCTGGCGGCTTTCAACAAATCTGTCGTGATGTCGTTCTCTGTATCCTGCAGGATGGCCTCATAGATTTGCACCTGCTCTGGCTGGACGATGGCCTCGTAATGCTGCTCAACCATCGTCGGGTCTGCATCGTTCGCGTTTCCCGTAATCGAACCATCAGGGTTGTAACCACCCGATTCGAATACGATTTGATCGTTCGCATCTCGAACCACGAATCGCAGCCATGCTCGACGAGAAGGATATGCCGTCGGGAATTTGTGACCCGCGAGGTTTTTAATAACGACGTTCGCGAAGATGCGAGAACCAGATTGACGGACTTCTTCCAGCGTGAGTTCCGCAGTGTCATTCTGCAGTTGACTGAGCGTTCGTGCGATAGAATCCTCAAAATCCTCGCTGGAGGCTGTCAATCCGAGATCGTCCCCAAATCTGTCCATCAGCCTGAGCATGTATGCGTTGCCACCCACAGAACCATGCACAGCGAAGGGGCTGCGGAGCGCTTCACTGGTGATCGAAATCTTCACGCCACCGCCTGCATCAGGCATATGACAATCCTGGCAGGTTCGTGTGCGACGATAATCACTGTAAAACCACTCGAAATAAGGCACCTGCTCCGGGAATTCCCCGGCTACATTACCCTCCGCATCCACGAAGGGAGTGTAGAGCGTATGGCATGTCGAGCAGAATTCCGACGTCGAGATGTGGAGCCCCTGCTCGGGCCTGTACCCAGATGCACCCTGCATGATATCTGCCTGTTGATCGTCAATCGTATACGGACCAAAGATTAAACGATCGGGGGACCGCAATTCATCGTCGACGTAGAACCCACCGCTATAGCTGATTGCCTGACCCAGATTATCTTCCCGAACTTGATGGCAAAGTGCGCACGAAACCCCATCCATCGCAAATGTATGTAGATCGTGGTCAGGATTGAGATAACCACGCTCCCCGAACATGGACACCGGAGATTCTTCGACCGTTGAAGTGTAGTTCGCCATGGGCATATGGCATCGGCTGCATCGTTCCTCGATGGTTTCCGCCAATTCGGGGAACAATTCCACCTCTTCTCGCACGGTCGCGAGCCAATAGGGATCACGAGCAGAGTTTGCCATCATCGAAGCGCGCCAGGTCGTATCGATGGAGACGTCTTTACCGGTTTCGTCCATTAGATTCGTATGACAAATCGAACAGGAACCCGAAGTCGAAAAAAGGGTGTTCTTCGCGGCGGGCAGCGAATCGCCTTCTCGGCTGACATCATCCGATCCTTCGATCGTAGGTGTAACATATGTGGTTGCAGTGGGTGGAGGTGTGGACGTGGACCTCGATCTTACTGTAGGGCTTGGAAGCTCCGCTTCAGGCCTCTGCCCAGTCGTACACGCCGCGAGGGTCAAGAACATCAAGAAGAGTGTGATCCGGTGAATTTTCATATCCGTCCTCATACAGGTTCTGCAAGGATAAAGAATCTAGATGATGAACTCGCCATTCTTGTAGACGATCTCGCCGTCCAGATCAATCTCGGCATCTTCACGCATGTCGGTGACGAAATCCCAATGGATGGCGCTTTCATTCGTGCTTCCAGTCTCGGGATAGCCGGCTCCGAGCGCCATATGAATCGATCCGCCGATTTTCTCATCGAATAAAATGTTTTTCGTGTGTTGTGTTATGCCGTAGTTTAGACCGATGGCAAATTCGCCCAGAAATCGCGAGCCGTCGTCGGTGTCAAGCCTTTGAAGCAGGTATGCTTCATTTTTTGTTGCCGTCGCCTCAACCACCTTTCCTTCTTTGAAGATCAACTCCACCCCCTCAACCTCCACGCCATCGCTCACCGATGAATATGAGAAAAACACTCTACCCGATACAGAGTCCTCAACCGGTCCGGTGAAAATCTCTCCATCAGGCATATTGTTCTTTCCGCTGGCGTTCAAAAAGGATCTACCCTTCATGGAGAGGGCGAGGTCACAATGCGGACTGCGGACTCGGATGCGATCATGCCCATTCAAAGCTTTAACGATCCGGTCCTGCTCCTTTTCGATCTTTCTCCAATACTCCAATGGGTCTTCGTCTGGATCAGCCACATGGCAGGCTTGGAATACGTAGTCTTCAAATTTTGAAAGACTCATATCGGCATCCTGAGCGTACGCGTTCGTCGGGTATAGCGTCGTTAGCCAACGAAAGTCATCATTTTCTCCCCTGGTGAATTGTTTTTTGAGAACAGGACGGAGGGTTTTTGCCCTGCGGGCGATGCGCTGCTGGTCAACATGGGTCAGGGATTTTGTATTGTCCTCGGAATGGATGCGGATGCGTGATTCAAACTCACCGTATGCCAATTCATAAAAAGTAGATGGGTAATCGAGCTGTGCATCACTGGCGTTGTCCAGGAAGAGATCATCAAGCCCGGTATGACTGAACATCCCGGATAGCGAGATGAGCATATGTGGATGTCCGCCAGCATCGAGAATACGCTTATACAATGCCCGCACGAGAGGCTCGGATGCGGGTTGTGCCTCAATAAGCACGCGATCTCCCGGGCGGATGTTTGTTGAAAAGGACACAAGCACCTGGGCCAATCGATCGATTCTTGGATCCGTCATCAAGTTTCCTCTCGAGAGTATCCAGATATGAATGAGCCGTGATTATAACATCAGCGTTCGACTGACAGATGCATCGGGGAATAAAGAATAGCTGCTGATCTTCCCCAACAAAGTCATTCCATCGCCGAGCAAACAGTCAGGCGTGAAGCATTTCCTGCGCTGACCGACGGGCGATCTCAACTGCAAAATTCGTGCCCCGATCCCATGGATAAACCTGACTCATGCTGGCAAACCATAAGCCATGGATGGGAGTCCCTATCGACGGGATTGATTTCGAATGATTCAGAAGCGGAATGGGCTGCGCGTAGGATGTCCTGAATATCCAGGAATCGCGAACCCATGTAGTTTTAAATTGCGGGTTAAACCGGCTAAATGCAGGTAGAAAACGTTCAAGCAGCTCTTCATTGGACAGGGTGAAATATTCATGACCGGGCTCCAGGTAATCACCAACATAGATGATGTGGTCCCCCCCGAATCGATCCGACGAGATAAAGTTGGTATGCTCGACGAGCGACAGGAATGGAAACCCTGCAGACTTGGGGAGGCTGTGCCAGTAGATACCCTCTTCGGAGAGACGTTGATTCATCGCCAGGATCATCACCACCGCGCCCATGGATTTCATCCCCAACAATTGCTCGAGATATGTTCCCGGCAGATCGGGCGCAATTTTTGCGAGGATAGCAGGCGAGACGGTCACGAGGCATTGATCAAACTCCAGGGTCTCACCGTTCACCGTAACCCGCAATTGATCGTTGTCTGCTGGTTGAATTTTGCTTACGGGCGAACGTAGTCTTATTTCTACTCCCATGCCCTTCACGTGTTCAGCCAGATGATCCATGAACGCCTGAAAACCACCCTCAAAAGTGCCCAGTCTCGGGGTGCGAGCTTTGAAGCGCGCCCACATCCACGCCATATTTACATCTCGATAATCGGACCCAAACTTGCTTTCCAGAAGAGGTTCCCAGAGAGCCTGATAGGTAAGATTCCCCATCCATGTCCGCAGCCAGGCATCTGCGGTTACCTTCTCAAGAGGTTTCCAGCGAGCGAGATATTTGAGGTAAGCAACGACAAGCCCCATGCGTATCCGTTGGATAAAGGGCAATCCCGGGAATGTGAGAACGGCCATGGGCGAATCGAGGGCGTAAAAATGATCTTCAAAGTACACCGCCGTGACCGGTCTGGTGAAAATCACTTTGTGGCTCCAGCCCAACTCATCAATAAGCCCAAGCACATGTTCATCCGATGCAAACCAGTGGTGGTAGTAGTGCTCCACAGACCACTCCCATCTCGGAATGCTGAATCCGGCGGATAAACCGCCAACCTGATCCCCGCCTTCAAAAACAACAACCTCTCTGCCACCCTTTGCGAGGTCCAAGGCTGCGACCAACCCTCCGATTCCGGCCCCAACGATGGCAACCCTCATGGTGTCTCCTTTGCTGAAGCATCAGCCTGTACCTGCGTCCAGCTCAATCCCGCTCGTATCATGTAGTAACCACCCAACAGCGTGATCGGCAACCAGAGCGCTACATGCAGTACCAACGTGTAGGCCGCGGCGATTGCACCTTGCACGCCGTATGCCTCTAACAGCGCAATCCCGGGTGCGTCAAATGTGCCAATATAGCCTGGAGCTGAGGGGATGGTCGTAGCGAGATTCACGATCCCGTTCATCAACATGAGTGCGAAGAAACTCACCTCAAATGGGAAGGCATGCATCAGGAGCCAATATTTCCCGGTCTCCAGTAGCCAGATGACGATTGTCGTCAGCAAGACCATGGCCACATCCGCAGGAGAACGCAGCGAGGCCAATCCCTGAATAAATCGATCAGCAAAGGCGCCAAGTTTTTCCCGATAGCCTTCAGGCACAAAACGAGCATTTACCCACAGGAAAATGCCCCGAGCGCGGGCTGGATAAATGGCCATAGAGATGAATATCGTCACTGCCGTAAAGAAAACCGCCACCCCCACCAGGGCCAGCCCGCGAATGCTGCCGGCAAAGCCGGATTCAGCGGTAAGGGTCGCCAACTCAGGGAGGTTAACAAACACAAACGCAAGCATCACCAATCCATCAAAAGCACGCTCGATGATGATGGTGGCCAATGAAGTTGAAATAGGGATGCCTTCATCCTGTCTCAAGACGTAGGCCCGGAGCAGCTCACCCGCACGAGCGGGGTAAATGTTGTTTCCCATGTACCCGATCGCAACCATGGGAAACATCTTCTTCGTGGGAATATCCTTCAGTGGTCTGAGCAGATAGTGCCATCGCCAGGCACGCGCCCAAACCCCCAGAAAGTAGATCGCAACACCAGGTATAACCCACCAATAGTTCGCGATCTGCAGAACGTCCCAGACTGTATCGAGGTGCAGGCCCCGAAGTGCGAGCCATAAAAAAAACGCACTGATGACCAGCCCCAGCCAGAACTGCCAGCGCTTCAAATGGCCTCCCTCAACTGCTTAAGCATTACCGAACCTCTGGTTTGTGCTGCATTTTCCAGCGCGCTCAACTGTACTGTCAACACGCTTTGAAAACAACCGCTGTACATAATGCGAAGCGGGGTATTTTCTACCCCGCCATGAATATGCGATCTATCCGATTTCAGACGCGTCCGTCCAAGGTCTGTCGGTAAATTTAATTCAATTATAGTGACTCTACAGGAACCTGCAGCATGTCCTGCAAGATGCGCTCAAGCGCCATCGTGTGGCTGCACACGCCTCTCGAAAGGAAGAAATCACAATCACATCGCCAGACCCCGTCCTCATAGACGACGCGATGTGCATTGTTCTCGCCATCAAAAGTCGCATTAAAAGAATCAAAGCGAATCCGCTCTCGTTCGGCAGCATATCGCTTCGCCTTCTCGATCTTACCGATCATTCCATAATCCATTGTGCCTCCCTGCATCCAATTTGAAACAAAAAGGCACGCGGGCATGATGCCCATGTGCCTTGAATCTCAACCTTTAATTGTCCTCACTTCATCCATATCTGTATTACTCCTGGTCCGCCTTAACTTTTAGTATAAGTTTTCCACGTGCCGGAGTCAATCCACGCTGACCCACCGAAAAACCTACGGATACCGTTCTAATCGCGCTCAATCATTTTCTGCCGTTGGTGTTCAATATCCCGTTCAAATCTCCAAGTTTTTGGATCACAGTGCACTCGGCCTCTGGGTACAAGCCCAGAGGGTCCAGGAGCACCGCGCACATCCCTGCACCCTCAGCCGAGATTACGTCAGCATAGAAGTTGTCCCCGACATAGGCGATTGACTCGGGAGATGTTTGCATCAACTCCGCTGCAAAGATCAGCAAGCGAGGATCCGGCTTCCACCAACCCACTTCCCCTGCCGCGAGGGTGATCTCAAAATAATCCTGAAGGTTCAATTCTTCGATGACGTCCTTGATGGGTTTCTGACGATTGGAGACCACCCCCAGGCGATATCCATCTTCTTTTAATGTGTCCAGCGTTTCGAAAGCATCTTCCGCGACGACGCCTGTTGGGTCATATTGTTCCTGCATGATGCTTGTAATTTCAGGCGCCAATTGCTCGGCCTGCCCCTCGCTCCCTCCGAGGACGATGAGGTGTTTGCGGGCATGATTCGTCCAGAATGCGCCATTGTCTGGATGGTTGCCGTAGATCTCCATGTCCTCGAGCAACTCATCAGAGTTTGCCCAATACGCGGATACCCAACGCCTGGCAGCACGCTGAGAATTCGGATCCGGTTGGATCCCATGTTCCGCGGCGTGGCGATGGAACGTATCAATCGACGGCGGATCGCTGAATCTCAAGGTACCGTCAAGGTCAAAAAGAACGGTATTAATCTTTCTCGAATCCATCATTGTTTATCCCGAAAAGTCGACACGACTTCTACCTCTACGACATCCTGCCCTTTGAATTGTATCAAGTCCTGACGAAAAGCATCCTAAGTCCAAACCCCATCACTACAATATACCCGAACAAGCTGGCGATCATCTTGAATTTTGGCGTCATCCGTTCGTGAGCAAAGGCGCCGATCCCGGCAAGAAACGTTTGCCAGGATAAAGATGCCAGGGTTGCTCCGGTGGCAAACAACAAACCCTCGATTGGACGAGTGATATCCTTCACACCACCTCCCAGGATGATGATCGAAAAATACACGATCGTAAGAGGGTTGAAAATCGTGAGAGCCAGAAACTGGAAAAATATATTTCTCTCCTCTATGGGCTCCATGGGTTTTGGAATGTGCTTCTCGCGATACTCCCGTACGGTCATCCAAATTCCATAAGCGCCAATCCCAAGGATTACGACGCCCCCGACAAGCTTGATCCCCTCCCCATAGGGAAACAGGATCGTCGAAAGGGCTTCCCCGGCGATAATCGCCAGCGATGCGTAGAGCGCATCTGCCGCCGCAGCTCCCGCTCCAGCCGCAAACCCGGCCCGAAACCCTCGGCGCAGACCTGTCTCGACGATCAACACCGCGATCGCACCTACGGGAACAGCGATGCCATAGCCGGCCAACGCCCCTTGGAAGAAATACGACATCGCTCAGTCTTGACGGCTCCTTATCAAATTCAATGTGGAAGTTGGAGATCTACCCGCGAGCTAGATGATGGTGATTCTTCTGCCGGCAATCCACATCATGCAAATCGAGAGAACCTATCCCTTCGTAACAGTTCTTATTTGTAAAAAGGCTAAGAAGACCAGTATATGGGAGGGGGGATCAGTTTTCTACCAGTGACTCGGGCCCGCGGATCCCAGATAAATCATACGTAAGAGCTCCAGTAATCCGAACCCCCACCATTTCCCCCGTCGGGATTTCGCCCTCCACCAGGATCAATCCATCGATTTCGGGAGCGTCTCGATAGGATCGTCCAAGCGATAGCTCGTTGTCATGTCCTTCAATGAGGACATCCAACGTTTTTCCGACGAGACGCTGGTTCTTCGATAAAGAAATTCCTTGTTGGACTTCCATCAAACGGGTGCGCCGATCTTGCTTCACCTCAAATGGTACCGGATCTCCCAACGCCTCACTGCTCGTTCCACTTTCATAAGAAAAAGTAAAGACCCCTACTCGATCAAACTTTACGCTTTCAACAAATCCAAGGAGTTCCAAGAAGGAACTCTCCGTCTCCCCTGGATAGCCAACGATGAAGGTTGTGCGTAAGGCAAGATCCGGCATCGCTGCTCGCATCTTCTCGATCGTCTTGTACACCCAGTCCATGTTTGCGGGTCGACGCATCTGTCTGAGAACATCCCGGTTGCTATGCTGGAGGGGCATATCAAGATAAGGAATGATTTGCGCGTGCCTGGCCATCACATCGATCAGACCTTCGGTTACATATCCGGGGTAAGCATACATCACTCGTATCCAATCCAGATCCGGGGCGGTCTGCACCAGATCGGTTAAAAGTGTAGCAAGGCCGTCCTTCATATCGAGGTCGTGCCCATAATCCGTTGTGTCCTGGGCGATGAGGATGACTTCCCGTACTCCCTGGTATTGGAGTTCCCGCGCCTCTGACAGGATGGCCTGGGGAGGGCGGCTCACCGCAGGTCCCTTGATCAGGGGAATCGCACAGAAAGCGCATGGTCGTCGGCACCCGTCCGCAATCTTGATATACGCGCTGGCTCCCTGGACCGCGACGCGTGCAACACCCTGTTCCTTTTGACCTACGGTAGGGACATCGGGGAGATGGTAGACTGGGGCTCGCAGTCGACGCTCACGAGTTTTCCTGACGATCTCAAGAATATCCATCCATCGTCTGGTTCCCAGGACACCATCGATGCCGGGCACTTCTCGTACCACGGCCTCTCCGTAACGCTGTGTAAGACAACCAGCCGCGATGAGCGTTTGGTCGGCCTCCTTGCACTCTGCGAGCTCACGGAGCACTTCAAAGGATTCATCCCGTGCCGGACCAATAAATCCACACGTGTTCACGATCACGACATCGGCGCCTTCGGGTGAAGGGATTGCGCGATAGCCGCCCTTGAGGAGAAGGCGCGCCATCGACTCGGAGTCCACACTATTTTTCGCACACCCCAGGGAGATGAGGTGGAAGCTGCTGTCAGGCTCAGGCAAGACTCAGCCTCCAGGGGCCGGCGTGCTTGCCCGGGTCGCCGTGGGCGGGGCGGGCGTTCTCGTTATCGTGGGCGTTGGTGTCACCTGGCCTTCCGCCGTCCAAATTCTAATGATCACCTGGCCGATTTCCCCAAGGAAACCGATATCTTGATTGTTATAGAGCACACGGATCACCCCGCCATTCCCGGTGAGCAGCTCGAGTGTTTCAAAATCATAAAACTCAAGCGTATCGTCGCGTCTCATTCGACCGCTGAAGGCTTCTTCACCGTCAACCGTGATTCGAATCCACGCTTGTTGCTCGGCAATGACGAGAATGCTCGTGGTCTCGACCACACCAAGCTGCAGCGTAGATGTAGGTGTAGACGCTTCTGGAGATAGGTTGATCAAGTCAGAGAACACCCCGGCGGTGGGAGGATTTTCCGTTGGGGTCTCGTTCGGTTGTGTTGGTGGAGCGATCTGTTCGACTTGTTCCGGGTCGGCTTCGCTGTTTAACGCGGCGAAAACACGCCCTCCTCCCCAAATCAACATGGCGATCACGCCAATGACAATTAATCCTGCAACGATCAAATCGGAGGAAAATATCCGTGGTTTTCGTACTCGTACAAATGGTTTCGACTCACTCGTATCAGGTTCTGATCTGATTTTAACCAACGGGGAGATACGACGCCCGCGGCGATGTGCAAATTGTGCAAGGATCTCTTCTCGGTCCAAACCGAGGAAGTCGGCATAATTGCCTAAAAAACCTCGAGCTTGAGCCTGGGAGGCAAGCGCGTCAAAATCGCCTTTCTCAAGAGCTATAAGTCGTTCCACCCGAATATGGATGGAACGCTCAACCTCTTCGAGGGTCAAGCCAAGACGCTCACGCGTCTCCCGTAATGTTCGGCCTATCTCTTCCATGGTATGCGCAAGGTGCGGCCTTGTTCATTAATCCTGTTATTGGATTATTGGCCCTTGCCTAGTTATCTTCTTGGAGATCTGGATTGGTTTCATCGGAAGGTCCCTCGATCTCATCAGACACGGGGTCCGATGGTTCCGATGCTTCCACAGGTTCAACCACATCCCCGATGGCTTCCGACTCGGCTTCGTCAGCTTGTTTAGCGCCGGCTTCAGCAACCGCCGCGGCGTCTTCCGCGTCAAGCTCGACCTGGAGGTCCGCAAATGTCCCTGCGGCATCTTCCTCGGGGAGTTGAAGATCATCGAATTCGTAGGCGGATTCGGGGGCTTCCCCTTCGTGATAGACCACGACGGTGATTTCTGGGATCAAATCGATGGTCAATCGGACGGGCACAACATGCACCCCCAGCATCTTTATCGGCTGAGTATCGATCTGATCTCGGTTGATGACCGCACCCGTTTCTACTTCGATGGAGTCAGCGATCATCGCAGTGGTGATCGAACCATAAAGTTTGCCGGTTTCTCCAGCTTTCACAGGGAAATTGATCTTCAAATCTGACAACTTCTCAGCCACGTCACCGAGTTCGGTGTTTAATCGCTCACGCTCAATTGTGGCCGTCTCTCGTATTCGCTCGGTCTGTTTGAGCATGCTGGTCGTTGCCAGTGCGGCCAAGCCTTGGGGAAGCAAGTAATTGCGCCCATACCCATCGGCAACTTTCTTTACATCTCCGGCGCGACCGAGTTTGTGAATGTCTTTCAGCAAAAGTACTTTCATAATCATCAAGCCCTTTCTGCAAAATTTGAGCGCCGCATGCGGCGCTCCGGGCGAAGGGTACAACGCCCTGCGCGGGGATTGTACCAGAGGAACCCAACACGGTCAAAGGAAAGACAATCTCCCCACGCAGCCGACGGTATCCACGCTCACACCCCCCCCCCACGGGATAGGGTGGTTGAGTATTGATTTAACGGGAATGGAGCCATTTCTCCATAACGATGCCGTCTTCACCGTCGCGATAGTATCGAACCCACCGATCTGCTTCGACATAACCCATGCGTTCGTACAACCGCCAGGCATCCTCGTTCGATCTTCGCAATGTAAGTCTTACCCGGCGAACATCGAGGGCCTGCTCACATATTCGCATCAATTGCTCACCCAATCCATGTCGACGAAAATCGGGATGGACGCATATTGTGGCGATCCATCCCAGATCCAATCCACGCCGGCGGTCACCGACCACGAAGCCGACGATGCGATCATCCTGCGTCGAGACGTAGCGAACAGTTTCCGGGAATACGAGTGCAGCCAACAAATCAAACCAGGGCCAGCGATCACGATCGAAACAGCATGTCTCCAGCGCTCTCAGGCACCGTAGATCCCGCCACGACGCCGTTCGTAATTCAAATTCCAGGTTTTCCCGTCCTCCCTCCCCGGTCATCACGGCTTGCAGGTACTACTTGCCAGGTCGAAAATTTTCCAGGAATCTCGCGAATTCCATAGGGAAGATGTACTTCGTTGACGGGCTTGTGCCTATTTCTTTCAACGCATTGAAATACTGCAGGGTCATCGTATTCTCACCAACATCTTGGGCAGTTTCC
>CAZMZL010000068.1:10015-13636 GCA_964570595.1 uncultured Anaerolineaceae bacterium | reverse complement strand
CGGGACGATCAACACCGTCGGCGTGGCCGGTCTTCAAGCCGGCTTGAAGTGGGTGCTCAATGAAGGGATGGGGAATATCCATGCGCACGAGATGAAGCTTACGCGCCTGCTCCGTGACGGGCTCAGCGAGATTGACGGGGTAACCCTGTACTGTCTGGATGATCTCACCGATCACATCGCCGTTTTGTCCTTTAACATCGACAGCATGGAGGCCGGGGACGTCGGGGCGATGATCGATCTCGACCATGACATCGCCTGCCGAACAGGGCTGCACTGTGCCCCGCTCGTTCACGATCAGCTTGGCACGACCGAAATCCGCGGCGCCGTCCGATTCAGCATCGGACCCTTCAATACAGAAGAACACATCCTCGCAGCGATCGAAGCCGTCCAAGAAACTGCGGTTTTCGCGAAGCAGTTGTAAGGGGCCTGCCTTTACAGGCACATCCCTCCAGAATGTTGCCCGCGCATGTGCCATTTCGAACCCCCGAGAGGGGGTGAGAAATCCCCTGCAAGAAACAAACACAGGAACCTCCATTTCGGTGAAGATGGGGTTCTCTTTCCTTTACGCGGAGCTTCAGGAATGTGTCGTGAGGGGGATTTCTCGCTGCGCTTGAAATGACACGAAGGGGAGGGTGATTCACACACTGAGGGTCAGCCCCAGGGATGGTTCTTTGGGCTCATGCGCTGAGCCCGACCATTCATAGTCGGTAGAAGATAAGTTGAGCCGAGGCGGAATGTGGAAACCTCTGCCCTCACCGCCCGGATCTGAAACTCCATTCCTCCATGACGGGTGTACAGCCAACCTCCCGCGGGTTTGGAACCCGCGGGAGGTTTAACGCGCTTCGCACCCTTAGGACACCCCCCGCCCCTCAATTCATTCATCCTCAACCCACTTCTGGGCGTCTTCATAGGCGACGAAAATGGATTCGGCCACCCGGTCGGTCGCCACGTAGGTTTGATCGCGGCCAAGCATGTGAATATGACCGGTATGTACAAGCTGCCCCCACAACTCATCATTCAACTCGGCCAGGACCAGCCTGCTGTCCTGCTCCTTGAGAGCATCATTGAAACGTTCGAGCACAGAGAGAAATGTGCTGCCCACATTATCGTACCCACGCAGGGAGAGTATCACGACGGAGCGATCCGCCTCTGAGGTGCCCGGCAGTGCTTCCTCAAAGATCGGCGCAGCGGCGAAGAAGAGGCTCCCTGCGGGTACCAGGACCACAACCTGATGAGAGAGCAGTTCCTTCGGTGCCGGTTTTTCAATCGGGAATTTCCCGTCAACAATCTCCCATTCGGACAACCGCATTTGATTGGATTGACGTACGACGAAGAGGAACAGGGAGAGCACGACCCCGAGGAAGACGGCATACTGCAGCGGCATGATGAGCGTGGCGATGAACGTCGCCGTCATGACGAGCTGCTGCATGGGACCCGTCTTCCAGACCTTCTCGGCCTCCTCCACGCGCAGCGTTTGAAAGCCGATCACGATCAGCAGCCCGGCGAGGGCCGGCATCCCCAGCCGCTCGATGAAACCACCGAAGAGTATGACCGTGATGGCAATTACAAGTCCCGCAAAGATATTCGCCCACCGAGAACGTGCGCCGCTGGTTACGACGAGCGATGTGGCTGAGAGGGATCCGCCCACGGGCATCCCCCTAAAAAAACCGGCTGCAATATTGGCGACACCCTGGCCGACGAAATCCTGCGAGGCGTCGGGATACTCGCCGTCCGGGTTGGGATAGGACTGGCTGATGCCGGCGCCCTGGACCAGCCCGACGATGGCGATCGACATCGCGGGCACGATCAGAGATGGGATATAGCTCAGATCCGGGATGATCGGTCGTGGCAGCGTGTCAGGCAGAGATGAGACGTCTGCTACTTGAGCGACTCCAAACCAATCAAAGAGCGGGATCAAAGCCGATGCAAGGATCAGCGCAAAAATGAAGCTGAATTGCTTCAACTTTGTGCCATTAAGGATAAGGATCAGCAGGATCGTGGCGACTCCGACAGCAAGCGTCTGCGAGTGGATCTGATTGAGGTTGAACATCAGATCCAACGCCTGGGCGAGTTTGCTGCCCGCGGCGCTGTCATAGCCTGTGAAGTCTCCCAACTGCCCCAGGACAATGAGCACTGCGATTCCGTTGATAAAGCCGGTCATGACGGAATGGGGTACGAAGCGCAGCAGCGATCCAAAGCGCAGCAGACCGAAGACGAGCATGAATACCCCGCTGAGTAGAGCGAGCGTGAACAAGGCCATGATGCTGTCTTCACCCCGATGCAGGATGGAGACATCAAATACGATTAACGAGAGGGCGCTCGTCGTTTGCACCGACATAAAAACAGATCCCGCAAACAGCGCGCCCACAGGGGTGGAAAGCATCACTGCGTACAAGCCGTGAATCGGGTTCACGCCGGCCAGGATCGCGGAGGCCATCGCATCGGGGATGCTTTCCACGCCGAGCGTGAATCCGGCCAGAAAATCTGGTCGGAGTGCTTTAATATCCAGGTTGATCCTCTTCATGCTTTCTCCCAATTACGCATTTCTACACCTAATCCGTCGGCAAGCCGTGCTCGTAGTACATTTTTCTAAGCCTGAGCGAGTCCGCGATCATCCCGAACCCGCCGAGAAATGCCCAGGCGGCAGCGCCAATCACGATGACGGGGCTGATGTTGCTCGGGGTTGCGAACAACATGAGACCCATCATGATCTGGAGCAGGCCAAGGAACAGATCTCCCCAGGCCCATTGACGACCGACTTTTTGCCGGATGCGGTAACCTCCCCTGATGTACAGGATCCCTGTGAGAACGGCAAACACGGCGAAGACGTTGGCAGAGATCTCGAGTACCGTCGATGATGAAATCCACTCATTAAAGAACAGGGTCAGCCCCCCTGCTACGGCGATCACACCAGCGATCAGCCAGAGTCGGGTGGCACGAGCGCCGCGCAACCCCCAGAATAACGCTGTCCCACCTGTGGCCATCCAGAACATCCCGAAGTAGCGCGCCAGCGCAGATGTCGCCCATGAGGGGATGAAGATCATCGCCAGCCCGAGCAACACTGCGACGACGCCCCGGATGAGGGGCAGCCACCAATAATGGGCGATGAGGGGAAGGGAGTCACGGGCTTCAGTGGAATTCATCGATCGCAATCACCTCGAGAGGCAGAACTATAACATCACATTTTATTATAGACACATCATGATGAAAACCAGCACACCCGTCAGAAGTTTGTTTTTAAGGTTCTCCTCGAATTTACATGGGTGACCGTGTATGGTCGCCACCCATCCCCGCTCGGAACTGAACCTCTGGGCCTATGGCAAAAGAGCACCTCACATACTGAAAGTCAGCCCGAATGGCTCCCTAGATTGTGGTCCTTTGGGCTTATGCGATAAGCCCGACCATTCATGGTCGGGTGATGAAGAACGAGGCGAACAGCTCCGATCACAATATGTGCGCAAAACCTCGCCCGGAGCTCAACCTCCGGGCTCATAGCAAAAGGGCGCTTCGCACCCTTAAGCTCAATCTATTAGGTTTGAGCAGCTCAGCCCATTGGGCACATGCAGTGAGCCCGACCATTCATGGTCGGGTGATGAAAAACGAAACGATTCACATTGTGCC
>CAZMZL010000068.1:0-9915 GCA_964570595.1 uncultured Anaerolineaceae bacterium | reverse complement strand
AGTTCGTAAAACCTCGCCCGGAGCTCAAACTCCGGGCTCATAGCGAAAGGGCGCTCCGCACCCTATAGAACAGCCTGACAATTTATGCTCGTGTGATGATGATATAGAATAGATGCAGGCACCATAGCAACAAGGGGGATACTCAAATGCCATATTGGCGCATCTTTTATCATGTCATTTGGTCAACTAAGAATCGTGAGCCTCTGATAAAGACGATCTGGGAGAATGACCTTCACAGGTATATGTGGGGCAAATCGACCGCTCTAGGATGTCTTCCTCATGCAATTAACGGTTTGACTGACCATATCCACTTAGCGATATCGATTCCTCCTGTACAACCGATCTCAAGAATTATTGGCCAAATCAAGGGATCAAGCTCTCGCTATATTAATCGTGAGCTAGAGTCAACGGACGTTTTTGCATGGCAAGCGGGTTACGGCGTCATGTCGATATCCGAACGCGGCTTGCTTCGTGTAATTCAGTACATTAACCAGCAAAAGATTCACCACCCTGCAAATTCGACCATAGATTCACTTGAAAGGGTGATTTGAGATTGTTCGTGTAAAACCTGGCGTCGCCCGGAGCTGAACATCCGGGCTTACAGCGAAAGGGCGCTTCAAATATCGAACGTTAGCCCGTAGGGCTTATGCGATGAGCCCGACCATTCATGGTCGGGTGATGAAAAACGAAACGATTCACATTGTGCCCGCGTCACGCACAATGAGTTCGTAAAACCTCGCCCGGAGCTCAAACTCCGGGCTCATAGCGAAAGGGCGCTTCGCACCCTTAAGCTCAATCTATTAGGTTTGAGCAGCTCAGCCCATTGGGCACATGCAGTGAGCCCGACCATTCATGGTCGGGAGAAGATTGGGGTGAGCCGAGATGGAGTTTGGCAATCTCCACCATGATCGCCCAGAGCCGAACATCCATCCTTCTCCCAACGGGCACTCCCAGCGGAGAGATGAAAAAGCCTCGGTCTCAATTCAGTAAATATATGCCCCTCTCCCTTGAGGGAGAGGGGTCGGGGTGAGGGTAGAACGAGTTGCGTTAACGCCGGCTTTCCATAGTATTACAGCAGTATCCCGGATACCGTCAGTATCCGGGATACGCTATAGAGAGGGGAAGGCATGATGAACGAACGAAAAGCCACGAGATATATCCCGCTTTACCGGACACTGTTTCTCGATCTGCTGTTCGACCGGAGAACGCGGCTGATCTTTTATTGTGCATTTTTCATGATCGCATTCGGAGCATCCTTGTATCACTGGTGAGAAGGTTGGTCCCGGATCGACTCGTTTTGCTTCGTCGTCGTCACCCTGACGACGATCGGTTACGGGGATTTTGCACCGACGACCCCGCTCACAAAATTGATCCCTATATTCTACGGCCTCAACGGCGTGATATTACTGCTGATGACGTTCGATATTGTTCGAACAAAACGGCGCTGGGACTTAGGACTTCCATCGGAGGAGGATCTCCTCCTTGATGAAAACCCACCTTCGTAATTAGAATAGAGGCAGCTTTATAAATCGCTCGCAGGAGGGACATCGAAAATGTCACGTTTCTTATCAGGGACACGGTTCTTGGTGCTCGTACCCATCCTCGGCCTGGCGCTCGCCGCCGGTGTCTTCTTCGTGTTTGGAGGATTCCAGCTCATCAGCCTGATTGTCAAATCACTCATTGAATATGTCGCTGGGACATATGTCCCGCCTCATGGGGAAGAAGCGCCCTTTGTCATCCAGGTGGTGGAGCATGTGCATACTTTCCTGATCGGCACCGTGCTCTATATCACGGCGGTTGGGTTATATCAATTGTTCATTGATGAAGTTGAATTCCACGGATGGCTGAAGATCAACAGCACGGAGGAACTGGAGATGAATCTCATCGGTGTGACCGTCGTCGTGCTGGCGGTCAATTTCCTCACGGTTGTGTACACGCGTGATCTGTCTGGATTATTCGAGTATGGCGCAGGCATTGCCCTGCCGATCGCGGCTCTCTCGCTATTCATGGGCTTTAGAGCCTGGTCGACAAAAATCAGCAAAACCGAAACAGAAGCCGAGGAAGAACAATAGCATAGCCTCTTGCTTCTCCGCCGGGGTGCCCCGTCGAAGATATAATGGTGGTGTGCGACAAACGAGGTTGATTCACTTCATCCATGGAGCCTGATGATGACAAATGCAAATGATGACGGATCACAGACAGACGTAACGGGAGAGGTCGAGGCGCAGTTCCGTGCGATCCGAAAAACGATCGGCGAGCAGTGGAGTGAAGTCCTCTCTGCGGTTTTACTCGCCGCGGTCGCCATCGGCACCGCCTGGAGCGGGTTTCAATCCGCACAGTGGGGGGGCATCCAGTCGGTACAATTCAGCAAGGCTTCCTCCCTGCGGGTCGAATCGACGCGCGTTTCCACTCTGGGGGGTCAGTTGATCACGATCGACGTCATCCTCTTCGAGGGCTGGGTGGATGCGTTCGTCGCGGAAGATCAAAGATTGCTGGACTTCTATGAAGGACGTTTCCGAGACGAGTTCATCCCGGCTTTCGAGGCCTGGGTTGCGGCTGATCCCCGGAACAACCCCGATGCACCCTCGCAACCCTTCCTCATGGAGGAGTATCAGGTCGCTTCGATGCAGGAGGCGACTCAATTAGAAGAAGAAGCGAGCGCGTTGTTCTCCGAGGGAGAGATTGCAAACCAGACGAGCGATGATTACGCCTTCAGCACGGTGCTGCTGGCGACCGTGCTCTTCTTCGCCGGCATCGCCACCCGTTTCGAATGGCAGCCCATCCGCTGGGTGCTGCTCGCCATCGGAATCGGCTTGCTGATATTTGGCGTATACAACTTGATTACTTTGCCGATCGCGTAGGGCTTATTGGATCTTGGTAGATCGCCTCACTCGCCTCCAAGAGCCTCACGAATGAAGGGGGATGATGTCCATCTATCCTGTGGTTCCCGAGGAAGTTACAAGAGATGCTCGAAATGAATTCAGTTGTTCCTGAATAACCAGAGTATAATTTAGGGGAAATTGACACAAAACTGACCTCTTAGAATAACGTGGTGTAGTTTTTTTATAAACTTTTTTTTAAATGAGACCAGAATGTCAGAAAAGTATAACTTCATCGTCGTTAAGTATCCTGAGAAGGAAACCGCGGAGGCGGCTCTGGCCGCCGTCGTTGGCCTGGCGAAGGAGAAGGTCGTCAAGCTGAAGGACGCCGTGGCGATCACAAAAACCGAGAAGGGGAAGATCAAGCTTCACCAGACCAAGGATGATCCCGCCGGAAAGGGTTTTCTCAAGGGCGGTTTGATCGGCGTGCTCTTCGCCATCTTGTTTGGACCCGCAGGCTGGATCGTCGCCGGCGCGGCATTGGGAACCGCCTTCTCGATGTTCGACCGCGGCATCAAGAACAAGCTGCTCAAAGAACTGGGCGATGACATGTCCACGGAAGAGTCAGCGCTGGCGGTCCTGATCGAGGAAGCAGATTGGGAGGCATTGCGCGATCGCATGGCTGCCAACGACTTCAAGGGCGAAGTGGTCGTTTCCGAAATCGTCGAGGACCATCTCGACGAGGTTGAGAAATTGACGGATGATCCCGAGAAGGTCGAATCGGTGCCGGAGGAGATGGAACTCCCTGAGGCTGCTGAATAATGAAGCCCCAGTGGAGCCCGGCTGAAGACAGCCTGGCTCCACTTTTTAATATACATTGCAGTGTGCTAACATTCATCTGTTGAGTTGGTGGTCGAGATCCTTGCTAAGCGCCCTCAATATCCCGTTGTAGTCGGTGCAATTGGCCAATCTGACTAGCTAATTTGATTTGACGTTCATAAGGAAGAGCCAAATGTCGAAGAAGAAGGACAAACCTAAAAAGTTGAAGCGCAAGAAGTACGAACAGGAGCTGGCCAAGCTGGAGGGGGACTTGGTCAAACTCCAGGGGTGGATCAAGGCCAGCGGCCTCAAAGTCGCCGTCATCTTCGAGGGGCGCGACAGCGCCGGCAAGGGCGGCGTGATCAAGCGCATCACCTACCGCCTCAGCCCCCGCGTCGTCCGGGTGGTCGCACTGCCTGCGCCGACCGAGAAGGAAAAAACGCAGTGGTATTTCCAGCGCTATGTACCTCACCTTCCTTCGGCTGGCGAGATGGTGTTGTTCGACCGCAGCTGGTACAACCGCGCCGGGGTGGAACGGGTGATGGGCTTCTGTACAGATGCGGAATACCAGGAGTTCATGAGCACCGTTAACGGCTTTGAACTGGCGCTGACACGTTCAGGGACCATCTTGATCAAGTATTGGATGGATATCACGGACGAGACTCAGGAGGAACGATTTCAGCAGCGCATCAACGATCCGCGCCGTCGCTGGAAGCTCAGTCCGATGGATTTGACGGCGCGCTCGAAATGGGTGGATTACTCCAAGGCGCGGGATGCCATGTTGGCGCACTCCAGCTCGGCCCATGCGCCCTGGTACGTCGTCGATGCCAATGTCAAGCGTCACGCCCGTCTGAATGTCATCTCGCATCTTCTTGGACTGATCCCCTACGAAGACCTGACGCCAGAACCCATCAAATTGCCCTCCCGCCAGAAGGCCGGGGACTATGAGCACCCGAATTTTTCCAAGTCCAATTTAACACGTGTTCCAGCAGTTTATCCATGACATTTGTGCAATGGGCGCTCTAGATTGAAGGAGGGGTATTTGGATAGAGGGCACAAAAAAGCTACAAACCAACTGATACTCAACAATAGAAGATCAAAGAAGGAGGTTCTTAGACATGGCTGAAAACAAAGAAAAGAAGGGTTTCAAGTTCCCAAGCGCATTTACAATATTGTTCCTCTTAATCATCATAGTGGTCATCGCCACATGGGTGCTCCCTGCTGGACAGTACGACCTGAACGCAGATGGTGAACCGATCCCGGGCAGCTACCATGAAGTCGAATCAAACCCGCAGCGCATCATCACTGATGGGCTTATGTCGATCGTCAACGGCACCTTCGGCATCCAGGCCGAGGATGGCAGCATCAGCGTCTACAATTTCGGTGATCTCTATGGCGCCATCGATGTGGCTTTTTTTGTCCTGGTCATCGGAGGTTTTCTTGCGATCACGATGGAGACCGGAGCTATTGACGCCGGCATCTACAAAATCACCACCGGCCTGAAGGGTCGCGAAAAGTGGATGATCGCCATATTGATGATCGTCTTTGCCATCGGCGGCACGACCTACGGCATGGCGGAGGAGACGCTGGCTTTCTACGGCTTGATCGTCGCCGTGATGATCGCGGCGGGTTATGATGCCATGGTCGGTGTAGCCGTCGTCATGATTGGCGCTGGAATCGGCGTCCTCGCTTCGACGGTTAACCCCTTCGCCACAGGCGTTGCTTCGGCATTCGCAGGTATAAGTATCGCGGATGGGATGGTCTCAAGGTTGTTCATCCTCGTCGTTGGCACCATCATCGGCATTATCTTTGTCACCAGATACGCCGAGAAGGTCCGCCAGGATCCTTCAAAGTCACTCGTCTATGAAAAGAAAGACGAGAACGAGAAGTATTTCCTGCGCGATTTACAAGCTGAAAAACTGCCGGAGTTGACTGGGCGGCGAAAAGCGATCCTGCTTTTGTTTGCGCTTGCCTTCTTGATCATGATCTACAGCGTCATCCCCTGGAACGACCTGGGCATCAATATTCTGCAGTTGGATTGGTGGTTCGGGGAGTTTGCCGCGTTGTTCCTTCTTTTTGCCATCGTGATCGGTTTCATGGGTCGCATGGGGGAAACCGGTATCTCTGAAACCTTCGTCAACGGCGCCCGCGACATGCTCGGCGTGGCGTTGATCATCGGTGTCGCTCGTGGCGTAAGCGTAATCATGACCAATGGATTAATCGTGGACACGGTGTTGTTTTGGGCAGAGAGCATTCTAAACGACGTGGGGGGTGTAGCGTTCGTCAACATCACCCACCTCCTGTACCTGCCGCTCGGTTTTCTGATCCCGTCTTCATCCGGGCTGGCGACGGTGACCATGCCCATCATGGCGCCGCTGGCGGATATCGCCAATATCGACCGGAGCCTGGTGGTCACAGCTTATCAATCGGCCAGTGGGTTGCTCAACCTGGTCAACCCCACTTTCGCGGTCGTGATGGGCGGTCTGGCACTTGGGCGTGTGGGTTATCACAAATGGCTTCGTTTCACCGCTCCATTGATGCTTATCCTCTTACTCTTATATGCGCTCGTATTAAGCGTGGGCGTTTTCTTCCCAGGTCAGATTTTCTAAAACCTAACCATAGCCATTCAAGGAGGAAACCATGGCTTTCAATCTTCGACATCGCAATTTTGTAAAACTCCTGGATTTCACCCCAGAGGAGATCAAGTTCCTGCTGAAACTTTCGGCGGATCTCAAAGCAGCGAAGTACGGCGGCTACGAACAGCCGACTCTGTCCGGCAAGAATATCTGCCTGATCTTTGAGAAGTCCTCGACCCGTACGCGCACTTCCTTCGAGGTCGCCGCCTACGATCAGGGCGCCAACGTGACCTACCTGGGTCCCGCGGGTTCACACATCGGACACAAAGAAACCATGAAGGACACCGCCCGTGTGCTTGGTCGCACATATGACGGGATCGAGTACCGAGGCTTCGCACAGGTGACCGTGGAGACACTGGCGGAATACGCAGGTGTGCCGGTTTGGAACGGGCTGACCGACGAGTACCACCCCACCCAGATCCTGGCGGATGTGCTCACGATGACCGAGCACAGCACCAAGGACCTCGCCGATATCGCCTACACCTATATGGGCGATGCCCACAATAACATGGGCAATTCACTCATGGTCGGCGGCGTGAAACTGGGCATGGATGTGCGTTTGTGCGCCCCAAAGGCGAACTGGCCCGATGAGAGCCTGGTCAAAACATGCAAGGCGATCGCCAGGGAGACCGGCGCCCGATTGACTATCACCGACGATGTGGGGGAAGGCGTCAAAGGCGCCGATTACCTGTACACGGATGTCTGGGTATCGATGGGCGAGGCGGACTCGGTGTGGGAGGAGCGCATCAAGCTGCTTGCCCCCTACCAGGTTAACGCCGAAGCGATGGAGCTCACCGGCAACCCGGACGTTCGATTCATGCACTGTTTGCCCGCATTCCACAACACCGACACCGAAGTGGGTATGGAGATGAAGGAGAAATTCGGCCTCGAGGGGCTTGAAGTGACCGAGGAGGTCTTCGAATCGCCGGCATCCATCGTCTTTGATGAAGCAGAGAACCGGATGCATACGATCAAGGCCATCATGGTGGCCACGCTGGGTGACTGAGCGATGATCGAAATTCTCCCGGAAAGCACGGCATCGTGCATTGGCTTCAAGATTTCCGGAAAAATTGTCGCTGAAGACTATGATGTCCTGTTGACCAGAGTGGATAAAGCCATCGCCGAATATGACACGATCAACCTGCTCGTTCGCATGGGGGACTTCAAAGGGGTTAAGGGCTTTGATGCCGTGAAAGCCGACTTTGAATTTGGTACACAGGAATATCGGAAGGTAGAGAAAGCCGCGTTCGTAGGTAATAAAAAGTGGCAAGAATGGATGATCAAGATCATGGATCCCTTCACCAGACGTACGGATGAACGCTTCTTCGAACTCGAGAAGTTGGATGAAGCCTGGCGATGGATTAAGGAAATATAAAAGAAGGAAAACTTATGCGAATTGTGGTTGCATTGGGCGGAAACGCCCTGCTGAAGCGCGGCGAACCGATGACGGCCGAAGTTCAACGCAAGAACATCAAGGTGGCAGCCAAGGCCCTGGCCCCGGTTGCTCAGGAACACCAGCTGGTGCTTTCCCATGGCAACGGTCCCCAGGTCGGCTTGCTGGCGCTGCAAGGGGCCGCGTATGAAGAGGTGGATACCTATCCACTGGATGTGCTGGGCGCGCAAACCCAGGGCATGATCGGCTATATGATCGAGCAGGAACTCGGCAATCTGCTGCCCATCGAGGTGCCCTTCGCCACCATTTTGACAATGGTGGAGGTGGATCCCGACGACCCGGCTTTCCGGGATCCGGCCAAGTTTGTCGGCCCGGTCTACGAAGAGGCCGAGGCCAAGCAGCTCGCGGCCGAGAAGGACTGGGTGGTCAAACCAGACGGGAAGTACTGGCGCCGGGTGGTGCCATCTCCCCTGCCGAAACGCATCTTCGAGATCCGGCCGATCAAGTGGCTGCTGGAAAAAGATACGGTCGTGATTTGCGCCGGGGGTGGAGGTATCCCCACCATGTATCAAAAGGGAGTGGACCGAGTCCTGACCGGCGTGGAAGCCGTGATCGACAAAGACCACGCCACCGAGCTGCTGGCGCGTGAGATCGAAGCCGATCTATACATCATGGCGACCGATGTGGACGGCGTCTATGTGGATTGGGGCACTGACAAATCTCGCAAGATCAGCCAGGCTACCGTAGAAGAACTGGAGGCCTATGAATTCGCCCCCGGTTCGATGGGACCCAAGGTGGAAGCGGCCTGCACATTCGTGCGGGAGACCGGCAAGCGCGCCGCCATTGGTTCCCTGGCGGATATCGAAGATATCGTCGCTGGGGTGGCTGGCACGATCGTGGAAAATAAATAACACGCGGTGACCGTCACGCTCTGTGAAAGATCAACCGAAGCATCGTGACCGTCACATCTGAACGACTATAAGGAGCTTTGAAATGGCAGAATTTGGTGTGCATTCCGAGGTAGGTAAATTGCGTAAGGTCATCGTGCATCGCCCCGGATTGGAAATGCGGCGGCTGACGCCGACCAATGCAGCGGAACTGCTCTTTGACGACGTCATCTGGGCGCGCAAGGCGCGGACGGACCATGATGCCTTCGTGGACCTGATGCGGGAAGAGTTCGGCGTCGACGTCATGCGCGTACACGAACTGCTGAAGGACGTCGTCGACGACGCCGAAGGCCGCAAATACATCCTTGACCGCAAGCTGGTCCCGGATGAGGTCGGCGTCGGCGGAGCGATGGAATTGCGCGCCTGGATGGATGAAATGGACTCACAGACGCTGGTCTCCCACTTGATTGGGGGCGTGACTGTGACCGAATTACCCGAAGATTTTCGCAAATTGGCTGAGAAGGCCTACGCCGGGACGGAATTTGTGCTCCCGCCGCTTCCCAACCAGCTCTTTACGCGCGACAGCTCCTGCTGGATTTACAATGGCGTCACGGTTAATCCGATGTACTGGCCGGCACGACGAAAAGAGACGCTGCTCCTGACGGCGATCTATAAGCACCATCCCAACTTCAAAGGCGGGGATTTCAATATCTGGTGGGGCGACCCCGATGTCGATCATGGGAGCGCCACGCTCGAGGGCGGCGACGTGATGCCCGTCGGGGACGGCGTCGTGCTCATCGGTATGGGCGAACGCACCACCTACCAGGCCGTGGGTCAGGTTGCCCAGCAGCTCTTCAAGCACGATGCCGCCAAGCGCGTGATCGCCGCCAAGATGCCGCCCGACCGCGCCAGCATGCACCTCGACACCATCTTCACCTTCTGTGACCGTGATCTGGTGACCATCTACGAACCTGTAGTCAACAACATCACACCCATCAGCTACTATCCATCCGATGACGCGGACGGATTGGATGTGGTCATCGAGGAAAAGGGCTGGCTTGAGGTGGTTCAGGAGGCGTTGGGCCTGAAGGAACTGCGCGTCGTTCCCACTGCCGGCGACGAATTCCAGCAGGAGCGCGAGCAGTGGGACGATGGCAACAACGTCGTCGCACTCTCACCCGGCGTGGTTGTGGCCTACGACCGCAACGAATGGACGAATGCCCGACTACGCCAGGCGGGAATTACAGTAATAGAGATCGATGGTTCTGAACTTGGGCGGGGACGCGGCGGCGGGCACTGCATGACCTGCCCGGTGCTTCGAGATGCCGTCTAAGCGCAATGCAGGTGCTCACTAAAACCGT
>CAZMZL010000067.1:0-13889 GCA_964570595.1 uncultured Anaerolineaceae bacterium | reverse complement strand
TCAGGTCATTAAAGAAGCTCTCCTGTCTCTTTCTGAGGGTCAACCTCGGCGCCTGAACTACGCATTTCGAGATCCCGAAGAAGGGGACGTGGGCGTTTGCGGTGGCGAGATGGAGATTTATATCGATCCTTTGATCATGGTCCCGTCGTTGATCATCTTTGGCAGCGGACATATTGGGAGAGCGCTCGCCTATCTCGGAAAATGGCTGGGATTCAGGATCGTTGCTGCGGATGACCGAGCGGATTACGCGGTACCCGAACAAATTCCAGGAGCGCATGAATACATCCATTGTGAACTCTCCGATCTCCCTGATCGAGTGGAAATAACCCCTGATTCCTATATCGTCCTCACCACGCGAGGCGTCGATATTGATGTAACTGGTCTGCCAGGCTTGTTGGATACGGATGCTGCCTATATCGGCGTGATAGGATCGCGCCGGCGCTGGGAGACAACCGCAGTGAAGTTAAGTGAGAATGGTGTGGATCAAGGCAAGATTGAGCGGGTCGTGTCGCCGATGGGATTGGAATTATGCGCCGAAACGCCGGAAGAAATCGCCCTATCGATCATGTCCCAGATCGTGCTGTACCGACGCGGGGGCACGGGTGAAAATATGGCACACTCACCGAAGTTATAATCAACCTCCAGAAAGAGACAAACAACCTGGTGTGGACAAAGTATTGCACCCCGAAAACGATCGATGAAGCCATCCACCTGTTAGGGGATACGGCGGATCGAGCCCGCATTGTAGCCGGGGGGACGGATCTCCTTCTGGAGCTTGAGCGGGGTCAACGCCCGGGGATCGCTGTGTTGATCGATATCAGCCGTTTACCCGGGCTGGATCTCATCGCCATGGACGGGGAACGTATCAGTCTGGGGCCGCTCGTAACGCACAGTCATTGTGCTGCCTCAAAGCTCATAAGGAAAAGAGCATTTGCTTTAGCACGCGCCTGCTGGGAGGTCGGGGCGCCTCAAATTCGAAATCGCGGCACCGTTGCAGGCAACCTCATTACGGCTTCGCCTGCGAATGACACGATCCCCGCGCTTATGGCGCTCGGCGCGGAAGTCAGGCTGCGGTCCTCGGCGGAGGATCGCACCATTCCGCTGGCAGATTTCTATACCGGGGTTCGGAAGACCGTGATGCGCCCTGATGAAATGCTCACCTCCATCTCATTCCCGAATCCGGGCGAGAACACCCGCAGCACCTTCATCAAGCTGGGATTGCGACGAGCTCAGGCGATCTCGGTCATCAATACGGCTGTACTCATCGAAATGAAGGATGAGATTGTCAAGCGCGCGGTCATCACGCTTGGCGCGGTAGCGCCGAGGATCATCCATGCAGAGAAGGCGGAATCTTTTCTCGTGGGCAAACGACTCTCTTCCGCTGTCATCGATCATGTCGCCGAGCTTGCAGCTCGAGCGGCTCAGCCCATTGATGATTTGCGCAGCTCAGCACAGTATCGGAGGGACATGGTCCGTACCTGCACGAGGAGGGGGTTACGCGCCATTGCAAAAGGGGAAGAGCAAAGGTCGTTTCCGCACAATCCCGTGTTGCTCAAGGAACCGGGTGAACACGGGGTGAAGGGGTCCATAGATCATGCCATTGAGCACAATGGTGACGAACCCATCCATACGATGATTAATGGAAAACAGTATTCGTTCAAAACAGGATATCGTAAATCGCTTCTTCGTCTGCTTCGTGAAGAAGGCGAGCTCATCGGAACCAAAGAGGGATGCTCTGAAGGTGAATGTGGTGCGTGCACGGTATTCCTGGACGGCATGGCGGTGATGGCATGTTTGGTGCCAGCACCGAGGGCGCATGGTGCAGAAATTACCACCATCGAAGGTTTGGCTGGGGATAAAGAGCTGCACCCCCTCCAGGAGGCCTTTATCGAAGCGGCTGCAGTGCAATGTGGATACTGTACCCCCGGATTCATCATGTCGGGTGCGAAACTTCTGGAAGAAAAATCAAAACCGGATCTCTTCGACATTCAACAGGCCATCAGCGGTAACCTATGCCGTTGCACGGGATATTACAAGATCATCCATGCCATTGAGAGTGCAGTAGCGCCTGGAGAGGGATAAAATCTGTATACTAGAATGAGACCGGTTGGAATAACATCAGCTAAAGAGCGACAGGCAGCACGCTGTACATGTTCCAGGGGATGAAAGAGAGGATGCCATGGGGAGAGATACCTACAGATTCGCCGGGCTTGATGATGATCGGGAGCAAAAGAAGAAGCTGAATCCCATCTGGCGTGGCGTTGGTTGCATCATCATCGTTTTCGTTATTGTATTTGGATATCTCCTCGCCACATGGTTCATTCGAGAAAACGCTGTCCAGAACTGGATCTTCATCCCAGCCGAAGCATTCAACCCGCAAATTCATCCTCTCATCGATCGATATATCGGAAGAGGAATGTTGGTTCGGTTAAGCATCACCTTCATACTGGTGGTATTTAGTTTTGGGATCATTACGTCCATCTATTCGATCGTGTTTCCTATTCAACCGAAGGAGATGGATGTGGGTCCTCCGAGCAAGAGGAAAGCCCGCCGCTGGAAGAAGAAGAGGTAGTCGAGTGGATCGCACCGTACCGAGGACGGGCTCGGAGGAGATCGAACTTTATATCCGAACTTACTATTCTCTTCTGCGCTCAACAACCGATATTCGCATACGCTCGCTTGAAGAGGTCCATGCGAACATGGGCTCGTCCCTGCATCCGGATGCACGCAGGGTGATGCCTGACATTTCGGCATTGATCTACAGTTCCATGCGTTTGCCGAAGCAAATCGTCGCAGCAGATCGGATTGTCTTGGGGCAGGGGCCCACGACCTTCGAGCGACGTGGGTTTCCTCAGGTGGAAACCTGGGAGCCGGCGCACGCGGTCGCCCGACGACGACGTAGTTTTTTTAACGGCGTCGACACATTGGCATGCTATGTTGCCAGCCGGTCCGACATCGATGACATGGTCCCATTGCTTACTGCCTACCAGATCGAGTGGAATAAACTGCATCGGATGATGCAGGGCGAGCAAGTTCGAGAATTCCTTAAGGACCCAGTTGAATCCGAGGAAGGCGCCGTTGTTTTGGCGCACGGTATCGGCATTGACCTCGAGGAACTGGAACGACTTCTCGTCGTTTGGGGGGCGGATTTCTGGATTATTCTGCAGAAGATCTCTGAAAAGCCGAAAGATTTCCGAGTTCATCTTCTCGGGGGATCCCTTAGTGAGTACCGTCGTGCGACATCGAGTTGGTGGGGGGATATCGAGAAGAACCTGCCCTCCATCCTCGAACGTCCGGTGTATTTTGTTTCCGGGAACGCGCACAGCATCGTGAATCTTCTGAGTGGGTTTGCCCTCCGGCATGAATCATTACTTCTGGATTTCATCCAGCGACCCGAATGCAGCGAGTTATTGGAGGAGTGGCGTGATATCGAATCTCGTCAAGTGCCTTCGAGCCGGGAGAATTTCCTCTACTATGCATTAAAGAAGTATCTGGCCACTCCCCAAGGGCAGGAGCTTGTCTCCGCACGACAGGAGGATGAGGAGAATGGCGGCGTATCGCGTGTCCAGAGCGTGCACGCATTCGATGTGGAAGCTCAATTGATCGAAGTGAAGAATATCAATCGCGACTATGTGGACCCTCGCCTACAGAAAACGGATTTTAATAGGCTCGCGAAGAGCAATGCCGTGGTGTTGAATATTGATTACCCACTTGGAGAGGCAGCTTACCTGATCCTATCCCATCTGGCATCCAGGGTTGGAGAACTACGAGGGGTCTACATTATGGGAAAAGCTGCCACATTGAATGGCGTCATCGGCGATGTCGCTATCCCTGCGGTGGTCCACGATGAGCAATCCCAGAACACCTATCTCTTCAACAACTGCTTCAGCGCGATCGATATCCGGGACCACCTGGTCTACGGGACGGTTCTCGATAATCAGAAAGCGGTTAGCGTGCGCGGTACATTCCTTCAGACCCCACGTTATATGGACGTCTTCTATCGCGAGGGCTATACGGATATCGAGATGGAATCCGGGCCATATCTGTCGGCAGTCTATGAGACTTATCGTCCCAAAAGACATCCGGACAACGAAATTGTGGATCTGCACGGCGTTTCCTTCGATCTGGGTATTCTTCACTATGCGTCCGACACACCGCTCAGCGCGGGTAAGAATCTGGGGGCGGGATCGCTTTCATACTTTGGCATGGATCCCACTTATGCGATTAGCATCGCGATCATGCGCCGGATTTTGCAGCTTGAAACAGATCGGACCCCATGAATATGAAATCGATTTGTCTTTAAGTGTGTCTGTGGATCAGGTTTCGTAATCTATCGAGGGTGGTGCCATGTCTGTGCTTGGACAATCCGTTAATCGACTGGACGCGGAGGGAAAAGTCCGCGGCGCAGTGCATTTTCCTGGAGACATTTCCCGTCCCAACCAACTGCACATGAAGATCCGTTTTGCCCACCGTCCACATGCCCGCATCTCGGGACTGGATACCTCGGCGGCGGAGGCGCTTCCGGGTGTCGTGGCGGTATTTACAGCCAGGGATATCCCGGTGAACGAATACGGCCTCATCATGCCGGATCAACCCGTGCTCTGTGGTCCCGGGTCGCAGAAACCCTACACGGATCATGTGCGCTTTATCGGGGATCAAATCGCGGCGGTTGTTGCTGAAAGTGAGGAAATTGCAGCCGAAGCCCTCCACCTCATCGAGGTGAATTTCGATGATCTGCCCGTCATCCTCGATCCCATCGAAGCCATCAAGGACGGCTCGATCCGCGTGCATCCTGAGAGGGAGTCGAACGTATTTTGCCATTACCGCATCCGCAGAGGGGATGTTGAAGAAGGCTTTAAACAGGCCGATTTGGTCATTGAGCATGAATATCGCACGCCGGCTCAAGAGCATGCCTACCTTCAGCCTGAGGCCGGGATCGCCTATGTCGATGAGAACGGGCGCGTGACCGTTGAAGTGGCAGGACAGTGGACACACGAGGATCGCGAGCAAATCGCTCATGCGCTTGGACTGCCTGAAGACCAGGTCCGAGTCATATACCCCGCGATCGGCGGCGCGTTTGGCGGACGCGAGGATATGTCGGTGCAGATCGTACTCGCCCTGGCTGTCTGGAGGCTGGCCCAACGCGGGATCGATCGTCCGGTGAAGATCATCTGGTCGAGGGAAGAATCGATCATTGGGCATCACAAGCGTCATCCCTTTGTCATTCGGGCGAAATGGGGAGCGACCCGGGATGGGAAAATTGTCGCTGCCGAGTGCGATCTTGTACAGGATGGCGGGGCATACGCATACACTTCGACCAAGGTGCTCGGAAACGCAACCCTCATGTGCACCGGTCCTTACCTCATCCCACATGTGAAAGTGGATGCCCGCTCGGTCTACACCAATCACATCCCCGGGGGGGCGTTTCGTGGTTTTGGCGGACCTCAGGGAGCGTTTGTAGCTGAGAGTCAGATGAACAAGCTGGCTGACAAACTCGGTATGGATCCCGTTGAAATCCGTGCTCGAAATATCTTGAAAGAGGGTGACTTGCTGCCGGTAGGATCTCCACTCCCTGAGGGGGTTTCAATGGATCAAGTTCTCACGGGTGCTGCCGAGGAAGGCGGGTGGGAACTCCTGAGTGAAGGTTGGAGGCGGTCGACGGAACTCGGCAGGCCCGAAGAGCCTCATCTCAGGCGTGGCATTGGCGTGGCATGTGGATTTAAAAACGTGGGTTTCTCCTTTGGAGCGCCGGAGAAATGCTGGGCCGAGGTGGAAATCCATGGACAGGCTGAAATTGAAGAAGTCGTGCTGCACCATGCCGGGGCGGATGTGGGGCAGGGCGCTCACACGGTCATGGCACAGATGGCCGCGGATGCGGTTGGGGTCGAACTCGAAAAAGTTCGTCTGCTCGTCTCGGATACTGCCACATCGGAAAATTCCGGTTCGGCGTCGGCTTCACGGTTGACATTTATGTCTGGACACTCAATACGAGGGGCTGCAGAGGCGGCCCTGGAAAAATGGGCGAATGAAGAGCGACCGGCCATTGCAGCCTTCACTTACCATGCGCCACCGACGACGCCCCTGGATCCCGAAACCGGTGAATCGGACCCCAATTTCGCCTATGGATATGTCGCACAAATTGCCGAGGTGGAGGTGGATACTGAAACGGGGGTAGTGCGGATTTTGGAGATCATTTCGGCGAACGATGTCGGACGAGCACTCAACCCAGTCCAGATCGAGGGACAGATCGAGGGCGCCGTCGTTCAAGCCGCAGGGTATGCATTGCTGGAAGATTTCCAGAACCATGGCGGCTATGTTCAGACCGATCTGCTATCCACCTACCTCATCCCGACGGTCATGGACGTTCCGATCAAAGTAAGATCCGTCATCGTTGAACATCCCGATCCGATGGGTCCGTGGGGGGCGCGCGGGATGGCGGAGATGCCCTATATCCCGCTCGTCCCGGCCGTGACGGCTGCTGTTCATGATGCCATCGGTTTTTGGTTTGATGAATTTCCGCTGACCCAGGAGAGGGTGTATCAGAGAATAAGACCCTCTTCCGAGACATGAATCTTACTTCACCTCCTGTCCTGATCCGGGGAGGGGGGGACCTCGCAACGGGCGTCGCCGTCCGCCTTCACCGCTGCGGCTTTTACGTCGTCATCACAGAAATCAATAAACCTCTCGCCGTCCGCCGGCTGGTCGCTTTCGCGCAGGCTGTATATGAGGCCGAGTGTCTGGTGGAGGACGTTCACGCCAGGCTGGCAGCGAATCCATCTGAAGCCACTCGCATCCTGGTCGATGGGGATGTCCCTGTGATCATTGATCCTCACGCGAATTGCCGTAACGAACTGGATCCTTCCGTGTTCGTCGATGCACGCATGCGTAAGGCGGTTCCCGAGATCGGGTTGGAAGCCGCCGACTTTGTGATTGGTTTGGGACCGGGATTCAAAGTTGGGCGGGATTGTCATGCCGTGGTCGAAACCAACCGGGGTCCCGACCTTGGCCGGGTGATATGGGAGGGGAGCGCAGAGGTGGATAGCTCGGTTCCAGAATCCGTTGCCGGACATGACGTCGATCGCGTCCTCAGATCCCCCGTTGATGGCACGCTCGTGGATGGGGTCCCGCTGGCAAGCATCGTGGAGGAGGGCGATCCACTCGCTCGGGTGGGGGTTGAGACCATCATCGCCCCCTTTCGCGGGGTTCTTCGAGGTCTTCTCCATGATGGCGTTCCAGTGCACGCGGGTATGAAGGTGGGGGACCTCGATCCTCGCCTGGACCCTGCCTATGCCACGCGGATTTCCGATAAGGCGCTCGCCGTCGGAGGCGGTGTCCTGGAAGCGATATTGTCGCAAGAGGACATCCGGAAAACGCTGAGGTAGGATTTTGAGACTCACGGATGCGCTCCGGATTCGTCCCGGAATGGTTGTAGCTTTGACCGGCGCAGGTGGAAAGTCATCCGCCATGGGTCTTGTCGTGCGTGAACTTAAAGGACAGACCCCCCTCCTGCTAACCACCACAACCAAATTGGGATTAGAACAAAACGATCTTGGGGAGACCCACATCATCATGGATGGCGATGACCCCGATTTGGCGCTGCGAAACGTGCTCAGGGAGCACACATCAGTATTGATGACAGGGCCTCGCAGCCAGGACGAAAAGAAATGGCTGGGTCTCTCGTTGGAAGTGCTCAGCAACGTTATCCATCAATGCAAGGAACTTGATGCCGTGACGATTGTCGAGGCGGATGGATCTCGTGGACGATCGCTAAAATTTCCATCTGAGGGTGAGCCGGTCGTACCGCGAGAGACCGATCTCGTCGTTCCCGTAGTTGGGCTCGATGTGATCGGTAAAGAACTTCATGAAAGCGACGTGCATCGTGCGGGGCGTTTCAGCGAACACCTTGGCGTTGATCTCGGCGCCAAGATCACATGTGATCACATCATTCAGTTTTTTTCCGACGATCGAGGGGGTTTGAAAGGGATCACTTCAAGTTCTGATGTGCGAGTTCTTTTGAATAAGACCGATTCGGAAATTGAGCTGCGCCATGGGAGAGAAATCGCGAATGGTCTCATCCAGAACAAAGCCATTCGTTCCGTGTGTTTAGGGTCACTGCTTTCCAGCGACCCTGTCCTTGAAAGCACTTCCCGGACAGCGGCGGTGATCCTGGCAGCAGGAGGTTCGACCCGGATGGGTGGTGCGAAGGTGACGCTCGAATGGGAGGGAAAATCGATGATCACCCGGGCGGTCGGGGCAGCAAGAGGCGCCGGGTTATGGCCGATCACGGTTGTGATTGGAGCCTACGACAAACTGGTCCGAGAGGCGCTGCGAGGAGAGGGGGTGGAGATTGTGGTGAATGAAGCCTGGGAGGAAGGACAGAGTTCTTCGGTAAAGGTCGGCCTGGATGCGGTTCGGGATCGGGTCGAGGCCGCTGTCTTTCTATTGGCGGATATGCCGCTTGTCGATGGGGATCTTGTGAGAGCGCTCGTGGATGAACACAGGAAGACATTATGTCCCATCATCGCACCATGGGTGGGGGGAAGGCGTGCGAATCCGATCCTGTTCGATGCGGTCACCTTTCATGCGATGGAAGGCATAAGCGGGGATCAGGGGGCGCGTGCATTAACCGGGCAGTTTCCCCTTCGCCGGATTAAATGGGATGAGCGTGCTCTGTTCGATGTAGACTCGCCCGACGATCTCACATGCCTTTCTTGATGCGACACTTGTGATACGAATCGGGCTTTGCATCCAACATCCGATGAATTTCACAGCACTGGTGATGTCATCTCAAGAGAAAGTGACCTTGCAATCGCTCTAGAGAGGTAAAGGGAGAATCGTCTTGTGATAAGGTTCGGGGGTCGCAAGACTTCATCTTGCTCAAACTAGAATTGCTTGGTACTTCTCCATTGCGGTCTCGCCGCGCTTCTCGGTCCCAGCCAATTATTATTCAGAATCACGTATACAACACACCACCAACAAAGGATCCATCTATGGGTTTGGATATCGCTCTAATGCTTCATATTAAAGGGCAGTACCGTGCCCTCGAAAACCACAAGTTTTTATGGTGTCGGGGAAATCAGGCTGAGCTAGAGCATCGATAATCCACTCTGATTACCATACCGAACTTGTTTGTACATACTGTCGAAGACGGCAAGGATATCCGGATCATCCCCTATTTCAGATAAATACTTGTCAACTTCAGAGTAGGATGTTTCAAGGAACCGATCAAAGAGTTCAGGTCCCCTCATGATATTCCGTGATGGAGTATGAATGGGTCCATAACGTTTTGTTGGATTTAGATAGTAGATAATCGGCATGAGATCGATCGAATTTGAAATCCCGAGACGAACAGCGAGACCAGCCCAGGTTTTTATGAACTTGCGATTGATATCTGCAAACTTGCCAGTGTCGTGATCGTCATTGTATTTCAATTCTGCAAATACTATTAAACCGTCACTAGTCTGAAAGAGGGCATCAATGTCTTTGACTATCCCCCGTCGGTCATTATTTGTTGCACTTTTCTCAACTGAAAGAATGTCCAGCAATCGTTGATCGAACAAAGGCGTGCAATCGTCCGGACTTTCTGGTAATTGCCTGCCGGTGATGTAATTGTCGATGAGCGCATCGGTCTCGGGAGTAAAGAAAAGCCGAATCTTTTTCCCTGAATCTGGAAGCTTTATTACTCCTTTATCAAGATCTATGATATTTCCTAGAAGGGTCTCATTGAAGTTGCCGAATTTAATATTCAATCCCTGGAGAATTCCACCCATTATTTGATATCGGATTGGGACAAATACACCTTACTCTTGTGTTTGTCGGTAAGCTCGGCAATGTTACTGGACGAAAAGCTGGCTTCAAGCATCTCATAAACTGTCTCATGGAGTATTTCCTTCAGTTTGTAGCTCATTTGTCCTCGAGGTAGTTTGTAGGTATCGTTGTCGAAACTCATCTAGCTTCAACATCTTTCCGTTTTCTGATAAATACCAATGATCCCAGCCATTACACGGAGAACCATTCATCATGTGGCTTCCAGCTTTGTGAATGCTTCCTTCAAAGCCATCAAATGTCCGAAGTTTGGCATCAGGCTTGATCGTGGCTGTTCTGTCCTCATTTTTTCGAAAATAAAGGGCTTGACCGGGCTGCAATAGTCCATTCTCCAATAAAGTCGAAAATGGTACTCGTGGCGTAAGTTTCGCCTTGCTTCGAACCTCGAAAGTGTCTTCTGCAAAAAGCTCCGGTTGGATATTATCTATACGAGATTGTGCAAGTCTTACGTAATTCTCCTCCTTTTCGATTCCAATCCACTTTCTATGAAGCCGCGTTGCCACCGCTCCTGTCGTGCCACTACCGAAGAATGGATCAAGAACAACATCACCCGGATTGCTGGATGAAAGAATCACTCGATAGAGGAGAGCCTCGGGTTTTTGGGTCGAATGACCTTTTTTTCCGTCCTCGTCGCGGACCCTTTCGGCACCTGTTGCCAAAGGTAGCAGCCACCAATCGCTCCGCATTTGCTTGTCATCATTTAGACCTTTCATTGCATGATGATTGAATGTGTATTTTCTTCCCTTTCCTGTGCTGGCCCAAACAAGAGTTTCATGTGCGTTGGTGAACCTCACACCACGGAAGTTCGGCATCGGATTTGTCTTAATCCAAAGCACGTCATTCAAGATCCAGTAATCAAGATCCTGCATGATTTTGCCTACTCGAAATATATTATGGTAGCTACCGATCACCCATATAGAACCAGTTGATTTTAATATGCGCTTACAAGAACTCAACCATTCTTTAGAAAAATCATCGTAAGCAGCGAAGCTATCAAATTGATCCCACCTATCATTTACAGCATCTACTTTGGTCATATTTGGACGGTGAAGATCATTCTGAAGTTGAAGGTTATAAGGAGGATCCGCAAAGATTAGATCAATTGATTCCTCGGGGAGAGAATCCATGATTTCGATACAATCACCATGAAGGATTTTGTTTGCTGGCAATTCCATTTATAAACTCCATCATAATACGTGCAGAATTCAAAATCTTACTTCACACTTCAATGATAGAACATCTGCTCTATTATACTTCTAACAAATCAGATGAGCAAAAGATTACGCATTAATCGTTGTGGAAAGGCTTCTCCGTTTCGCTGAGATGGGGGTAGCAGTTGGAACATTTGATCTTGATTCAACTTTCTTCAATGTGATATTCTTCGCCCTCAATAATGGGAGCCCGTATTCGTTCCCACAGTTAATCTTTGCACAAGAATCGTGGCTTATAACCCATCATGAATTTCCGTTGACCCTCGGTTGAACCGGATGCTATAATCGGCAGGGACATGAGAGGTTGACGAAAGGTATGGGTTCCAATACGAATTCCAATCCAGGCATACATCGGGTGGGAGGCTCATCGACCTCTTGAGGATGGACACGTAGCGTCCTACCGCCGCCCGAATTTACAAAATCCGGGCGGCGTATTTTTTCGGGTGTGGAGGCAGGATGTACAGGACACACAGTTGCGGCGAAATGAGAATCGAGGGTGTTGGGGATGAGGTCATGCTCGCGGGCTGGGTCAACCGGCATCGCGACCACGGCGGCATCACATTCCTTGATCTGCGAGACAGAAGCGGCATCGTTCAGATCGTGGTGAATCCCGACCTTTCGGAAGATGTGCACGAGGCTGTGGGGGAAATCCGAAATGAGTGGGTCATTCAGGTCGAGGGTGTGGTGCGGAAGCGCCCGGAAGGCATGGACAATCCAGATCTCCCCACAGGACAAGTTGAGGTCGAGATCAGGAAATTGAAGGTCCTGAACCAGGCTAAAACACCGCCGTTTGTGATCAACGAAGATTCTGAAGTTGATGAGATGATCCGGCTCAAATATCGATATCTTGATCTTCGCCGTGAGAGGATGAAGCGCAACATCGAGCTGCGTCATGATGTCGTGAAGTTCATCCGAGATTTTCTTGTAGAGCGAGGGTTTTGGGAAGTTGAGACGCCAATCCTCTTTAAGACCACCCCGGAAGGCGCGCGAGACTATCTTGTACCCTCCCGCGTCCATCCGGGCGAGTTTTACGCGCTGCCGCAATCGCCTCAACAACTGAAGCAATTGTTGATGGTCGCCGGTGTGGAACGGTATTTTCAAATTGCACGTTGTTTTCGGGATGAGGATCAGCGCGGAGACCGTCAGCCGGAATTCACCCAGCTCGACCTGGAGATGTCTTTCGTCGAGCGAGAGGACATCCTGGAGCTTGCCGAGGAGCTGTTTACGGACCTCGTCGAGACCCTCTGTCCGGATAAGCGGTTGCTGCTAAAACCCTGGCCTCGTTTGAGCTATGATGAAGCGATCGATCGGTTTGGGGAAGACCGTTTCGACATGCGGTTCGGCCTCGAGTTAAAGGATATCTCCGATCTCGCTGCGAGTTCAGGGTTTAGGGTGTTTGAGGGTACGATCGAAGCGGGTGGCATGGCCCGGGGAATCAACGCCAAGGGGTGTGCGGGGTTCAGCCGCCGCGAGATCGATGAACTGACTGAATTTGTGCGCGGATATCAAGCGAAAGGACTCGCTTACCTTGCCATCGAACCCGAAGGGAAGCTGCGTTCCTCTTTTGCTAAATTCCTGGACGAAGATCGACTGAAAGCCATCATCACACGCATGGAAGGTGAAGAAGGGGACCTCCTTCTCTTTGTGGCTGATCAGAAGGAGGTTGTTAATGGCGCCCTCTCTCGGTTGCGGGAACATCTGGGCGCCCGGCTTGAACTGGCGGACCCCGATGTGCTTGCTTTCTGCTGGGTCATCGACTTTCCGTTGTTCAACTGGAATGAGGATGAGCATCGCTGGGACCCGAGCCATCACCTCTTCACGTCGCCGATGCCAGATGATGTCGAATTTCTTAACTCGGACGCCGGGAAAGCGCGCGGGCAGCAGTATGACATGGTCGTAAATGGATACGAGACCGGAGGGGGCAGCATTCGAATCCATGATCGACAATTACAGGAGAAAGTGTTTTCTCTCATAGGGTTGGAAGAAGATGTAGCCCGAGAGCGCTTCGGTCACATGCTCGAGGCGTTTGAATACGGCACGCCGCCTCATGGGGGGATTGCCCCGGGCATCGACCGGCTCTGTATGCTGCTCGCCGGAGAACCAAATATTCGAGAGGTGATTGCCTTTCCAAAGAATCAGGCTGCCAGAGATGTTATGGCAGGAGCGCCTTCACCGGCAGATTCAGAACAACTTAAGGAGCTCCATATCAAGCTTACCAACGTCGATGAATCGGGCTGATATTGCCAATCGATATTGATCGTGGTATACCTGATAATGTCCCTGCTGTGTACGTGATGCAGCAAGAGATTTTGAGCCAACACTAAGTAAATGGGGTCTGGAGTCCGGTGGAGTACGCGATAGGCTTCGGCCAAGGCGGAGCCCACAGGTAGGATCCCGCCTGCGAAAGCAGGTTCAAAATCACGCAGCACACGGCATAGTGGGGCTTCTATTATTCCGGCGACAGATGATCATCTGTCGCTTTTATTTTGTACGTTCGGAATGGGCGATTGCTTGGAGGTAAAAGTCCTCTGTGGGCGTGGGTCCGGCAATCCGCTCAATGCAGACCCGGATCTCCGGTTGCGTGGGAGGGGAGGGTTCGCGAGGTTCCCCCCCTGTTCCCAATTTGTATCGATCGTACGATTGGTCATCGACATGGATCGCTTGAAATGACGCGGCGTCTTGCCGCGGAAGTTGAACTCCTGTAGACTCCCTCACTCTCAATATTTATTTTAAAGGTGCGCTGACACGCTATGGGCGAACGAGACAAGGCTCTTGAAGCCGCAGTTGATGAAATCAAAAAACGCTACGGCGACGGTGCCGTCATGCGTCTGGGGGAAGCGGGGCACCTGACGG
>CAZMZL010000066.1:0-13962 GCA_964570595.1 uncultured Anaerolineaceae bacterium | reverse complement strand
GGTCTACCTCTGCGGTGCGCCGGTGGCATGGAACGACAGGGCCTATCCGGAGGGCTCGGATGAGACGGCCTTCTACGTTGCCCCTGGTGAAGCAGAATTGGACGTTCTCGACATCGCTGGCGCCGGTACGCAAAAGGACGGAGCCGTCTTCATGATCACTGCCGAATTGGACAACCGTAGTGGAACCACCGTGATCTCCGTTTCGCGCCTGGTGCTGGATGATCCCTCTCAAAGCTGGTCCTACAGCTCCTTACGAAACCCAGTAGCGAGGCTCGACTTCGACCCACCCCGTTTCAAGAGCGCAGAGCGTGGGCCAAGTCTCCTCAACCCTGAGGGGGGGCCACCCATTCGCATCAGCTTTGATGCCACTTGCGAGACCTACGGCGGCACCTTCGATACGGGGGAAGAGCTGGCCGCCGAGGTCATTGGCGTTACGCTACCCGGTTCCGGCACGGGCGGCTTCATTCTCGATGGGGAAAGTCATCCATTCGAACCTGAGACCTGTCTGCTCAAACCCGAGCAAGGGGCGGCTTTGATCGAAGGTGAAGGCGAGCGTTTCAGCCTGAGCGTGGATCTCCAGGGCCGGGCGGGACCGCTGTTCATTGCCCTGAACCTCCTTGATCCTCCCCGCATCCTTGGCCTGCTGACCTTCGACGAGATCCCGCTCGTTGTCGAGGGCACGCGCCTCTACGCGCCGCAGACCTTCGAGCTGACGAGGGGCACCGATGAAGCGGTCCTCTTCTCGCTGGACATCACCTGTCCGGATGCTGACGGTTAGCACAATTGGCATGGTGAGCCGATCGACCTTCCCGCGGTGAAGCTCCTTCGATACGTGCCTTTTCTCGCGGAATCCATATTCTCAACGCCCGGGCATGCAGGGGAATCAGCCCCCTGACGTTTTCGAAAACCGACCGTCAGGCAGTGCTGCCAGGCGCAATGGCAATGCAAACCAGATCACCTCTCCATGCAGGTGACCGCAAATCAGGTTTCTCGTTGTCGACGAATTGCTCCCGGAAAATGGTCGCTCCAGCCGCCGTGGAAATGCCCCCCGGCAGCCCGTTCATCGCCATAGTGGACAGTGTGCTGCTTACAGCGGGCGCGCTGCACATCGGCAAGAGCAGGCATTCCCAGCTGCCATGACTTGAAAAAGCGAGCCTCCTTCGATTGAGTAAATCGCGGATATGAAGAGGCCGCTCAGCCGTAGGCGTCCTTTACCGCCTGCCGATCGATATGACCTTCCGGTGTGCGGGGAAGGGCGTCGACAAATTCAACGCTGCGCGGCTTCTTGTAAGAAGCGATCCTGCTTACGACAGCTTGTTCGACTTCTTCGACGGTGAGCGTCGCACCAGGCTCTACCTCCACTACGGCTTTTACGGCTTCACCCCAGGTCTCATCATGGACACCGAATACACACACCGCCATAACTTGCGGCAGCGTTGAGATCGCATGTTCGACCTCTGCCGGATAGATATTTTCTCCACCCGATTTGATGAGATCTTTTTCCGGTTTGCGCCCCAAATAATAAAGGTAGCCCTGCTCATCAAACCGCCCCAGATCTCCGGTGTGGTGCCATCCGTGGCGGGAGGCGTAATCCGTCGCATCCGGATCGCGCCAGTAACCCTGAAACACCAGCGGCCCCTGAACCACGATCTCGCCCGGAGAGCCAACCGGTACTTCCGCCCCATTTTCATCAAAACATCGCACATCAGCCGCAGGTAGCGGCTTGCCGGCGGAACCGGGTTTCGCCATAACGGCGGTCAGCGTGACGACACCCGAGGTCTCCGACTGTCCGAACCCGGTCCAAAAGGCGGCCCCCGTCTCTTCAAGCAGCCGCTGAATGACCTCCGGGGCGTCAAGCCCGAGCACATATTTCAACGAACCCCATGACGCACCGGTTTCCTGTCGAGCGTCGAGCAGCATGGTAAGCACAGGCGGGAATGCGGCCAGGAGTGTCACTTGATGTGCATCCATCAACTGAACGGCGAGTCCTGGATCAAAACGCCCCGAGAGGACGTTCGCTCCTCCAGCTTGCAGGGCCGCCAGCGATAATCCAAGGCTGGTGACGTGGAAAAGCGGAAGCGCGGCGAGATGCCGGTCCTGCGATGTCAGTGAAAGCGCCGAGATGAGCTGATCCCCTGCAGCGAGAAGATTGGCATGAGAGAGCAGCGCCCCACGAGGGACACCCTCGACCGCGGCGGTGGATAATATCACGAAGGGGTCATCGCCGCTCAATGCCGGAAACGGCTCAGGCGATGTGCCGTACAAATCCGCCAGCGGTTGAAACCCCTCCACCGAAAGGTCTCCCATCACAACCCGGATCGGGAGCTGACTTACATCCAGCGCGTCGATCTGGCCCAGATTGCCTTCGTCTACAAAAAGAGCCGCCGGTTGCGCGAGCGCCAGCACCTGGCGGATCTCCTCCGCAGATGAACGCCAATTGATCGGAAAAGCGATCGCGCCGGATCGGGCGCAAGCGCCATAGATCGCAAAATAGTCGATCGAGTTTTGTGCCAGGATACATACGCGGTCTCCCCTGGAAAGACCCTCCAGGGAAAGCCCGCTCGACAGCCGGTCCACCAGATCGAGAAATTGCTGATGCGTGACCGTGCGATTTGAGGTGATGAAGGCTGGTTCAGCGCCCGATTCCCGGGCATTGCGTTGAAGGATTCCGTAAAATGTCTCGACGGATGAGTCCATTTTCACACCCTTTCAGTTCTTTCACAGCACCGGTTTGGAAAAATCGGAACCCGGCCGGAATTCAACCCAGCCACCGCTTCCGTCGCTTGTAATGCTTGACTTCGCGGTAGCTCTTCCGCTCTCCCAATTGGTTCAAGCCGAGGTAGAACTCTTTGATGTCCTCGTTTTCGATCAACTGTTCAGCGGGGCCGTCGAGCACGATACGACCGTTGTCCATGACGTAGGCATAATCGGCGATGCCCAGCGCGATGCGAGCGTTCTGCTCGACGAGCAAGATGGAAATCCCTTCATCCTCTCTCATCTTCTGAATGACACGAAAGATATCCGCGACCAGGAGCGGCGCCAATCCAAGCGACGGTTCATCCAGCATGATAAACCTTGGGTGGGCCATTAATGCCCGCCCCATGACGAGCATTTGCTGCTCCCCTCCAGAAAGATACCCGCTCACTCGACGCCGCATTTCTTTCAATCGTGGAAAGTAGCCATAGACCTGCTCCAGATCCTCCACAATGGAGGTATTCTTCCCCCTGTTCCCACGAGCGATGGAGCCGACGATGAGATTCTCCTCAACGGTGAGATGTCGAAACAGTCGCCGACCTTCGAGCACCTGGATCATGCCCATCGCAACCAGTTCATCCGGTGGCAGCCGGTCGATCCTTTGCCCATCATATTCGATAGTCCCCCTGGTGATTTCCCCATCCTGGGTGACCAGCAGACCGGAGATCGCCCTCAGAGTCGTCGTCTTCCCTGCTCCGTTCGAACCGAGAAGCGCGACGATTTTCTCAGGCTTCACCTCCAGGGATACCCCGCGCAGGACCTGAATTACTTCGCTGTAGACCACTTCGACGTTGTTGAGTACGAGCATCGACTCTTCTTTTAGGTTTCCCCTGAGAGCATCGAACGATGACGCTCCCAGGGGGTTGGATCGTTAGTTTACGTGTCTACTCGGTTGGACGTAGATCCGGAGTATCAGCCCAATCCTGGAGGATGTTAAAGGCATCTGGTCCTCCCTGGATCATTCGAATCTGCGATTCATGCGGCGATCGGCTGTCACCAGAATAGTCCACGCGTAAAACGCCATCCAACGCCTCAAATGGGCTCATGCCGATGAGGGCGTGGTGGACCGCTTCACCCGTCAAGTTCTCATAGCCGACGGTATCGATGGCAGTCTGGATGGCTTGAGCAGCCATGTCCACACCCGCCACCAGCAGCAGGTATCCCACGTTGTGTTCAGCGGCTGGACGTTCATTCTTGGCGAACAACTCCTCGGCGTACTGCACGCCCGCATTATCGGCATCCGTCCACCACAGGTATGGGAACGCCGTGATCAGACCCACGCCGTAAGCCGGATCAGCAAGGAATGCGTAGGTCGCGAGGTCCATGCCCCAGTTGTCTGCTGCGACGACGAACTGATCGCGCAGCCCAAGGCTGTTCAAGTCGTTCAGTACGACCGAGACACCGAATGCCAGCGTGTTTGTCCAGATGACATTCGCCCCTGCTGCCTGAGCGTTGAGGATTGCCGTCGTCGTATCCGCGGTGGGTGAGAGATCATAGGTCTCCTCAGCGACGACCTCAATCCCGAGATCATCCAGGAATGCCCGCGTCTCGGGGGTCATTGCCCCCTGCCCGAACGCCGTCGGCCAGCTGATGTAGGCCAGTTTGATCTCATCGCCTGCGCCGGCGGGTTTGTAAGACTCCCAATTTTCACTGAGAAAGTTCAAGACGAGGCCGAACTGGTCCGGGTAAATCGGGCCCAGCCCGAAAGTGTAACCGGAGTCAGCGCCATAGAAACCCTGTGCGCTCAGGCCGGCGGTGATGTTGACAATTTCATCCTCCGCGAAGCGCTGCGCAAGCGCCTCAACCTCTCCGGAACCGTAGGTGATCATCAAAAGCGCGTTGTCATCCTCGCCCGTAAAGCGATCATAGGCAGCCACGGCTTCTTCGATGCTGCCGCCTGTATCTGCGAACTTGACCTCCAGGGTGGCGCCATAGATGCCGCCCGATTCGTTGATCGCGGCGGCCGCGTCCTCAGCGCCGTGGACCAACGGAGACGTGATGGCTGCGTAGGGTCCTGATAGATCACCAAAGTGGTAGATGGTAATGGTTTCCCCCGTCAGGTCGGGCGGCCCTTCCGGCATCTCCTCGGTTGGAGGCGGTGCTTCGGTGGGAGCCGCTTCGGTGGGCTCGGGTTGAGGGGTCGGGGGCAGGGCTGTCGCTTTCGGCGCACAAGCGCTGATGACGACGGACACCATCAAGAGTAAAGCGAGAATAGGAAACAAAGATTTGCGCATGGTCGTTCTCCTCCTTAATTAAGCGAATGATGTGACAGGCAGATCTCGGTCTACCCACCACGATTTGCAGTGTGATCTTGCAGCGAACGATTCTTCGGCAACGCACCTCCTTTCCCGGGTCTAGTGTGAAAATGGGCGTAGTCGCCATGCAGCTTTGATCAACTGCCAGCGATACGCGAGACCTCGAGGCTCGAATATTAAGAAGAGGATCAAGGTCGAACCAAAGAATAATGGTCGCAATGCCTGGACAGCGCCGTACGCAGTGGAAGGCAAAATATTGGCTAAAACCGGTCCTAAAATCGTAGCAATCTCAATCAGGAGTTCTACGATGACGGCGCCAAAGAATGGCCCCAGGCTCGAGCCCAGCCCTCCGATGACGAGCATGCCCAGGAGGATAATTGAGTCGATCAAACCAAATGTTTCCGAGTTGATGTGACGAATTTGATGCGCGGCCAACGCTCCAGCCAACCCTGCAAAAGCCGCAGCCAGGAAAAAAGCCTGCAGTTTGTACTTGAAGAGGTTGACCCCCAGGACCTCCGCAGCGAGGTCGTTGTCACGGATCGTGATGAAGGCACGGCCCAGACGGGAACGGGTAACGTTATGGGCAATAATGGTGGTCATCACGAGCATTGTCAGGGAGAGGTACAGATAACTTTGAGGGGTATTGAACTCAATACCGAAGAGAGTCGGTACAGTTACGTTTAAACCCTGTGCGCCGTTGAGAACCTCCGGGAAAATATTCCGAGTCACCCATGGGATGATAAATTGGGCCGCCAGAGTGGACATCACGAGGTAAAAACCCTTCACCCGCAGAGAGGGAAGACCGAAAAATAAGCCCACCAATCCTGCCCCGAGAGCAGCCAGGGGCATCGAAAGCAAGAACGACCATCCCAGGTTGTTCACGAGCAGAGCCGAGATGTAACCCCCCACCATCATAAAAGCCGCCTGACCGAGTGATATCTGACCTGTGAGACCGGTCAGGATATAGAGCCCCTGCACAGCGATGATCGTGATCGCAATTCGATTTACAAGCGCCACGAAACTCTGAGGGGCATAAACCGGCAAGGTATATAGTGCTCCGAGGAAAACGAAAAGAAGCACCCACTGCCAGGGCCTGCGAATGAGGGCCATATCACTGGCATAACTATCGTCAAACTCGCCCGCCGGGCGCAGAACCGTCATCGGTTAGATCCTCTCGATTCGTTTTTGGCCGAATAGACCTTCCGGGCGGATGAGAAGAACCAATAGTAAGACGACGTAGGGCATGATTTCAGATGTATTGCGAATCAACTGAACGTGCGATGCCGACACCATTCCTGTTGCCAGTCCGATCATTAACGCCCCCACGATCGTCCCCAGGATCGACTCAAGACCCCCCAATAAAACCACCGGGAATGCGGCCAGCACGACCACGGAAAGGCTCAAGTCCAATCCGCTTGATGTCGCCAGCAGCACCCCGGCCATCGTCGCAACGACGGCGGCCAGCATCCATGAAATGCCGAAGATCCGATGGATCCGCAAGCCGACGCTTTGCGCCAGCTCATGGTCTTCTGAAGCCGCCCTCATCGCCAATCCGGATTTCGTGAACCGGAAGAACGCGCCGATGAGCACCACACCCAGGATGGCGATCAGAAAAGACCAGACCAAATTCTGTTTCAGAATGACGACGATCGGGTCACCGTTGAAGATGAACGGAGTCATGATCTTGTAAGGACTTCCGGAGAATATCTGAGGAAAGTTCCGCTGGCTTCCACCGAAGAACAAGAGCGCCGATCCTTGCAGCACCTGGCTTAACCCCAGAGTCATCAGGATGATGGTCAGCAGCGGCTGGCCCGTCATCGGTCGCAAGACCGAACGTTCGATCAGCAAACCGAGCAGGGCTGACAGCACCAGCGCGAGCAGGACCGAGAGAGACAAAGGGAGCCCGATTTCAACGGTGAACCACCACGTGAGCAATGCGCCGATCAACAAGAGTTGTCCCTGAGCGAAATTAAAGATATAGGAGGACTTGAATATCAATACCAATCCCAGCGCCATCAAGGCGATCGGTCCACCGGCCAGCAGACCGGTGACTGCGAATTGGGGAACAAGTTGCCAATTCATTCGGTTGTCTCCTCCGTCTCCAGCGATTCCACTCGAATTGTGGTGTCAATGATCCCTTCACGACCGTCCTGGTAACGTACGGCGGCGCTGACCCTCACCTCGTTCTGATCCGCATACATCGCTTCGATGATGTCATGGTAATGTTCTTGAAGGGTCCTTCGGCGAAGTTTCCTTGTACGTGTCAATTCGGCCTCGTCGGCGTCGAATTCCTTATGCATCAAAACAAAACGACGCACTCGGGCTGCCGGTGGTAAGGTATGGTTGACGCGTTCGACATCCTTTCGGACCAACCCATAGATCTCGGGCTTCTGAGAGAGATCGATAAAGGTCGTGTAGGCCAATCCCATTCGCTCCGCCCATCGTCCGGTATTCTCAAAGTCGATATTGATCAACGCCGCAACAAACGGCCTTTCAGAGCCGCCCACAGACATCACGTCTCGGACATAAGGGCTGAATTTCAACTGTCCTTCGATATATTGAGGGGAGTACCTTTCCCCGCTATCCAGGGCGATCATTTCTTTCAGGCGGTCCAGATAGATCAAGTGACCACTGGGTTCCAGATTCCCGGCATCCCCCGTCCGAAACCATCGGGTTCCGTTCTGATCCATCACGACCGCTCGCTCCGTCGCTTCGGGGCTTTTATAGTAGCCTTGGAATACCGATGGGCCGGACACCAAGATCTCCGTGTCGTCGGCAATTCTGATCCCCATCCCCGGCAGAGGTATGCCGACCGTCTCGAAGCGCACATCGTCGCCCACATGCAGGGTATGGGTCGCCGCTTCGGTGGATCCGTAAAGCTGCTTGATGCTGACACCGATGGCGCGGAAGAAACGGATGACATCCGGGCTCTGGGCTGCACCGGACGAGTACGCCGATCGTATCCTCGTCATGCCGAGCTTGTCTCGTAACGGTTGGAAGAGTGCGAGCTCGCCAAGGATGTTTAGAAAACGCCACCAGAGAGGGATCGAACGGTGCTGTTCGTAGCGAATGTCGGCGACTTTATAACCCACAGGCATGAATATTCGATAGAGGAAACGGTTCAGAGCCGTCGATTCTGCCATCCTTGCCTGAACCATCGACACCAGACTTTCCCACTGACGAGCGCCAAATAGCTGAACATGGGGCGCAATCTCGCGCAGATTCTCCTGAACCGTCTCCGGCGCCTCGGGAAAATTCACTTTCATCCCGGTCCGCAGATGCATCGTGAGGCCGAGGATGTTCTCCGTGATCCAGGCCGGCGGCAGAAAGGATAGATACTCATCCTCTTGAAAACGAGGGTCTACCTTAAGCGTCAGATCACAGCCGGCGAGCAGATTTGCATGGCTGATCATGGCTCCCTTCGGCTGCCCGGTGGTCCCGGAGGTATAGCAAAAGATGGCCAGATCCTCCGCCCGTCCTGCATCGACAGAACGGTCGAAGCGTTCCGGCTGTGATTCGCCCAACATCCTTCCCCGTGCCTGGATTTCCTCATAAGCAATCAACCAGGCCTCGTCGTATCCCCATAATCCCTTATCATCCCAATAGATCACATGCATGACGGAGGGCACCTGATCCCTGATCACCAGCAGCTTGTCGCATTGCTCCTGATCCTTGGCGAAAACGAGGTTGGCGCCCGAATGATCGACGATGTACTGGATCTCGGTCGGGCTGCTGTCTGTAAAAATGCCGACGGCAATTCCGCCGACCGCTTGAATGGCCAACTGCGCCCAGAAATATTGAGGGTCGTTATCCCCGATGATGCAAACTTTATCCCCGCGCTGCAAACCCAACTCCATCAATCCGAGGCATAGAAGTCGGACTTGTTTATAGGAATCATCCCATGAATATGAACACCAGATGCCCAGATCCTTTTGCCGCATGGCGGTTTGATGGCGATCGAATTTCTGCCGAGCAGCCCGCAAACATTTGGGTAAAGTATCTGCTGTGGACACGTTACGCCGCTTTCCCAAGATAAGCTTTGATGACGGAGGGATTGTTCCGAATTTCCTCTGGAGAGCCTTCGGCGATCTTAACGCCGAAATCCAGAACCACGGCGCGATCCGCGATATCCATCACCAGACCCATATCATGTTCAATCAGTAAGATCGTCGTCCCTTCTCGTTCATGGAGATCAAGGATGAATCGAGCCATATCTTCCTTCTCTTCCTGATTCATCCCGGTCATTGGTTCATCCAGGAGGAGCAGCCGGGGTTCCAGCGCCATCGCACGCCCCAGCTCGACGCGCTTCCGCAGACCGTAAGGAAGCGCACCGACGATCGCTTTTCGGATATGTTCCATTTCTAGAAGATCGATAATCTCCTCTACCCGTTCGCGGTGAATGATATCCTCCCGGCGGGCGGCTCCCCAATAGAGCAGGCATTGAAGAAAATTGGCCTTCATATGGATGTTCCGAGCTGCCATGAGGTTATCGAGGGTGCACAATCCTGTATATAACGCGATATTTTGGAATGTACGCGCGATTCCCAACTGTGCGATTTGATAAGGAGGCAGTTCGGTTAAATCCTGCCCTTCGAAATAAATATGCCCCGCTGAAGGATGGTAAAAACTGTTCAAACAGTTCAGTATGGAGGTTTTCCCGGCGCCGTTGGGGCCAATGATGGCGAGAATTTCACTCTGGCGCACATCGAAACTGACATCCACGAGGGCTTGACTGCCGCCGAAATTCAAGGAGACGTTTTGAACGCTCAACTGAACTGTGTCAGTATCCATACAATCCATAAAGTCATCATTGCTGGTGAGAATGATGCTTCTATTGGGAATTTTTTCGCTCCCTGGGTCGGGAGCTGGCATCCTCTGGCGGGATCACTGTAACTTTGAAATTGACGGTGGGAGGCACTTGATCAAGTGCTGGGAGGAGGTGAGGGCGTTGAACCCACTGCGTCGTGCATTAATGATAGTGATATGAAATGGAATGTCAAATCACTTCATCCAAGAACATCTTCTGAAATTGAAAATGCGGACCAGGGTGATCCTTTTCCAACCGGGTCAGGAAACCAGGATCCATCATCCCGGGGTTGTATCCGTGAGGTGAGGTCGGCCCACCGCTGGATGGATGAACGGTGTGAAGCCGGACGTACGTTTCAAACTGCGGGATGAACCGAGCAGGAGTATTTCCACCAGAAGACCATGCCTGGGTCCTTCGGAGTGCTACCCAATGTCTGATCTTGCGGCTACGTCCGATCTCCCGAATGGCCGCAGCGTCACAATCCATGCCCACAGGAATATGACACCCCCTAAGAATATCTGCAAGGCGGGGAAAACCTCGGAGATCGTGCCAATGATCGGCTCGGACGGTTGGAGAATGCCTGCCATCCCGTAGACAACTGTCGCGGCCAGGGGCATCAGGAATAAGCCCAGCAGATGGGTGCTGTGCACGGATCCGACCAAATCCTTAAACACGCTGTTTTCTCCATTGCGACGACGATGCATGACCAAAGGGAGAAGCACTGCGCCGATCATGCCGACCAGCTTGAGAATGGCAAACGGCAGGATGAAGAAGACCTGCAGTGTAAAGATCACAACGAGAGCGATCACCACAAATCCCCCTTCAACCGCACCTGGTTTAAAGTGACGCTGCCACCCGCCGCGACCCAGCAGCCCGTGGCTCACGGCCATCAGCAGCGTAAACCCAAACGCATACAGCGCAAATTGGGGAGTCGTCCAGAGAGTGTCACCCGAGACAGCCTCGCCGATGGCGGCGAGATGCTCCCACTCGGCGATATTTACCGGCAGCCAGTAAGTGATGGACCAAATCCCCCAGAACAGCCCCACCAGGGCTGAAGCCGCCAATAATCTCCCCCACGCCCCGCGGACAAGCCAGCGACGGAAGGAGTACCACCCGATGACGAAGCTCAGCAATCCATGCCAACCGATGAAGTACACGGGCATCACAGGGTCGGTGAGACCGGCCTCATAGATCACGGGCGTGAGGACGCCCTCGACCAGGAACGCATATAACGCGCCAACCAGGACTACCTCGGACAAATTTCGCACGTGGAAGATCTCGATCAACCAGAGACATGCGGCTGTCGGGATCGCATAGTACAGAATGAGTTCGACGATGGCGTATCCCTGTGGGTACCAGAACACCTTCTCTGAGAAAAACACCATGATCGTCGCGGACAAACCTACAAACCCCCAACGTGCCAGGAAACTTCTCACGAGTCAAATCCTCTCACGTGCATCGGTCACATCTGCAAAGATGTACACGACAATTGGGGGAGAAGTTGCACGCTGCGTGAAGAGCCCCGTAGAAAGCTGCGGGAAAACTCCGCTTCGCATTTATCGCTTTGTGGCGGTGCAAGCGAGATCTCTTTCACGCTTCGTGGGAATGATGATGAATGTGCTCTTTCCAAGACGCAGGGACAACCCGACGGCTCCAGGCTCACCTTCTCCCGGACATTTTCTCGGCTTTTCCGGGGACAGACCAACCGCCCACCCACACCCACGGGGGTGTAACTTCTTTTTTTCGAACAGTGGATTAAGGCCCCTCTCCTTTTCAGGGAGAGGGGTTGGGGTGAGGGGACATTACGGAATCCAAGGTTTATTGTCTGATTCCTAACCGGACCCTTTACTCATGCTCATCGCAGTAGATATGGACGGCCTTTCTCACAAATTCCGCCCCGCCCTCGCGAACGCTTTCAAAGTTGACAGAAAAACGCGGGTCCTGCATCCATATATCCGCCAACCCTCGAAGAAACTTCACCTCACAGGCATAGAAATACTTGTTGAGGTAGGCATAATACTCGCCAATCGCATCCTGGATACCCGGATCATCCGGAGGGACTTTGGGGTCCATACCCACCATCCGGACGATCAAGCGATTGCCCTCTTTAATAATCGATTCTTTCTGGTCATCTGAGTAAACCGCCCACTTCTTCCGTGACTCGTCATATTGCGGAGCGTCCCTCCACCTCTCACAGGTTTCCTCTTCATACTGGGTCTCATCAAACCCTTTAAAGGTTTCTCCATACGTCATCATCCCGTCTCCTTTGATTGCCGCGATGGTTTTATCCACCGTATCGATCAACCTGGCCAACCGCGCTCCCCTTTTTCATCAGCGACGAGCGATGTTCTTCCAGAGCACCAGATCGAAATTCGATTGAGCCATGATGTGCCGGATATCCTTCAGGGGTATATCCAGTTCACGAAAGAACAGGATCTGCTGCAGCCGCAGCAGGCTGTCATGATCATACGTTCGGTATCCGTTTTCGCCCGTTTCGGCGGGTTCGAGCATTCCAAGTTCATCGTAGTAGCGCAGGGTCCTGGTGGTCTGCCATATCGGCGATTTCCTTGATCGTATAAACCACGATATCATTTAATGCTCCTCTTACGTAGTTCATATTCGTCTCATATCCCCGTAATCCATACTTAACAAGGTCAATTTAAGAAGCTTATACTATAGAGGAAAAAACGATGAACCTCGAAAAGTACACTCAGAAATCGCAGGAAGCGCTGCTGGAGGCTCAACGCCTGGCGGAAAATTTCAACCACCAGGCCATCGAACCTTCCCACCTATTGTTGGCCCTGCTGAAACAACAAGATGGCGTCGTCCCGGCAATTGTCACCAAAGTTGCCGGGAGCGTTGCCGCGCTGATGGACGAATTGAGCCAGGAGTTAGAAAGACAACCGAAGATTCAAGGAGGGTACACCCAGTTCGGCTTATCCCGTCCGGCGGGTGATGTGCTCAAAGCCGCCGAAAAATACGCCAAAGGGATGAAGGACGAGTATGTCTCCACCGAGCACATCCTGTTGGGCCTGACCGAATCCCCTGAGGGAGACCGTCTTACCTCATATGGCCTGAACCGAGATGCCATCCTAAAAGCTCTCACCGAGGTGCGCGGCTCCCAACGTGTGACCAGCGCCCATCCCGAAGACACGTTTGAGGCGCTTGAGAAGTACGGCCGCGACCTGACGGATTTGGCCCGAAGGGGGAAGCTGGATCCCGTGATCGGGCGTGACGAAGAGATCCGCCGCCTCATCCAGATCCTTTCGCGAAGGACAAAGAATAATCCCGCCTTAATTGGCGATCCAGGGGTTGGGAAAACCGCCATCGCGGAAGGACTCGCCCAGCGCATTGTCAAGGGGGATGTTCCCGAGGGGTTGAAACGCAAACGTCTGGTTCAGCTTGACCTGAGTGCGCTGATCGCCGGGGCGAAATACCGCGGTGAATTTGAAGAGCGACTCAAAGCGGTCCTCAAAGAGATCACCGAATCGGGAGGTGAAATCCTGCTATTTGTAGATGAGATGCACACCGTTGTGGGTGCGGGTGCAGCCGAAGGAGCGATGGACGCGGGAAACATGCTCAAACCTATGCTGGCACGCGGTGAACTTCACATGATTGGCGCCACGACGATTGATGAATACCGCAAATATATCGAAAAGGATGCGGCCCTTGAGCGACGCTTCCAGCCTGTATTGATCCATGAACCATCGGTGGAGGATACGATTTCCATCCTTCGAGGCCTCAAAGAAAAATATGAGATTCACCACGGCGTACGCATCACAGACGCGGCCACGATCGCCGCAGCTACATTATCAAACCGATATATCGCCGACCGTCATCTCCCCGATAAGGCCATCGATCTGATCGACGAGGCCGCAGCCCGGCTGCGCACAGAAATCGATTCCAAACCGCTTGCTCTGGACGAGGTCGACCGCCAGATTATGCAGTTGGAAATCGAGCGGGAAGCCCTCAAGAAGGAGAAGGACAAAGCCTCGAAAGAACGGCTTAAGACTCTGGAAAAAGAGCTCGCCGATTTGGGAGAACGATCGCGTGAGCTGCATGCTCGCTGGACGACCGAGAAAGAAGCTATCGCCGATTTCCAGTCCGTGAAAGAGCAAATCGAGAAGACCCGGTTGGAAATCGAAC
>CAZMZL010000065.1:0-14239 GCA_964570595.1 uncultured Anaerolineaceae bacterium | reverse complement strand
ATCGTTGCAGCTACATTGGAAGTGGGTCTGGGACGAGAGCGTGAGAGCTCGATCCGGCGGCGGATAAATGATCCGAGCATCCGGTGGGAGACGAAGCTTGCACCGGCGAGAGGGCTGGTGCTGGAGAGCGTCGAGTACCCGAGCAACGAGGGAGAAATGGACAGGCGCACAGTTCGTGATGCTCCTGATCCAACGGAAAGTAAATAGTCCTGCAATCTTGCAGGTTGAAATTAGGAGAACGAGACGTGCAGAAAACGTATTATCCAAAACCAGGCGATGTGACACGTGATTGGTATGTCATCGACGTGGAGAATCAAAATCTCGGGCGAATAGCTACTCGAATCGCGACACTCTTGCTTGGTAAAGATAAACCGGAATATACGCCCGGCGTGGATGTCGGCGATTTCGTGATCATCCTGAACGCCGAGAAAATCGCTGTAACTGGAAACAAACTCGATGACAAAATATATTATCGACATTCAGGTTATCCGGGTGGGTTAAAGGCGATCAGCCTCCGGAACCAACTGGAGAAAAATCCAGATCGCGTGATCACTGCAGCAGTTAGGGGCATGGTTCCACACAACAGGTTCGGCCGAAAGATTATGAAAAAGCTCAAGGTATACAAGGGTAGTGAGCATCCTCACAAAGCCCAGAAACCGAAGAAATTGGAACTACCATCATAAGACCTTGAGCATCAGTTCATCAGAGATATTCATAGGAAGGCATGCAAATGGCGGAGAGATATTTTGAAGGCGTAGGGCGGCGAAAGACGAGTTCGGCACGAGTGCGGATCGTACCAGGGAGCGGTGAGTTTGTCGTGAATGGGAAATCAGGACCTGACTATTTCACGCGCCAGGGGGATATGGACATCATCCTTTCCCCACTCCGCGCAGTGAACCTGGAAGGCAAACTGGATGTATCCGTTCTCGTAATGGGAGGCGGTGTGAGTGGGCAGACTGGGGCTGTCCGCCACGGTTTGTCACGGGCCATCATAAAAATGGAACCGGATCTTCGACCCGTTATTCATGCTGAAGGATTCCTCACACGTGATGCCCGCATGAAGGAGCGGAAAAAGCCTGGTTTGAAGAGAGCGCGGAAGGCGCCTACGTATACCAAGCGATAGGAAGCAACAAATCCTTCAAATGTATAGGGTAGATGATGCCGGTCGGGGAATAAACATTCCCCGACCGCTGTGTATGGGAAAAAGCCGGGAAACCTTGATGCTGCCAGGATGAGGCGCAAGTGGGGTATGGGGCGGCATTCTCCCCATACATGCCTTTTCATTATAAGGCGCCCCGCAGCCTCCTGCGGGGTTCTGCAATTAGGAGCGAAGCGTGAGTGGAAAATTCACAGTCGTAGGGCTCGGACCTGGGCGCGTTGACTTCCTCACCCGGCAGGCATGGGAGTTGTTATGTGGGGCTGATGAGGTCGTGCTGAGAACTTTGCACCATCCGATTGTCAAGGATCTCCCGAACACGATCAACGTCAGATCGTTTGATGGTTTCTATGAGCAGGAGGAAAGCTTCGATGCGGTGTATACGCACATCGTGGCAGAACTCCGAAAGATGGTTATGAAGGGGGATGTGATCTATGCTGTCCCGGGTGATCCTCTCGTTGGGGAAACTACCGTGACTGCGATGATAGAAACAGCCAAAGAGGATAATTTTCCGATTGAGATCGTACATGGCGTAAGCTTTATCGAGCCCTGTCTGCGTCTGGTGGGTTACGATGCCCTGGATGGTATTACGATTGTGGATGGGTTAGAACTAGCGGGCGCCCATCATCCGAGCTTCCCGCCAGATACCCCCGCATTGGTAGGTCAGATCCACTCGAGGTTGGTGGCATCGGGCGTAAAGCTCACACTCATGAATCAATATCCTGACGAGCATGAGGTCGCCCTCATCCACGCTGCAGGAACAGATCATGAAACAATTTCGCACCACTTGCTCTTCGAGATTGATCGAGAATTCATATTCGACCACCTCGTGGCGTTGTACGTTCCAGCGCTTCTTAACGAGTCGGCGTTCGAGAGTTTCCAGGAAACAGTCGCACATTTACGGGCGCCGGATGGATGTCCATGGGATCGGGAGCAGACTCACGGTTCCTTGCGGGGCCATATATTGGAGGAGGCTTACGAGGCCCTGGAGGCGCTCGATGCCGGAGATATGCCGGCGTTGAGGGAGGAACTCGGGGACTTACTTCTCCAGATCGTTTTACAAGCGCAGATTGCTACAGAATCAAACGACTTCTCCATGGCGGATGTCATTGCAAACATCCAGGAAAAAATCGTACGAAGGCATCCCCATGTTTTCGATAATCTGTATCTTGAAGGTGTCGAGGATGTGTTACATAACTGGGAGGCCTTGAAAGAAGATGAGCGCATCAAAAACGAGAAACCCGGAGGTCTCTTAAGTGGGGTTCCAATCACATTGCCCGCGCTAGCACAAGCTGCCGAGATCCAGAGTCGCGCCGTAAGGGTGGGTTTCGACTGGCCCGATATTACCGGAGTGCTTGAGAAGGTAAAAGAAGAGCTTGACGAAGTACAAATGGCCCCAGGTGGGCGTGAACAGGCAGCGGAGATTGGCGATCTGCTTTTTGCCGTTGTCAATTATGCACGATGGCTCGATGTCGATCCTGAATCGACCCTACGAGAAGCGAATGCGCGCTTTCGAGGGCGATTCAACCAGATCGAGAAAGCCGCACACCGCCAAGGTAAAAAAGTGTCAGATTTAAGCATGGATGAGATGAATGATCTCTGGGAGAAGGCTAAGGTGAGCGCATCTTCAACGAAAAGCCTCGGTCGATAAATGAATTAGGAATCTATTGGAGAGATCATCGAATCTTCCGATCTCTCGAAATCCTCCCCGGCGCTGCAAACCCGGTCGAATCCTAAGGTCAGGTTGCAAAGCATTCAGGGGATAAACTTGATGACCCCAAGGCTGGTCGCCTGGCAGCGGCCTTTGATATTTGAGTCAAGTCATCCCTGCCTCATACAACCGAAGATGGTGCAGAAAAAGGTGAGGTCGATGTTTAGAAAATTAAACGTAGTGAATGCCTGTTTGGTGGTGTTGTGTTTTTCCGTACTCATTGCAAGCTGCCGACCTTCTGGCGCGAGTGATCAACAGCAACTCGGAACGATAATCGTGGAGGCCGAGGCCATCAGCACGAAGCAACTTCCAGCAGAAGATAATGGTTCCCCAACTCCGGAGGAAGAGCATGTCACCTTTGGGTACACCTATCATCGTGCGGATGGGAACCGTCTTGTGGGAGGTAAAGGAGATTTGCCCGGGACGGAGCCGATGGATATCCGTCTTGGAGGAGTTCCAGCGTGGATCCTCAGCGCGCCGTATGGGGAGGGGAGCGTCTGGGTGACAGTCTCGGAGGCGGGGGAGGTTCAGGCGTTTCTGCTCAAGGGAAGCGATGTGGTCGAGATCGATATAGACCCCGAAATTCTCCCGGTAATGATGCCGCCGGGCTTAAAGGTTGAGGGCGATATGCTCGCGCTGCTCATAGGGATTCCAGAACTTGCCTCAACAACCACGTCTCCGGTCGAATCGTTTCTGAATTCGGAAGAGGTTTTTATCGGCAAGAACGGCGATCTCGTTTATCGTGATGAGGAAGGTTTAGTTTCAAAAGAATTGGATCTGCTTCGTGATGCGGTGATTTTACAGAATGATGAAGGTCGATTGCTCATTTTGTCAGAACCGACAGAGCAATATGGGCATGGTGTCCTGGGAGATGGATTCGAGGCGAAATCGATGTCTTTGATAGACATCGATCCAGAGTTCTCATCCCGCAGAATTGAAATCCAACAATCTCTTGTCATCGAGGGTCGCAGCGCCATCTGGGCGGACTTCAATGAAGACGGGGAAGATGAGATCCTCGTGACCGCAAGTGAAGTCGAGCGAGGTGCTCGCCTGCTGTTATTCGGTGAGAATGGAGCTCTTCTTGCTGAGAGCGAACCCATCGGACAGGGCTACCGATGGCAGCACCAAATCGCAGTGGGTCCATTTGGTCCACGGGGTGAGATTGAACTAGTGAGTGTTCGAACGCCACATATTGGCGGCGTAGTGGATTTTTATCGCTGGGAGGGTGATCGCCTCGTCCTCGTTGCGAGCATGGATGGTTTCTCTTCACATATCATCGAATCTCGCAATCTCGACATGGCAATCGCTGGTGATTTCGACGGTGACAATGCTCTTGAGGTGATTGTTCCGGATAATGCGATGCTGAATCTTGGGGGGCTTCGTCGGGTTGAATCAGGAGCGGAGGTCGACTGGGTGCTTCCAATTGGATCGAAGCTTACTTCTAACCTGGCAGCAGCAGTTCTACATAATGGGCGTATCGTCCTTGGAGCTGGAAGAGCAGACGGAGTTCTTCGTTTGTGGCCCTCGGAGGGTTAGGTTAAAAGAAGCACCCCCAGACCTGAGGGGGGCAAGCCCGGGGGCGGTCGCAACATTGGCAAAAGCCACGTGACGACGTTCGAATTATAAAAAAGAAGGGGTCATCCTTTCCATAGGCAAATGGTCCCGATCATTGGAGGGGGCTTTTAACTGAAGTGAATGACATCTGCCCGATAAAGAATATCGGTCATAAGCAAATCCATTGATGGGAAAAAGTCGGGATACTCTGAAGCTTGCTGCAGGTGAGGTGGGGGTCGAGCGGGGGTTTGGGGGCGCCAACCACATTTCAGGCTTTTTCATTGGAAGATGCCCCGCAGTTTGCTGCGGGGTTCTCCACTTAGGCAATGGTTTTGGGAAAAATCGTTCAGCCTTTGGGTATGGCAGCAAGGATTTCCTCACTGTGCTTTTCAGGCTTTACCTTCTCGAACACCTCCAGGATTTTTCCATCTGTATCTATGAGAAACGTCGTGCGATGAACCCCCTCATACTCCCTTCCCATATATTTCTTGAGTCCCCAGACGCCATAGAGGTCGGCGATTTGATGATCTTCATCCGCGATTAAGGTGAAAGGTAAATTAAATTTCTTTCGAAATTTTGCCTGATCCTTCACAGAATCCGGACTCACGCCAAGGATCACGACTTCGGCGTCTTCATAGGCTTTGTAACTGTCGCGGAAGCCACAGGCTTCTTTCGTGCATCCAGGAGTGTCAGCTCTTGGATAGAAATACAGCACGACGACTCTACCCTGATGATCCGATAAGCGCATAGATACGCTCTCATCTGTATGTCCTTCAAAATCAGGTGCCTGTCTACCCACTGAGGGATATTCCATTGTGCACTCCACAATCTTCGATGATGAAATAGGGGTTGATGGATGAATTCTAACACTTAGCCGAGAATGAAACCTACCAGTGTGAGGTAGGATGTGAGCGCAAACAATCCCAGGGCGCCAAGTGTGAAGGTCAGCCAGCGTGTTGGGTATCCACGTCTGAGCCGTTCAACTTGCCAGATCTGGGCCAGTGCTAGCGGCAAACCGATGAGTTAACCGTGCACGGGGAGACCATAGAAGTATGTTACGACGAGGCTGATCCCTGCGATGACAACAGTAGCATCATGCAGCCTCATTCCTGTTTCCCAACCTGCTCGAATCATCAGCGTGCGTTTATTGTTCTTCAAATCTGTTGCGTAATCCGGAAGCTCAAAAGCAAGCATCATCGCGAAGTGCAAGGCGATCAGGGGCATGGTGCTCATTAAGACCAGTTTGTGAAGTTCATCCGTTTGGAGAGAAAAGGCGACGGCAGGGACGAGCCCGGCGACGATGAAGGATGTGGTCAGTTCGCCATATCCCGAAGTCGACAACTTCAAGGGCGGGGAGCTGTAAAAGAAGGCTCCTACGAATGCGATCCCTATCAGAATCCATGAGACGATGGATGTTTCTCCACCTACAAGCAGAACGGCAGATGCGGTTCCAGCTATCGTCATTGACGCAGCAGCCGAATAGAGTGCGGTCTCTTTGGGAAGTCCGTCCCCTCCAAGTGCTCCGCTGCCTCCCGTGAACAGTGTCCGATTCTCGTTTTGTTCATCGCCCGGGGTGTCATGATACTCGTTGAGGTAGTGTGCCATAAGCTGAATTGACGTGACAATAATCTGACCCAGCAAATAAGTGATCGTGACGATGTGGAAGCCGAGGTATGCGGCGATGGCGGCGCCCAATGCGTAGAGAAGGAACCCACCAAGAAGAAAAATCGGGCGGCTGAGTTTGATGAATAATCGCAATTGTCGCCAGGTGATCTTCAACCCTTCACCTCCCATGCGAAACAGCGATCCCCTGGGTGGGATCCTTCCTCGTATGTTGCAATTCGGATAAGGTTTACAGGATTCTCCAGAGCCTGACATCCGAACGCCACCCCGAAGGGCGCCATAACGAGCGTGGGTCCGTCACACGTAAGCTTGTAGACCCTGTCAAAGGTGGGTGAAGCTTGTCGAAGATCATGCCAGATGAACTCGACCTCACCTTCGATGAGAATCCAAATTTCATCCGCCGCCTCTCGCAGGTTCATCATGCACTCCTGACCCGGATCTTTCCGGACCAGCATCATCTCGCCAAACCGGAGCAGAAGATGATCCGTCTCCTGAAGGAGCATCTGGGTAATCCCAAGCGAAGATTCTGAGCTTGTGATCTTCTTTATGAAGTAACCATAGATCGCCGAGTCATTATTCATTGGAAACCTTTATGCCTTTACCCCGTCCCTAATCCCTGTTCTTCTGTGCTTTGCTGCCCAATCCTCTCTTCCCAATCCCTGATCTCCTTTTTACTTATTGCCTTCTTCCCCTGTGCCTTCGTGCGCATTTGCCTTGTTGCCTTGCATCCTAATCCGCTCTCCCCTGGTTCCTTTTAATTCTACCCCGGGTCGAAAAAATTTCGGCGGTTCTCCAACATCCCTCGCCGCATCGGAGACCGAGAGGCGTTGTGCCGTATGGGGGAGCTGGCAGATGGAATATCGAGGAGGCGTCGTGTGAGGATGCGTATCGGGTTAGCGAAGCACATTCCCGCCGTCAACGGTCAAAGTCTCGCCTGTGATGTAATCATTTTCACAAAGAAAGATGACAGCTCGTGAGACATCATCGGCAGTTCCAGTCCGTTGGAGGGGCACTGCCCCGCCGATCTCTTCCCAGCGATCATCATCCAGGAAATCGGGTTTCATCACTGGACCCGGGGCAACAGCGTTCACGCGAATATCAGGTGCGAACGCTACTGCTGCAACCTGCGTGAGCATCTCAACTCCTGCTTTGCTGATCGAATGAACGGGATAATTCGCCCAGGGACGCAGTCCCGCAATATCTGAAATATTAACGACGGCGCCATTCCCGGGGAGCATTTGCCTGGCTGCTTCCTGGATGCAGAAGAAAGGAGCTCGTAGATTGAGTGCCATCGTTTTGAACCAATCATCCCGATCAACATCGAGGAATGGTTTCTTCTCCATGATGGCCGCTGAATTTACGAGAACATCCAATCGATCGAAGCATGAGTCGGCCGCGCTGAACAAGCTCGCAAGTTCGTTTTCCTTACGCAGATCGGCCTGGACAGAAATTGCGGTCACACCGCAGGCCTCGATCTCACGTAATGTCTCCTCGGCTTTTCCCTCTGAACTGTAATAATGAAGGATCAGGTTGCAACCTTGTTTTGCCAGTCCGAGGGCGATTTCGCGGCCCACGCGTTGTCCGGCTCCGGTGACGAGCGCATTCATTCCTTCAAGCTTCATGAGATTGTTCCTTTGTTTAAGGATGTGCCGCAGCGATCGCACAAAATCGAGACCGTCATCCACAGGGCGAGGGACTGCAAACTCATGGGGAGGCGCCCCTGAAGTAATTCGAGATGAAGAACCACAAATTAGCCGGACGTTCAGCGAGGCGGCGCATGTAATAAGGATACCATTCGGTTCCGTAGGGGACATACACCCGAACCGGGTAACCTTGATCGATGAGGCTTTTTTGTAGGTCTGATCGAATACCATGAAGCATTTGGAACTCAAGCGCGCTCTTTTGCAGCCCGATTTCTTCTGCATATGCACAGGCAAATTTAATGCGTCCTTCATCATGCGTTCCGATCGCAGTGGGTGGAGGCTGTCTGCCGTCCTCGGAAACCGGTTCCGAACCTGATTGGAATGCGTGGGAGATCATCAGACTTGTGAGCAAATCAAAATTCTTATCGACGTCGTCTTTTTTAGGGAAGGCAACTTCAGCGGGTTCTTTATACGCACCCTTGCAAAGCCTGATTCGCGTTCCAATTTGAAGGAGGTTTTGTACATCCTCCTCGCTTCGGTAAAGGTAGGCCTGGATAACCATCCCGACATTGGTCAGTCCTTCATTCCTTAAAGTTCGGTAGATTTGAATGGTTGGGTCGACCGTCGAGGAATCCTCCATGTCGATCCTGACAAAAATGTCGAACTCTTCTGCACGCGTGACGATGCAGCGCAAATTGCTGAGGCACAAATCAAAATCCAACCCCAGGCCGAGTTGTGTGAGCTTTAAAGAGACGCCGGAGGCTGCCTCTGCCTTGCTCAAGAGTTGAAGGATTTCGATGTACGAATCGGTGCCGCGCAGCGCTTCTTCGGCATTGGTGACATTTTCTCCAAGATGATCGAGCGTTGTGAAATGTGCTCGAGCGTTAAGCGCTGCCACGACCTCGAGGACCTCCTGGATGGTATCTCCAGCTACGAATCGTTTTGCCGTTCTTCGTGCAAATCCCCAGTTGGTGACGATCCAACGCGCCCATCCTGCAGTTGAGAGATAGAGGAATAATGCTCGCAGCAAGGTTTACTCCTTTACGGTTAACTTGGGAACGATGTCTTCATTAGAACCCAAGGGACCAAATGAAAAGGCATAGAAAGTGATCCCGGGAGTTTTAAGGTGCAGCCTGAGCGTATGGACCTCGACGGTGGGGTTGTCGATAAGGTGGTACAGCCTCGGCATATCGATGAGCAGGTGAGTGGTTTCGTCGATCATTCGGATATCTTCCCCAAGACATTCTGGCGAAAGCGGGTTTCCATCTTGTTCGATCGATATTAGTGCAGGATCTCGCTCATTGTGGACAAAACTCACAGATGAGGGGTTGGGGGAGATGATAGCATAGCACCTTGCCGCGCAATACTGAAGTGAAATCGTGCCCTCGCCGCTCATAAGCGTTACTTCGTCGTGTTCATGCGCCCAATCCCCCTGCAGCGAAATCTTATTGGTCGAGTATACAACGGGCTGCTGCATCGGCATTGGTTCATGGGAAAGCGTGTCGTATCTTTCGATGGAATCAACATGATGTTCCGGGATTGTGGGTGTGCACGGAGCGCCCGGCACCTCTTCTTCACGCAGCGGATGATGTCGTCCGTCCATATGGAGGGATGGGTCGATCTCCTGGATCAAGCTCTGGATTGCGCGCTCGATCTTTGTGTATTCACCTTCCCCTTCTTGAAGGAAGCGGATTCGGCCCTGCTTATCGATCAGGTTCATCGAAGGACGACACCCGGTCCCATAGGCTTCCCAGATTTTATGGTCGGCATCCATGATGACGGGCCAGGCAATGCCTAAACGACCGGTCATGGATTTGAGCAGGGAAACATCTTCCGCAAAAGAAAAATCCGGTGTGTGGATTCCGAGGATTGTGAAGTGCTCGATGTATCGGTGCTGCCATGTCCGCAAGTAAGGAAGGGTCCGAATACATTTGATACAAGTGAAATCCCAGAAATTGAGCAGGATGACCTTTCCGGTTAGATTGGATAGGGAGATGGACTCGTACGTGTTGACCCATGAGTACACAGGCAAATCTGGCGCGTGGAGAGGAGGGGAAATTTGTTCCACAAATAGTATTTTAGCAAGGTTGGGTACAATCGTCTAATGGCTCTCATCTAAAACTACCGTTTCCCGAAGAAGTTTTAGATCAAACGTCTGTCCTAAAGCGCCCCGGGTTGGGACGAATAGTATTAATGGATTGGAACTTCATGATGTAAAATTGTTCGATCGGGAGCGCAGGACGAATCGAGAATGTCGATCACACTCATTCCGTTATTGAAGCGGCGAAGCACAGTTCTTCTACTCATATTCCTCTTGATGCGAATCGCATTTGCGGGGATCACAATCTCGACCCCTGAGGGAGGTCTGACGCTTGACTCGCCCAGCTACCTCGATTTGTCTGCAGCGATCAGATATCAGCAGACCTACCATCTTCAGGGTCAAGCTGAAGATCTTGTCCGCCCACCAGGCTATCCGCTTCTCCTGACGATATTTCAATCATCGCAAGGACCTACCCTCGCAAGAGTCATTCTCGTCCAGCTTCTTCTAACCTCGATTTTGAGCCTTCTCATTTTGTGGATGTTCACGAAAATTGGTTACCCATCTGCTGGTCTCGTCGCTGGCTGGCTGATTGCGATCAGCCCGAACCTCATATTATGGTCCCTTACGATTATGAGCGAGTCTCTCTTTACCTTTTTACTGGTCATCTCATTTGTATGGTTGAGTGGATATTTGCGGACGGGATCGAAATCCCAACTCTTGTTGGCTGGTTTGGCCATGGGGATGGCGACTCTCACGAGACCCATCGGTTTGGTCATCTTTATATTATGGATTATCCTGCTCGCGATATCTCAACGGCGATCACAATTGATGGAAAAATCGTGGGCGACCCCCGGGATTTTTATCCTCGGAGGGTGTTTTTTAGTCCTGCCCTGGATGGTCAGGAATGAGGTCGTGCATCAACAGTTTACGGTTTCGAATGTGGGTGAGCATACGATCGAATCCTTCAATTTTGCCATCGTCCGAGCGGAGGCTGAAGGGATTTCACGGAGCGATGCTGCGACTCAGCTTGAGGAACAAGGTGGGCTCTCGGAGCAATTCTTATGGGTTGTGCAGGAGTATCCCGGAGAGTTATTCGTGGGCCAGATAGCTGGTATCCTTCGCGTTGTGATGGGGGGAGAAATGAGCCGTTGGGCGCGGGTCACAGGACAGGGTAATTGGGATGGATTAGGTATCTTTCGTCACCTGCGACTTCTAAATGCAGCGCAGGCGGTCGAGGCGCTGCGACAAAATTTCAGGAGTGTCCCAAGTATCCTTTTGTTCTTTGCATACATCATTGGAATTCTCCATTCCCTGATACTTCTCGCGCTGGGAATCGTCGGGTTGCGTGTGGATAGGACGACTGATCCCCTGCGTTCAACGCTTGTTTTAATCTCAGCGCTCACCGCGGCAACGCTGATATTGTCAACCGGCGCGGCTGGGCAGGCGCGGTTCCGCGTTCCGGCTGAACCCTTCATTGCGGTTCTGGCAGGTTTTGGCTGGCTTAATCTAATATCGTGGTGGCAGGGCAGGAAGAAGCCTGAGCCTGATAAGAGCCCCCAGGAAATGTAAATTGACCTGCTCGGCAGCCTTGGTATAATTCGGTGTCGAGGCCCGCTAGCTCAATTGGCAGAGCAACTGACTCTTAATCAGTAGGTTCAAGGTTCAATTCCTTGGCGGGTCATTGTCGCAAGAAAGTGTCTTGCAAAGTGGAGAACGGCGTCGCCGTTCTCCTGCCATTCCGCGTGAAACATCTCAATCGATCCGATTGATAATCCAATCAGGAAAAAACCACCTCGATTGATTCGGTAAAAACTGCCCGGTTAATCTATAATCTAGCCAGACGGATCGTTCAACTTCCAAGGAAAAGGCCTGGAGGGTGGTGGACACCCCCAACACTCCTGCTTGCCATTCCTCCCTGGGGCAAGATACAGGGTATTCTTGCTTTTTCCCATAAACAAGACGAGAGGGTATCTGATGAGCGAACAAAGCGACGGAAAAATTATCTTCCAGGAAGGCGATATCACAATTACGAACACGCGTGTGACTCTCGAAGGCCACACAACATTAACTGCAAACATCGTTTCCGCTGAGACTGTCAAGAACACCAAACGAGGCGGCGCTCCAATTCTATTGGGTTTCTTTTCCATCGTAGCGATCTCCGGCGGGATTGCTCTGATGGGATCCTCTGATAATTATGGATGGATCCCGCTTGCAGCTGGCGCGATCTCCCTCACGGCTGCAATTTATCTGGCGGTGATCACCAAAGCCGAATACTTCGTGAAGATCACAACGACCTCCGGTGAGTTCAACGCGATCGGCTCTGCGGACAAGGACTTTGTGGATACCATCACGGAGGCCGTCGAAGCTGCCGTCGTGGAGCGCAAGGCGGGTCTCTCCGGTGAAGCAAAAGGTTAATCCATCCCTTACGATTTGAAGCATCACGTACGTGAATATATATTTCTTGCGTGTGAGTCTTAGTGGAATGTACTCATCCTAGTACTTTTTGATATGGCGTTGACGCGTGGAAAGGTGTAAAATCGTTAAGTTGGAATTGTGCGGTTTTGGGGGTCCTGAAAAGCTTTCATTGGTGTGAAACGATATCCAGGAGTTATATGTGGACCCCGTATGCATTGTTTATACAAAATGTGACTTAGCCGAAACCGTTTCTTTGTTACAGGAAGTTTGCGAGAAGCAGGATTACTCCTTGTGGTCATTGCGCGGCGATCCATCCCATCTTCGCTTTCCCCCTAAGAGCGTGGCACTACGGACTTCGATCCATTCTGAACCGGTCTTATCCGCGCGTGACGTTCCACAGGAAACCTGCTTGGGCACGGCCCATATTGTGAGCGTATCCGAGAATAAAACACGGATAAGTTTTCAGAACGATGATCTGGCAGGGAACCCTTTGCCGGGTAACCAGGAAGATAAGCTGCCAAGATTCTATGAGTTCTTTGAAATTCTCCTCGAAGTTAAAGAAGTCATTCTGACGGATGATGAGACCGGTGGAAGAACACGGGTCCTCAATCAACTCACGGACACAGGTCCCATCCCAGCTTGAAGCCACCCATCGACTTTTAATCCAATATCGGGTGACCCCTATTTGACCGTGCAGGAGGTAGAATCCTGAACTTTTTCAAGTTCCTGCCCTGGCCATTTACAGCATCATCGGCGCATGGCATGGGAGAGCCCGCACCCAAGACCGGGTCCATAAGATTTCACGATGTGCTCTTCGAAAATTTTTATCCCCAAAAATTCCAACCGAGCTGAGGGAGCATGAGATCTTCATTTAATCACGAATGACGCGTGGCTTCGGGCATGTAATATCGTTTACCATCACCCCGGGGTCGCTGAACGCATTCTTCTTGGATGGTATTGTGGTTTAATTGGAAAGCGTGTATCCATCCGGAAAGTGGCTTACGATTCAGGCAAGTCAGAGGAAATCGATGTTGGACACGCTGTACATCGCTGCTTATGCGAGGTAGTTCTTACGAGATTGAATGGCATGAAGAAGTCCTCGATCATCCTGCATCCGATACTCATGGGGTTCTATGCTGTCGTTGCTCTAGCTGCAAACAACATCGATCAGATCGCCATACAAGATTTTCTTCGATCGTTATTCATGGCTCTCTTCTTATCCGTCTTTGTGTGGGTTTTCTACTATCTCGTCATTAGAAACATCCATCTTTCCGCCCTGGTGAGCACACTCACCCTTTTTCTCGTTTTTTCCTATGGACATGTATATCAACTGTTGAAGGTTCAAGCGTTTTGGAATCTTGAAATCGGGAGACATCGTTACCTCATCCCATTCTGGCTGGTTCTATATGTGGGCGGTATTTTGCTGATTTTACGCCAAAAAGAACACCGACAAATGATCACAAAATATCTTAATATCCTTCTTCTCGTTGTACTCGTCTTCCCAATTGCGAACATCGCCAGCTACAATTTGCTGCAAGCAAAAACCGATGATCGGCAATCGAATATACTCAACGATGAACTCTTCGAAGAAATTCAAAAACCAAACATCGATGACCTACCCGATATTTACTACATCGTATTGGACGAATATGCTCGAGGCGATCTATTGAGGGATGTCTACGATTATGACAATGAACCCTTTCTGAAGGAGCTGGAGAATTTGGGTTTCTATGTCGCGCGCTGCAGCCAGAGCAACTACCCTCGCACACGGCTATCGATGGGATCATCCCTAAACCTAGACTATGTTGACAAGCTGGGATTTGAATTGGACGCGGACGAGAAAGATATGTCCTGGCTTGGCGTGCTCATCGAGCAAAGCAGAACTCGAAAGATCCTCGAAGAATTGGGGTATTCATTCATCGCGTTTGAGGTGGGCGTTCCCTGGGCCGATCTCAACTCAGCGGACATCTATTTGGAGCCCCCGGCTTCGAGCGACTCGTCTCTCAACAAGCTGTCGGGGCTCAATGAATTTGAGGTCCTGCTCCTTAAATCCACGATAGCGATCATCATTTCCGATGGCGTTACCCAGCTCCCAT
>CAZMZL010000064.1:0-14261 GCA_964570595.1 uncultured Anaerolineaceae bacterium | reverse complement strand
GGTTGACCATCGATGCGATGTGGTGTGACGTACCATTCATACAGGGTTAAGTCCGAAGTTGTGGTGGCCTCATAGCCGGTAATATTGTTGTCGAATATCATTTTCAAGTGTTCTTCGAGAAAGGTTCGAATCTCTGTCATTTGTCTCTCCATCATGTCGTGATCGGGCTTTCACAAAAGACTCACCGGATCAATGTCGATCTGCCAATTCTCCCCCAATTCTTCGGGTATGATGCTGGCAGGATCGTTCCCGCGAATGATAATTTGCCAGCGATACTCCCCTCGTATTCGTTCGAAGAAACACGGTGCAGGGCCGATCAGTTCGTCTTGCGATCGGTCTTTTTCTATCTGGTGGGTAAGGTGTTTCGCCATCCTTGCGGTTTGAGATTCTACGGCATCTCGGGATGGGGCTCGAAAGATCAAGCGCGCCAGGCGGGAAAAAGGTGGATACCGGAGGGCTCTGCGGTGCTCGATTTCATCTTCGTAAAAGGCGTGGTAGTCGTGGTTGGATGCGGCCTTGATCACATAATGTTCGGGTTGGTAGGTTTGAAGGATGACCTGACCGCCAAGCAATCCTCGTCCTGCCCGTCCCGCCACTTGAGTGAGGATCTGGAAGACGCGTTCTGAAGCTCGGTAGTCCGGAAGATTCAACCCGACATCCGCGGAGATGACGCCCACAAGGGTCACCAGGGGAAGATCAAGCCCTTTCGAGATCATTTGTGTTCCGACGAGGACATCGGCGCGATGTGCGGCGAAATTCGCGAGGAGGATATCGTGGGCTCCTTTCCGGCGCGTGGCGTCTCGATCCCATCGGAGTATGCGTGCGTCGGGGAACGAGGATTGCAATTCGTCCACAATACGTTTTGTGCCCGCACCGAAATAGCGCACACGGCTGCCCCCGCATTGCGGGCATTCACTCCGGGCGGCGGTTTGATGTCCGCAGTGATGACAGGTGAGCAGCTCTTGATTCCGGTGGTAAATCAAGGGGTTGTCACAATGAGGGCAGCGCGCCACCCATCCGCAGTCCCGGCAGAATACATATGTGGATGAGCCGCGTCTGTTTAAAAAGAGGATGGCTTGTTCGTTTCCATTGAGGACGTCGGTTAATGCCCTCTCCAAAGGTCTGCTGAAGATCGACCGATTGCCCGCGCGTAATTCCTGGCGCATGTCGACCACTCGGACCGGCGGCAGATCGATTGTGCTAGCATCGCCATCATGGGCGACATAGTTGGTCTGGATACCGAATCTCTCGGATTGCCCATCGAGGCGCTCTCGATGCCCCAGTATCCTTCGGGGCATCTCGAGCAGATGATACTTTCCCCGGGCAGCGCGGCGCGTCGTGACGAGGTCGGGGGTCGCGCTCCCAAGAATGCAAAGCGCCCCTAGAATTGAACCGTATCGTACGGCGACATCCCGGGTGTGGTAGCGCGGTGATCGCTCCTGTTCTTTATATGAATCATCATGCGACTCGTCCAGCACGATCAGGCCGACGTTGCGAACGGGTAAGAAGAGCGCGCTGCGGGGGCCGATGACGATGTCAATCTGGCCATCCCTGCACCGTCTCCAAGTATCGTATCTTTCTCCGGGGGAGAGCTGGGAATGACTCAATCCTACCCGTCCGGGAAACCGGGCGAGAAAACGCCGAATGGTTTGAGGTGTGAGCGCAATCTCGGGAACGAGCAGGATTGCACGTCGCCCCATAACGAGCGTATCCTGCACGGCTCTCATGTAGATTTCCGTCTTCCCTGATCCGGTCACGCCGTGAAGGACATGGGGTACGACGTGCTTTCCTTGTGACGACTCCTTGATGGATGAGGAGAGCCTGCCCCATACGAGATCTTGATCACGCGTGAGAGCGGGGGCGATCGACGGGACGTAATCAATCTCTTCCAGAGGATCTCGCCAAACTTCGGCTTCGCTGAGCGCAATTATTCCTCGATCCTCCAGCATACGCAGATCGGCTCGATTTCCTCCGGTTTCAGCATAGAGCCAACTCACATTAATGGGCTCGCCTTCTTTGATAAGCAAGTCCACGATTTTTCTTCGTCTCTCAGCAGCTTGACTTCCGGGGCGACCGAGGGGCGGCGGATTCTCGCGCAATTCATCTGGCGGTGTGATTAAGCGGGCATTACGAATACGTTTCGGGCGTGCTTTTGGCGCATCAAGAACGGGCTGACGAACGATCGCGTTTCGGCGGATGAGCGCATTCGCCGCATACCTCCAGTTTTGACGCGGCATGGCGCGGGCCAGTTGGCGCCCGCGTAACTCACCTCGCCTGTCAAGAATCGCGAGCAATTTATTCTCCGTAGGGGTGCTGCCCTCCACGGCTGCGTTCACGCGCTGGTAGACATAATCGGCCCTCTGGCTGACCCCGGGAGGGAGCATTAATCCAAGGCACTCGCTCAAGGCGGCGCGATATTCTTGAGCCATCCAGGTGGCGAGCTCGATTTGTTTTGGGGTTACAACCGGGTTGGGATCAAGCAGGCTTTCAATTGGTCTTGTATCACGGACGGCTGGCATATCCGGCAGAGCCACGATGATCCCCTGCACGATTCGATGGCCGAAAGGAACCGTCACAAGGCAGCCAGGCGATACCCTGTCCTTGAAGGGATCGGGTATGTGGTAATCGAATCCGCCCCGGATGGGGGGTAGGTTTACGATGACGGTGGCATAAGATCGGGGCATCTCTAATTCGGATGGCTGGTTGGGGAAGGTTGGATCGAAATGCGAGCGATGCGGAACCCATCCATCGCTTCGACCCGCAAACGAGCTCCGGGCACGTCGACGATATCCCCGACTTGAGCGAGCCGTTCGAGCCGTCCAAGCATATATCCGGCGACCGTATCATAATTTTGATCTTCAAGATCGAGATTGAAGTGGTCGTTGATTTCTTCGATCAGGGTGAGACCATCCACAAGGGCAGATCCATCCGGCAATGGGAGAATATCATCTTCGGCGTCGAAAGGATCACTCACCTCGCCAACAATTTCCTCCAGGAGGTCGCTTAATGTGACCACCCCGGCTGTGCCGGCGTATTCGTCGAGGACGATGGCGATATGCTGTCGACGAGCTCGAAAGAGCTGCAAAAGCGTGTTCACGCGTGCCGTCTCGGGAATAAAGATAGCTTCACGCATGAGATCGCGCGCGGACGGTTTGGGATCATGATCTTGGGCAATCGCAGGAAGAACGTCCTTGAGGTGCACGATGCCGAGGATCTGATCGATGTTGCCAGAATAGACGGGATATTTGTTGAAAGCGTGGTCGACCGAGAGTTTGAGAATGTCGTCCGTATCGGTGTCTTGAGGAATAGCAATCATTTCGGTGCGAGGGATCATGACCTGTCGAACGAGAAGTTGACCGAAATTAAAGACGGCGTGGAGCATTTCTTCTGCTTGATCGCCGACAACTCCGCTCTCCGCGCTGGCGCTGACAAGCATTTTAAGTTCTTCCACGGAGTGAACGAGTTCGTGTCCTGAGGCGGGTTCCACACCCATCCATTTCAACAGAGCGTTTCCCGTTCCGTTCAAGACCCAGATGAAGGGTTTGAAAATCGTTTCCGTGTACACGGTCGGGCGCGCCACGCTCAGAGCGGTGGCCTCCGGGTTCTGCAGGGCGATCGATTTTGGGGCCAGTTCTCCAACCACGACGTGCAGAAATGTGATGATGGTAAACGAGATCCCGGCGGAGATGCTGCGTGACACTTCGGGTTCGATCTCCCCGGGGAATAAGTCGAACACGGGGTGGAGGAGACCGCTCAAGGCCGGCTCGCCAACCCATCCTAATCCCAGACTCGCCAGTGTGATCCCGAGCTGAGTGGCGGCGATAAACCGATCCGGATCGCTTATGGCTTTATGAACCCAGCGCGCCCGCGAATTCCCATCTTTAAGAAGCTCTGCAATTCGTGTGGGCCGCACACTCACGAGCGCGAATTCAGCTGCCACGAAGAACGCATTCGCGAGCACAAGTACGCCGACTATGACGAGGCCCAGCAGGTCGAGCCATATCGTTTCATTCATTTAAGAATTCACCTTGGTAATAATTTTTATTTTGCTTTGTTCCAATAAAGATCCTGAGTGATGCTCTATTTCGTGGTCTGTCGATAGATCGCTGCGGCTCCATAACCGACAACGGAAGAGTAATCTGAGGTGACCTGGCCTGATGTGGCGTGATAAAGAATCTCTGCGTGGTTGGCGCCGAGATCTATCGTCGCCCACAAGATTGCGGCAATGGCGCCTCGCCCGCATGCGAACCCCCGGCCTTCCTTCTCGATGTCGAGGATGCCTTGCGGGTTGAGCGCCTCGATTTCCGAAAGGACTTCCTTGTCATACCTCTGGGCGGCTTCTTCGGGGTAGAAATGAGAAAGATCCGAGCTGGCGATAAACAATGCCGATTCATTCCCCATTACCGCGGCCAAGCTGTGGCCAAGAGTTTCTATGGTCGACCTGGTTTGATCTCGTACCATAATCGGGATGAGCGAAAATGGTTCGGCAAGGCACCGCTGAAGGAAGGGGAGCTCGATCTCGAGAGAATGTTCTGAATCGAAACGGATATGCTCAACCGCGATTCTATGAACGCCGTCGAGTTTTTCTTCGATTTTCGATACATGTGCGCGACTCACCGGGATAATCCCCAGAGGAGTCTCGTAGGCGCGATGCCCCGTGATGACGATTTGTCCTGGACCGGGCGTGTGAATTGGGGAAACGATCACAATAAACTCGGGGGAAAGGTCCCTTAACAAATTGAAGGCATGAGCGGCTACATGTCCGGAATACTGATGACCGGCATGCGGCACGACGATGCCGTAGAGTTCTCCCGACACGGCTTTTAAAGTCGAATTGTTCAGGTATTCGTCAATCGATTGCGCCAGGATCTCCGGGTTTCCCGGGTACCATGTTCCTGCGATTGAGGATGGCCGGATGTCCTTCAATGGGTCGTCGTCTTTCATGTCAGTTGGATTTTAGCATAAGAGCTGAAATGCATGTGGGGGATGGAAGCATTGGGGGTCCTGCGCATCCTTCAAAATGAATTCTCCAATCCGTGGCTCGAAGTCACCAGACAGAATGGTCGAAGACTTTTCGAACAGTTTTTGCTGCGGTTTAATTGCCGGGTTGTATGGCCCTTTCTATAAAGGTCGGTCTCATTGATGCGCTCTGGTTTGGGGGCATAAACGCGAATATGCTCGACCCCGGAAGTTCATAGTTGCTGGGCCAATTGCACACATCGTCCGTCGTATGCCTCCAGGTCCTTGGGTGGAACGATCCCGGTGAATTTTCAATCCTCCGGGGGCAGGACGCACTCCTGCCGGATGGGGACGCGGCCCGAACCAACCTGGTCGCTCACACAAATTGAGGGCGAGCCAGAAACGACGGTCACAAAACACTGTCACAGAACATTTGACAGAAGAACATATGTTCTGTTATAATAGAACACACGTTCTATTATGGACGGGTTGGAGGTTGACATGGAAAGGGCGTTCGATCAGCAATTCTATTTAAACAGACAGGCAGACCGAATTGAAAAAGCGTTATTCCGGCTAAACATGCCGGCGCGAGTGGATGGCGGATATATTGAGAAGGATCATATTCGTTATCTGGTGACGCCTTCGATTGGAATCCCCCTGGAATCTTTCTTGGATCAAGCTCCTGTGGTTGCCCGGGAAATTGGCGTAGAAGATGTGCGCTTCGCCCGTGAACGACGCGGGGTTGCGATCGAGGTTCCATATGGACAGGCGATGGGAGTGCGGCTATTGCCGCTCATGGATTCGCTGGCCGGATTAGGACCTTTTACGACCGTCCTGGGATTGACGATTGTGGGGACCCCGCTCCTGCTGGACTTCAATTTGAACGCAACCTGGCATTTTCTTGCACATGGTGAGGGAGCATCAGAATTGCTGCGGTCCACCCTCGTGTCTCTGGCGCTTACGAGCGGCCCGCGTGATGCAGGTTTTCTGGGGATCGATATCGGTGGTCGTGAACTGGCTGTGATGGAAGCTATGCCGCACGGGGTAAAGGACCTTGCTACTAATGCAGATTATGCAGGAGCGTTGCTGCATTGGCTGTACGAGCAGATTGAGGTCCGACTGCAAAACGAAAAATATCAATCACATTTGTTCCTCTTCATCGATGGGCTGGATGAGTTTCTTGAACTGGACGAAGAACATCTGGCACCTTACCTGCATCATATCCTGCAGCACGGGAAATCTTCTGGTGTGCACGTCGTCGGATCATCACGTGCGATGTCCAGTACAGCGGTCAAGAGGGTTGCCCAATCCGATGGTCTCGTTCTGGCGGGATCGCCTTCCGCTGATTCTGACGCATGCGGGGGAACTACAGGGAGATTTTCCCTGCGGACTGATGGGAATGAGGAGGAAATCGAATTTGCATGGCTAAGCGCCCGCGACCTTGACACAGCGGTTCATCGGGTCCGGTCGTGAGATACCCTTGGCTGTAGGCTTCACTGAAGCGGGTGTGATCATGACAAGGCCTCCAGGGCGATCGTGGGACACCTCGTCAGGGTTTAGCGGGATACATTTGACGTCGCCAAAACAAGAATTTTGTGTCGGTTCTTTGTAAATGCAATTTTCGAACATGCTGGATCAACAGCCGAGTGTCGACGATGAAGGGAGAACATGTGCAATGAAGATTGGGATGCTGTGGTTTGATAGTGATCCGAATGTAGAAATCGAGAATCGAATTCAACGAGCTTGCAGCTATTATCATGAAAAATACGGACAGAAACCGTCCATGTGTTTTATAAATCCAAATCTCGTCGATGGCTCTGAGCATGAGATCCGCGCTGGAATTGAAGTTCGTCCCAGTCTCGCAGTGCAGCCGGATTATTTCTGGGTGGGGATGAAAGAAGCAGGAGCGACCAGCAACGTCTCGTAATTATACCGAGCCGTTCATGCACGAGAACGACCAGGATATGGACTGGCTCCTCTCCTATACCCGTGCAATGGTGCTCTTGGGTGGATCCGTTCCGATGTAAAAGCGCATGGATGTTGGAATCCGTCCATCGCTTACGCTTGCAGATACCTCGCATCCTTCTGCTGAAGGATGCGAGGTTGATCGCGAACACTTTCCCATGATGTTGTGCGTCAGGAATCTGCCTTTACGATCGCGTGCCGGGCATGCATTAAGGCCTGGTCGTTAACCTCCTGCATATCCAATGAATGTGGGAGGCCATGGATGAACTGGAACCTCATGGGCAACGGGCTGAAGGTTCCCTGCGATTGCTTGCTCCAGCGGGACTGGGCTGCGCATCCGTCTGGTCGCTCCTATCATTTGGTGGAGGACCGATAAAATTATTCTTGTATGATCGCGCTTTTTAAAATTCTAGCTGTTGGATGGAATCAACTGTGGATAAAGAAGCGATGAGATTGTCCAACGACGGTTCGAGCGTAATCCTGCCCCGTTTTACATTTATGTCTATTTCCAAAAGGGTCTGATACAAATATTCCAAATCGAGAAGCGAGAAATTGTTCGCTTGAGCGCTCAATCTGCGCGCGAGGAAGGACACCTTTCCCAGCGTTTTTGCTGGATCCACACCTCGATCCAGACAATCACGTACGAGAATCAAGAGACGCACCTGTCTTGCGATCATGGCGAAAACATAACGCGGATCATCACTGCGCATGAGCTGATGAAGAAGTCGTTGTGCGCGCTTGCTATCGCGAGTTCCAATCGCGTCTACCAACTCGAAGACATCCGCCTGTCCATGATATGGGGTCAAGGTCTCAATGTCCTTGTCTTCAATCCGTCTTGAACGATCCACATAGTCAAGAAGCTTTCCCAGTTCCATGTCGGCGATGCGTGGGTCTTCCACGACATACTCCGCAAGAAGTTGTGCGGCAGGTTTGGATATTTCACCGCCGAGTTCGATGCAGCGGGAGGTCAACCACGAGATGAAGCGCCCACCTTCAGGGGTGTCAAACTGACTCGTATAACAACGATCGCGATGCTCTTGCGCCCAGAGGAGAAGGGCTGATTTCTTCTTACTTCTTTTTTTCCAGCTTGCCGCATCGTGGATCTCAACGATGATGAGTGCCGTGGTCTCTGGGACTCGGTCGAGGAGATTGAAAAAATTCGTTAACCATGGTTCTTTCCGCGACAGTTGATGCGCGTGGTTTAGGATTACAATTCGGCGTTCGGTGAGGAATGGTATCGACATACAAGTTTCCTCGAAGGAAGCCATATCCAGGTTCCTTCCTTCGAACTGCGTGGTGTTCATATCCGCGGTGGTATCATCGCCCAATTTTGAGCGCATCGTCTGGATAAATTCTGATATAGCAAATTCATCGGTTCCAGAGAGGTAATAAATAATCGGCGTGGGTGTGGCCATATTAACTCAGCGTAAGGACCCTGTGCGTCGTTCCCCGGATGCCATGTATTTCCCTAACCTCGATGACCTCCAGTCGTCCTGGATCGCCGTCTGTCGTGACGTGCTTCTGTATCGCTTTGCCCAACGGCTGGGCGATAATGAGGGCGATCATTGTAAGTGTGATTGCCATCGGCAGCCTTTCAAGCCGTTGACGCCAGTTCTTATTTCCAATACCGATAAGGGCAAAAAAGGATGCAGAACCAGCCATAAGGCCGGAGGTCGCAAGGTTCGTACCGCAATTGGGGTGAATCGCCAGATGAGAATCGCCCCGACGGAGTCGCGCGAGAGCATCATCCACGGCCGCGCGTACTTCGACACTTGTAACGTCACCATAAAGAAAAAAACCTTTAGGATCGGAACGACCAACGAAAGACTTGTTCGGAAAACGTCCACTTAATACATGGATTGTGGCATGTTCGAGTGCATGGTTCCGTCGGATGCGGGTTAACCTTGGTTGATATAGAATTTGACGTATGGAGTCATTCATCTGTTTCATCTCTCAAGAATAGTGGATTATACCGTTTGCATGAATGCTGCGAAACATGTTTGGGATGAATGCGCCAACTAGACACGACCCGCACCATTCGAGATTCTACAATGGGCTTTTACGATTGTTGATATTACACAACGAGCCGATCGGTTACGGCGAATTTGATCTTCAAGTAGCCCTGGATCTCAAACAACGGATCGTTGATTTGCATGTCGGTTCTCCGCAAGATAGCGCTCAATGATTTCATCCAGGATGATGTCGATCTGTTCAATATCATGACATCTAAGTAGACTCTGCCGCTGGGCTATACCGGGGTTCAGAGGGCGTATGTAACCTGCTAAATGTTTTCGAAACAAAATCACGGCTCGTTCCTGACCATAAAAAGCCATCATCTTTTCCCGGTGATGATGGACGACGAACTTAAATTCATCCATGGTGATGTCCGCAAATGATTGTCGGCAAAAGATCCAGGGGTTGCCGATTGCGGCGCGCCCGATCATCACGGCGTCACATTTTGTGTGAATGAGCATCTCATCGATATCCGCGATTTCACGAATATCACCATTCCCAATCACCGGAATGTGGACGAGTTGTTTGATAGCTGCGATGGCGTCCCAATCCGCTTTTCCACCATATCCTTGTGAGCGTGTCCTGGCATGAACAGCGATGAGGGCGCCGCCATTGTCCTCAATCGCTCTGGCGATATCGAGATAGTTCAAATTGTTATCATCCCAGCCGAGTCTAATTTTGGCTGTCACAGGCACATCAAGATGTTGGTTCAGCGACCCCATAATCGCGGCAATCTTTCCGGGATCCTTTAAAAGACCGGCTCCAGCACCGCGTCCCGAAACCCGTCTGACCGAGCAGCCCATATTGATATCGATGGCATCGGGTTCCAGATCCTGTATTTTGAGCGCGGCTTTGAGAAGGCGATCCTCCGAGCTATCGAAAATCTGAAAGATCACAGGCCGCTCTTCGGGCAGATATTCCAATTCAAGGTAGGCATGCGGTGATCCGTTCTCAATCTCGATGGCGTTGACGAAGGCCGTGTAACTCACCGCTGATCCGTATTCCCTGCAAATGGAGCGATAGGGGAGATCTGAGAAACCATCCATGGGCGCCAGGATGATCTTGCCGTAAACGGGGATGTCTGCGATTGTGAATTCCGGCCTCATGGCTGGGTTATACCGCGAAGTCTCGATCATAGACAAGGATTGATGCTCATACGCAATCGTTCCATAACCACATAAATTCTATGGTTGCGCTGCAGTTAACCGCGGTGTAGCCGCCCCGCGATGACTTGATGAATCTGATCGTGCTCGACTAAAATGAGCGTATGACTTGGAGAATCATAGGCAACACTTGGGCTGCTGATTTGCTGGAGCATCATATCGCTCAAGGACAAGTGCGGCATGCTTATTTGATCACAGGTCCAGGCGGCATCGGTAAGAGGACGTTGGCGCACGACTTTGCACGAGCGCTGCTTTGTTCTGAGCCTCCATCGGGCGGTGAGTTTTGTAAAATGTGTCGTTCTTGTGTTTTGATCGAAGACATGGCGCATCCAGATTTGCACGTGGTCGTTCCGGAGCCGGGGAAAGCCGGGCTGCTCGTGGACGATGTGCGAGGTCTTCAACGCAAGATCGCGTTGACGCCGGTCGAGGGAGACCGACGTATTGCTTTCCTCCCTGATTTTGATCGCGCCACCGATAATGCTGCAAACGCGTTGTTGAAGACCCTGGAAGAACCCCCGGGGAATGTCGTGTTTCTCCTGACGGCGAGCGATCAAGAAAGCTTGCTGCCGACGATTGTCTCGCGCTGTGAAGTCATAAGATTGAGATCTGTAAATCAGGAAACGCTGAAAGATGCACTCATCGCGCAGGGCTATTCGGCCGACGAGGCCGCTCTTCTCGCGGGGGTTTCAGCGGGATTGCCGGGAAGAGCGCTGGCGATGGGCGAGGATAAAGCCGCCCAGGAGGAACGTGTGGAACGGCTCGATGATCTCATGGAGCTGCTTTCTTCCGACATCACCGGGCGACTAGCCTATGTTGAACCTCTTATATCCAGAAAGGATGATCTTCAAGTCAAGCGGGATCGAACCTTGCAGCTCCTGGAAACATGGCTGAGTTTCTGGCGAGATCTTCTAATTGTTTCTTCGGGTGCAGAAGCCACAAGAGGAAACCCGGATCGAGCGGACGATGTGGAACAGATTGCGGATCGACTCTCGCTTCAGCAAGTATCATCGCTTATACATCTGATCCAGGACACGATGAACTCACTCGAAATGAATGCGAATATCCGTCTGGTGATGGAGAACCTGGTCTTGAAGTTTCCGCGCCTGTAATTAGAAAGATTCTCCTCCAGATTGTATCGAACCGCCGGACGGTCCCCGACAAAAGCTGAGCTTTCCAGGGAAACTGCGACGAACCTCAGGTTCCAAACCCGCGTGAGGTTTTATGGTTTGGCATTCAGATCAAGAGTCGCGGGCTGTGCATACGACTGAAGGGGAACTTCTCGTACCCATGGGTTTGAGAGAGATCGCCAGACGTTCCTTACAAGGGACTTCTGGCGTCGGCTGGATGTGGTAGGATACCGTCGGGGCATGGGCGAGTTTCCGGGCTCGAACGAACTGCGTTTATGCCGGCTTTTCCCAGGGTTTGGCGGAGATTCCAAAAAACCCAATCCGAGCAGGTGGATGTTGCGCGGAAGAGTCCATCCTTACTCAACTGGTTGAGCGTTGGAGGTATCTGTGAAGCGGGGTTCAACCGTAAGACGAATCGCCGTGCGTTCTTTTCCGTTTATTTCGACGGTTGTGAACTCAGGAATGCAGATCACATCGATGCCATCTTCGTGGAGATAACCCCGAGCAATGGCGACTGCTTTGACGGCCTGATTAACGGCTCCAGCGCCAATGGCTTGTACTTCGGCTCGATTGTTCTCCCGGACAACACCGGCGATAGCACCGGCAACCGCCGACGTGCGCGATTCGGACGAGACTTTGATGATGTTCATCGGGCTTTCTCCAACGGCGAAGGAAATGTCGACGCCCGACCTACAGCGCGCCTGACTTGCATTGTACAGTATCCAAAATTGCGAATCAAGCAACAGGTAAGGACCACAACGATTGAAGTCGTATGGTGTTAATAGATATAAGCATGGAAATGCATCCCATACCCGTGCGCTCACGAAGGCTTGCGACGGAGGAACAGTCCATTTCTCGATGGGTGACTCTTTTTGCCCAACAATCTCATTATGGAGGAAGATTCAATGGAAGAACCCACAGAAGTTAGCAGCGAAGATCGTTTATGGGCCGCGATTGGTTATCCTATTCCGATCGTTGCGTTGATCGTGCTGTTTATGGAAGACAAGAAATCAATACCGTTCCTGAAATTCCACGCAGTACAATCGCTAGGCTTTAATATCGTCCTCTGGGCAGTCATTATGTTATTGGTGACGGTGACCCTGGGGATTGGCAGCCTATGCGCTCCCTTTGCATGGCTGATTACGTTCTGGCCGGCCTATGATTCGTACAAGGGCAATTACACGGAAATCCCGGTCCTGACCAACTTCATTCGAAAACAAGGCTGGGCCTGATCGAAGAAAAGCTCCGCTTGGTATCTCGGGCGGACCCATAGTCCATAAAACGGGAGAATCCGGAATACCCGGGTGCTTGCTGCAAGCGATTCGGGTCGAGCAAGGGTATGGGGATGCCAACCACCATACAGATTATTTCCTTGGAAGATGCCCCGCAGCTTGCTGCGGGGTTCTTCACGGAAGAACTGGAATTTCATGGTTGTTGGCAGGGCAATTCTCTAGAGGAAATGTGATCGTATTTGTCCATCAGTTTTGGGGGTAAAGAAACGAGCGATCATGATTTCAGCAAGCCGTTGACCCTGGCAACTTCTTCTTCGTTAAAGACGACCTCTTCTTTCCCCGCCAGTTTGTCGTGAATTTTGGATACGATTAAATCGAGATGACTGTCGTGCGCCACGTAGTCAAGATCATCGGCCGGAACCGTGAGTACCGGGCATAGACGAAATGATTCGATCCACAATTCGTAAAGGTCGTTGAGTCGTTGAAGGTATTCTGGCTGTATTTGTTGTTCGTAATCTCTTCCACGGGCGGCTATGCGTTGGGATAGAGTCTCGGTGGCGGCTCTCAAATATACGACCAGGTCCGGCGGAGGAAGAAATTTACTCAGAACACGATAGAGTTCATGGTAGGTCTGATGATCCCTCTCCGACATGTGGCCTTGAAGAAAGAGGTTGTTTGCGAATATTTCTGCGTCTTCGTAGACGGTGCGGTCCTGGATTGCGGATGAGGGATGATCCAGGAGCTTCCTATGTGTGAGCAGCCGTCTTGTCAGGAAGAAGATTTGTGAATGGAAGGACCAGGCAGGCATGTCGCTGTAGAAATCTTCCAGGTAAGGATTCTCAGCAACGGGTTCATAAAAAGGAGCCCAACCGAGTCGTTCCGACAGCAACGCTACCAGGGTTGATTTCCCCACCCCGATGTTGCCGGCTACAGCCACAAACTTCTTCATCGCAGTCCCTTTCCGGGGTCGAACTTCGTCTTCAAGCGCCATGTTCTTCTCCCCAGGTCTCTACGACGTTTTCTGCAGATTCAATGTAGGCCGCGAGCTGTTCTTCCCGCTGTCTTCGATTATGTGCAGACAGGTTAATGCTCCTGATGAGATCGTTCCACTGGTCGGTGAGTTCGCGCCATTCATCATTGGAATCAAGGGCATGGATCGATCGTTCCCAGGAGGAGAGCAATGTCCATAAGATCGATTTTGAATGGCCGTCTTCGACGAGGGTCTGGAACCCGTGCAGGAAATACGTCCGTCTGCTTGGGTGAAGCTCGGGATCACTGGAGAGACCAGCGGCCGTATCGAAGGCTTTTGCCCATGCGCTCAGCAATGCAGGTACATCCCAACTGTTAAAATCTTCTGCGCCTATTAAATCGAGGAAGCCCCCCAAAAGCTGCGGGCAACCGAGTTTTGCGATCGAATCAGCCAGGTCGGCCATAACTCGACGGCCTGCGGACGGAAAACCAGTGAGGCAGGCGACCGCGTTGACGGCATCCATTGCGGCATGGACATACGTGCGTACCCAGCGGCCAGTCATGGGGAGCAAGGTGGCCCCCTGTCGGGCTTGCTGGAGAAATGCCGTCGAGCGACTGAGCACATGATCTGGTCGATAATATTGACCCCGGGCGCCGGCTTGAGCCCATTCAAAGAAATGATGGGGGTCATAGATGAACAATGGCTCACAGAGCGAGGGCCCCATCCATGGATGCACACGGAGTTCGCGCGGTTTCGCGTAGAGGTCCTTGTGATGGTGGGCAATATCATGATGGATCTGTTCGGAAAGGCGGACGATTTCCCGTGAGCTTGT
>CAZMZL010000063.1:0-14396 GCA_964570595.1 uncultured Anaerolineaceae bacterium | reverse complement strand
CAGCAAGCCATCCAGGACGGCGCGACCGAAGTGGACATGGTCATCAATGTTGGCGCTCTGAAATCTCGGGATTATGAACTTGTCGAACAGGACATCGCTGCCATCGCCAGGGTTTGCCATGCCAGCAACGCCATCCTGAAAGTCATCATTGAAGCCGCGCTGCTTACGGACGAAGAGAAGGTGATCGCCTGCCAGTTATCAAAAGTGGCGGAAGCCGATTTTGTAAAGACCTCGACCGGGTTCGGGCCCGGAGGCGCCACGCCCGAGGATGTCGCCCTCATGCGCCGCGTGGTCGGGCCTACGATCGGCGTGAAAGCTGCCGGCGGGATTCGTACCCGTGAGGACGCAGAGAGGATGATCGCCGCTGGAGCGAACCGCATTGGCGCGAGCGCGAGCGTCAAAATCGTCGGCGGCGAATAGACGATCAATAGTATCAATCGTAAGGAGAAGCGTATATGACCGTTGATTTAAGAACCTACATCTTTCTTGACAGCTTACAACTGCAGCATGCTGGATATTTAGGCACTGTGGTGAAGGGCTTTCTGCCCCTCCCCAATGATACTTCCCTGTGGGTCGAGATATCGCCCGGCATCGAGATCAACCGCATCACGGACATCGCCATCAAATCTACACGCGTTCGGCCGGGTATGCAGATCGTTGAACGTTTGTTTGGGCTGCTCGAAGTTCATCATCAGGATCAGGCCGAGGTTCGAGCTGCTGGCGCAGCGATCCTGGATGCCCTCGGTCTCAAAGAATCGGATCGAATTAAACCTCGGGTCGTATCCAGCCAGATCATCCGGCATGTGGATGCTCATCAGGTTCAGCTCATCAACCGTATGCGCTATGGACACATGCTCCTTGCTGGTCAGACCCTCTACGTTCTTGAGGTGGAGCCGGCCGGATATGCTGCGCTCGCGGCGAATGAAGCCGAGAAAGCCGCCAACATCAACATCCTCGACGTCCGTGCCTTCGGGAGTTTTGGGCGCGTATACCTGGGCGGTGAGGAGCAGGACATCATGGCCGGTTATAGCGCAGCTGTGGCTGCCATCGAAGGTGTAAGCGGTCGCGAGATGCCGTCGCGCAGCAAGAAAGAATAAATCATCCCGAGGGATTCCCCTCAGGAGATCATGGGTAAATTAATTCACTCAACGAATTCGATGCGTTGATACGAAATCTTGTCCTTAGGAGGACCAAATGGCAGAAGAATATGGAATGACAGATGCGCTGGGCATGGTGGAATGCAAGAGCTACCCCGCCATGGTCGAAGCCGCGGATGCGATGGTGAAGGCCGCAAAAGTCGAGCTCGTATCCTATGAGAAGACCGGCGGCGGCTTTGTGACCGCCGTTGTACGCGGCGATGTCGCTGCAGTGAAGGCTGCCGTTGAGGCCGGCGCCCGTGGAGCGGAGAAGGTCGGTGAAGTCGCAGCCATCCACGTCATCCCGCGCCCACACGCCAATGTGGACGTCACGCTACCGCTCGGTCGGGGACCTGCATCGGAGTAGAACATCCTCCAGAGGCGAACCGATATGGGTGACTGTGATGCACGGCGGCAACGTCGAGCCATGTACCTGAGGTTGTAACGCGATCAGCGCTCTTCCATTCCTGGAAGGGAGCCATAAACCTGATACAGCCAGTTCAACGACGCTGCTGATGTGCATGGGTCACCAGAACGGAGTGTCCTATGCTCTTAGGAAAAGTAGTTGGAACGCTGGTAGCCACGCAGAAAGAGGAAAGCCTGGAGGGTTTGAAGTTCCTTATCCTCCGCCAGCTGGACATCGAAGGAAAGGATATGGGTGGTTACCGTGTCGCCGCGGACGCCGTGGGCGCCGGCCTGGGCGAGGTCGTACTCTATGCCACAGGCAGTGCGGCACGTCAGACGAAATTCACCCACCAGCGCCCCTGCGATGGCGTCATCATGGCCATCGTCGACGTGCTCGAAGTGGATGGTGACGTGAAGTATGACAAAGCTGAGGCAGGCTGATGTTAGACGACGCCCGGATTGACGCCATCGTAGATCAGGTCATGAGCGAGCTTCGTCAGGGAGAGCGCGTCCGGCATGGCCCCGTGCCAGAGTCGAAGCAGGCTGTGCAGCCGCCTCCACCGGCGCCATCACTGCGTCATGGCACCAATTTGTTTCCCGATGTCGAGAGCGCCGCCGCCGCCGCGCGGTTGGCTTTTCAGCAGCTCAACGAGCTGCCGCTATCGATCCGGGAAAGCATGATTTCTCATATACGGCGCATCATGCGCGAGAATGCCCAGCTTCTGGCATACGAAGCCTGGCAGGAAACGGGCATGGGGCGCTATGAGGATAAAATCGATAAAAACCTGCTCAATGCCAACAAAGCTCCTGGAACCGAGATCCTCGTCCCCACTGCGTGGAGCGGCGACGGTGGCCTAACGTTGATCGAATATGCCCCTTATGGCGTCATCGGTTCGATCATCCCCAGCACCAATCCGACCTCGACGGTGATATGCAACTCGATCGGTATGGTCGCGGCAGGGAACGCCGTGGTCTTCAACGCTCATCCCGGGGCGAAATCATGCTCCAACCATACTGTTCAATTGGTGAACGAAGCCATCGTTGAAGCTGGAGGCCCTGCCAATCTGGTCTGTGGATTAGAAGAGCCTACGATCGAAACCGCCCAGGGGATCATGGACCACAAGGGCATCAACCTGCTGACCGTGACCGGGGGCATCGGCGTCGTCCGTGCCGCCATGTCGAGCGGGAAGAGAGCCATCAGCGCCGGACCCGGAAATCCTCCGGCGCTCGTCGACGAAACCGCCGATCTTGAGCAAGCGGGCCGCGACATCGTACGCGGCGCATCCTTTGATAACAACACCATCTGCACAGATGAGAAGGAAGTCTTCGTCGTTAATTCGGTCGCGGATGAGTTGAAGAGGCAAATGCTTAAGCACGGCGCCTACGAGATCGACACGGATCAGTGTGATGCGCTCATGAAATCGATCTTCGTGGAGATCCCCCCGCCTGGACGACATGGGGGGATGAACAAGAACTTCATCGGCAAGAATGCCAATGTACTCCTGAAGGAAATCGGCATCGAAGTGGGGGATGAGGTCCGACTTGTCATCGTCGATGTACCGCACGATCACCCCCTCGTCGCCTCTGAACAAATGATGCCCATCATCCCGATCGTACGGGTAAAGAACGCAGATGAAGGTATCGACCTTTCCAAGCATTACGAGCATGGTTTCCGGCACACGGCGACGATGCACTCGAAGAATCTGGACAATCTCAGCCGCATGGCGCGCGTCATGGACTGCAGCATATTCGTTAAGAATGGCCCGGCCTTCGCCGGTCTCGGTTTCGGGGGCGAGGGTTTTTGCTCCTACACCATCGCCAGTCCGACGGGTGAGGGAATTACGAATCCGATCAGTTTCAGCAGGATCCGGCGGTGTGTCTTGAAAGACTCGTTCCGGATTGTATGAGTCATGATGACAAAGAAGAAAGAAAACCCTCTGAAAAACCTAAATCCTGCGCTCGCGCTGGTGGAGTTCGGCAGCATCGCCGTGGGGATCCTGGCGGCCGATGCGATGGTTAAAAAAGCGCCCATCAATGTGATCAAGACCGGCACAGTCCAGCCGGGGAAATATCTCGTGCTGATCGGCGGCTCCGTAGCCGACGTCGAGGAATCGCTCTCCGCAGGCGAGATGGTCGGTGGGCGTCATCTCCTCGACACAATCTTTCTCCCTGACGTCCACCCCGAAGTCGTCGAATCGATCGGCGGTGGTCGAGTTCCGGATGTCAATGACGCCGTTGGCGTGATCGAAACGACCACGGTATCCGCGGCCATTCACGCCGCCGACGCTGGTATCAAGGGCGCCTACGTGCATCTGATCGAGGTGCGATTGGCGGATGGATTGGGGGGCAAAGGTATCACACTGTTCTCCGGGCTCGTCGCGGATGTCGAGGCGGCGGTCGAAATTGGATCCGAAGCGCTATCCAATCCAGAACTGCTCGTCGAAACCGTGGTCATCCCGAAACTGCACCCCGACATGTGGGCAAACTTGAGTGATGCCACTCGATTTAAGACTCGAGTGACGGGCCAGTCATGAAATTCGGTCGAGTGGTGGGCACCGTTGTGGCGACAAGGAGATACGAGGATCTCGATGGCATCAAGTTCCTCGTCGTCCACAGCCTCGATGAGGACCGGCAGCCGACAGGAAAGTTTCAGGTTGCCGCCGATGCGACCGGACAGGCGGGTCCTGGCGAATTGGTCTTCATGGTCGCCAGCCGAGAGGGGTCACAGGCATTGAAGGAGTGGTTCGTGCCTGTCGATCTGGCGATCACGGGCATCATCGATGAGGTCGAGGTAGATCAAAGCCCTCGTCGAGGACAGCCTACCGCAGCGTGGCATTACCAGAACGAGGACGACTAGGCATGTATATCGGTAAAGTGATCGGAAACGTGGTCGCCACGATCAAGATCGACCACCTCGACAAGCACAAGCTCCTGCTCGTCGACATGCTCGATCTCAAGGGGGACGAGACCGGTTATTACGACATCGCCGTGGATGTCGCGCAAGCAGGTCCCGGCGACACCGTCCTCGTGATCGATGAAGGCAACGGGGCGCGGCAGATCCTGGACATCGACCCCGGCGCAGTTCGAGCCGTGATCGTCGGCATTGTGGATGAGGTCTTTATCCAAGAGTGATGGATAGGACTCATTGAGAATTGGAAAAGTCCGACGCTGGTGGTCGGATTTTTTTGTAAATCGTGGTTCCGATAATTTCACCTGGATCGTCCAATCCAGGTGAAGATCGCCGGGATCAGGCTGCTCTTCTTACCAGATCCACAAAGGTAGGTTTCAGACTTGCCCCTCCCACGAGCGCCCCATCGATATCGGGCATCCCCATGAAGTCGGCGATATTGTCCGCGTTCACGCTTCCGCCATACTGAATTCGCACCTTTTGAGCGGTTTCCTCGCCGAACAGATCGGCGATGGCGCCGCGCACGGTGATCCCGATGACGCGATTCGCATCCGCGGGCGTGGCGGCTTCCCCCGTGCCGATCGCCCAAATGGGTTCATAGGCTACAACAAGCTTCTCGACCTGCTCCCCTTCAAGACCTTCCAGCGCAGAGCGCACCTGACCGCCTACGAATGCTTGTGTTTCCCCGGCTGCTTTTTGATCCAGATTCTCTCCCACACACAGGATGGGGATGAGACCGTGAGCTATGGCAGCGGCTACCTTCAATTTGATTGCTTCATCGCTCTCCCCGGCTCCCCCGAGCGCACGCCGTTCCGAGTGACCGATGATGACGTATTGACATACTTCTGCGATCATCCCGGGTGAGAGATCGCCGGTGTGGGCGCCCGATTCTTCCCAGTGCATATTCTGCGCGCCCAGCCCGATCTTCTTCGGTTGAAGAACTTCAGCCAGAGCGCCGAGCACGGTTGCGGGGGGACAAATCACCCGATCCACGTCGTCAATCTGATAGAGAGGGGACCGAATCTGGCGCACAAAGGCCAGGGCTTCCTCGGACCTTCCAAGATTCATTTTCCAATTTGCTGCAATGATGGGACGTCGCATCGGCGGTTATCCTTTCAGACTGCTCGAATCGAGGGATATTCATTCTGCAAATGATGTCAATTTCATGACATTCGTTTTTTTCTGGGACAATCATACTCCATTGACGCCCCGGCATCGAGGGTGAACCTCGATTTCTCCGCGTTCATAAACCCAAGGCCGATCCCGCCGGATCCTTGCTGCAAAGCCCGGAACTGAATTGCGAGGGTATGCCGTTATCATCCAAAGAAGTCCATGACACGATCACGGTGAGCGTGCCAACATTTCGTCAGGGAGAATACCTATGGTGACCATCGATGTATCCGAGTTGAAAGAACTGGTGGATCGAGGCGAAGAATTCAAACTCGTCATGACTCTCGGCGATCTCGCCTATTCAGGAAAACATATTCCGGGGTCATTAAATCTCCACAGACCTGAGGATTTGCTCAATCAACTGGGGCCTTCCGATAGGATTATCGCCTATTGTTCGGATGCACTCTGTCCGGCGAGCTTGATGGCCTACCATTTCCTTTCCGACCAGGGTTTCGAAGATGTGAGCCGCTTCTCGGACGGGTTAACCGCATGGGAGCAGGCCGGATACCCGCTTGAAGGCGAAGAAATTGCTGGGCGTCATCCCCCAGGAGGTTGCGCTCTACCCATCGCTCAGCGCACGCCAGAATCTGGTCTTCTTTGGAAAGATGTATGATCTCAAGGGAAGGGACCTGTCACGACGGGTCGATGAAATCATCGAGTTCATCGACCTGAAAAATCGCCAGGACGAGAGAATTGAGACCTGCTCGGGTGGGATGAAACGACGGTCGAAGGCTCCGGTCCTGCCGGGATCAACATTCTGGACGGTCTGGAGCAATCAGTTCCCGGCATGGGAAGCATGTTCGTCATGTTTACGGTTTTTAGGGGAATGGTGACGTTGATCCACGAGCGTGAAGACTGGACTTTACAGCGCGTGATCATGATGCCCATCGGACGAGGCCAGCTTCTGGGCGGAAAGATCACCGGAAGATTCACTCTGGGGATGATCCAATACTTGATCGTCTTCGCTGTGGGTCTCGCTGCCGGTTTATATTTCGGCAGCGACCACCTGGCCATCGTCCTCGTCATGCTGAGCTTCACGCTTTGCGTGACCGCTTTGTCGTTCGCCATCGGGTCGAGACTCGATAATGCCCAGCAAGCAAGCGGGTTGAGTTTACTTCTAAGCATTACACTCGCCCCTCTTGGAGGGGCATGGTGGCCTTTGGAGATCGTCCCCGAGTTCATGCAGGTGATGGGTCATATATCTCCGGTTGCATGGCCCATGGATGCCTATCAAATGTTAATATTCCAGGGTGGAACCTTCGCTGATGTGTGGGTGTCCATTGCCGTATTGCTGGGGATGACTCTTTTGTTCTTCGCCCTGGGTATTCGGCAGTTCAGGTATGCATAATTCCGCTCCTTCCTGGATGTGCAGATCGGCAAAACGATCCCACTTTTTTCGATTCACAGGTCATCGTGGAGCGCAGATCCCTCGGGCGGAAGCGAGTCCCCTGGGGGATCGTGAAGACTTGACCTGAACCTGCATCAGACTGCGATATCTATTCAACCTCTGCAATCTCCCCACGATGCGTTCGATCGGAACGAACGGGCTCCCCTCCCAGAACTTTAATTTGTCAAAGTTGCTTTTCTAATAATCTTGATCTAAAAAGGTATATGAAAGGGGCGTTGATTGGGTTCACGATCACAGCCCCGGTAAAAGCCCATGCCGCATGGGCGAAATCAGCCGCCAGCGACCGGTCAGATTGTCTGACCCACCCACGATCCGCTCTTGGGATGTCATCTGTCACAAACCATGGAGCTGATCCGTTATAGGCATAGAAGATCGATGCGATTGCAGCACACCGTCTGATTTCACACCGATGCCGACACCCGTGGACACACCCACGGCGGCATCGACACCCGCTTATCCGCCGACGCGTTCAGCGTTCGGGGGTTAGAGGGATCGCGTGATCGATCGTAAATCTTGTTCGCCAACAGGAGAAGATGATGCTGGAGAAAGGCGCCTCGCGCCTCGTTCGTATCGCAATTATTTCTGTCGTGGGATTAGCCGCTGTTCTGGCGGGGGTCTTCGCCCTTAATCGCTGGCGTCAGTCGGCAGCGATGGAGCTGTCGGGTGAGCGCCTGCCCGAGGTCGTGATCCTGGATCCGACCCGGGGCAGTCAGTTCGCCATCGGTTCTCCGGTCCCCATTGAAGTTCAGGCTTCTGCAGGCGTCGCCATCGAGGCGATTGAACTTTGGGTCGACGGCCAGCTCCTGGGCTATCAAGAAAACGCGAACGATCAAGCCCAGTTCTTCCAGAACACCTTTATATGGATGCCCTCCAATCCTGGCATCCACGCCGTTTCGGCGCGGGCGCTGGGCACACAATCCCCACTGGCCTATTCCGATGTGGTCCACCTGCAAGTGATTGAGGTTGAGTACGATTCGGATCGTACTGACTTCCTGGATTTCGATTTTCCTGCGGTCCTGCCGCCGGTCGAGGACATGAGCCCGATCAGCGGGCCTGACCCCGGGCAAACGATCGAGATCGCAATGCCCTTATCGGCGCCGCTGACCGGGCCGGCTGTGCCCTCGGGTGACCCTGCGCCGACGCCCCCGCAGATCATTGCCAAATCCAACGGCTGCGCCGTCGAGCTCCTGATCCATGATCTCTCGGAAGACGAAGCGGGATTTATCATTTACCGCCAGGCCTCCAATACCATGGGATGGAGCCAGGTCGCAGCTCTTGAACCGCAACAAGGCGCAGGCTGGCTCTCTGCCAGCGATGATGCTTATCCCGGCGGCTTCACTTATTACGTAGCTTCCTTTAATGATGGCGGCGAAAGTCCGGGGAATATGGCGCTGGTCAACATCGACCCGTCTGCATGTCCGCCCCCTCAGGATGAATCCCCGGTGCTCCAACTCGACCTGGCAGCCCTGTTGGAGGGATACGGGGCGGAGCGGGCTTACTGCTACCGCTCCCTGGATGGCGTGCGCTGGGAGCGCTATCCAGAATTCGGCTATTTCACGCTTGGTGGTACAGTCGATATGGATTCCTCTTCGCAGATGCTTTCGCTGGCAGGTCTGGGAGATGGGCTGCCGGGGCTAAAACTCAATCTGCAGCTCGATTGCTGGGGCTGGCTAGGCGGAGGGCTCCAACACCTGGGGTGGTTCAGCCATGCCTTTGACCTGTCGCGACCTGAAACGCTGCCTCAACAAATCAGTGAGTCGGCCTTCAAAGCCGCCATCGAGCTGCGGCCAGAATCCGATCTACCCTCGTATTATCCGTTGGGAGGTGACTTCGGAGGTTTTAAGAAGAACTCGCAGATGGGGAGGATCAACTTTTTCAAGGACGACCTGAGCATGCCCTACTTTACTCCCTCGGTGTCCTATAACCCGGAGATTTGCAAGCAGCATTTACCGGCCGACGCACAGAATCTGATTGGACAACTGCTCTTCTGTTCACCTTATCAGGGCTTTACGGTTGGCCCCGGCGGTGATAATCCACAACCCTACCTGGTCTGGGATGCCACGAATGAATGCCCGTTCGGAAGCGGCTCACCCCCCTGCCAGAGCTATCAGTCCTGGTTGACAAAGGCAGAACAAGAGGGCGGCGACCTTCGCTTCGTCGTACGAGATTCCAGCACCGCCGGGACCCATGCCTGGCAAATCGGGGCCGGCGATATGCGCAACTGGACCATCAAACCGCTCGATTGCGCCGGGACGCGCCTGTTCCAAGTCGCTATGTTCTACGTCGATTCGGATGAATTTCTGATGGGCCCGAACAGCATCCACTTTTCGATCGAATGTCCCCGACCGATGCCGTGGGTCATCCCGCTTGAGGTCACGTTCGAATCCATCAGCTTTCATAACCTCGATGACGGTGATTCGGATATCCCTCAGGATGTGGAAGTCTATGGCTATATGCTTGCTGCCACCTCCCTTGAAAAACGCTACCTGAACCTCGCCAAGTGGGACCAACAGGCGAGCAATTGCCCGGATGAGGCCTTCCATGCCACGCTGGACACTGCCGGAACCAAGGGCGCGGGTTGCACCCGGATTTTCGACGATATCGGTTCCTGGAACCTGGATGAGGTCGAGTTGTGCCAGAGCACCTCAAAGTACAACTGCAGCCTGAGCGGATTTAAGACCGATCAGAACACGATCCGGATCAACGTCGATGACGGGGATGGGCTTATCCTGCAAACCTTTGTGGTCGACTGGGACGATGCCTCCGCCAACGACCTGCAATGTATGTGGTGGATCATGCTCCCGCCTTTAGATCGCTTCGAATGGGCCAAGGTCCAGAACCAGAGCTTCACCATCAACAGTCCCAACTGGGGCAGCGGGTCCTGTACGATCCAGGGCTCGATCAGCGCCGTGATACCCTGATCCCATAGAAGGAGATGTCATCATGAAACCATGGATTTTGACTGCTACGCTGCTAGCCGGCGGGTTGTTCATTGGCGCCTGCGACCCCCAGGATCTTCCGCCGACGCCAGCCATCGCCGGCACCTGGATTGACGCACCCGAGTCGGGCGCGACCATCCTGCTGGCGCCCTATACGATCGTCTTTCACAGCGCCAGCGTGATGGGCATGGACGAATTCGAGTTGAGCATCGACGGCCAGCTTCTCGCCAGCGTCCCCCCGAAGACAACCGGACCGGGCGGCCAGCAGGGGACGCTTTTCATGGCGGATTATGAATGGTACCCGCCTGAGCCGGGGGTTTACCAGATCGAAGTACGAGCGAAGGATCAGAACGCGCTATACGGGGCGGCGGCGCAGGCACAGGTGACGGTATTGGAAGCGGTCACGGATTTGGAACCTGCTCCCGAGCTGCAGCCCGAAATTGAACAACTGTCGACCGGCCTGCCCACCCTGCAGCTCGCGCCCACCCCCACCTCCACGCTGATCCCGCAGGGTCTCGGGCAGCCGCAGTACTCCGCCGAGGTGATTTACTTCCGGGGGACAGGCTGCGGGCCGAAACAGGTCGACATCCAGATCCAGGTGAACGACCCTGCCGCTTTCAGCGTTGTGCTGTTTGGACGCCTGGAAGAAACAAATTCTGGCGAGAAGACTGCCTGGACCCCAATCCCGATGGTCCCTATGGGTGATGGGTATTATGGTCTCACGCTGACGGTCGAGAGCACCTTCCCGGAGGTGCGGAACTACGAGACGTCCGCCCTTCAGGTGCAGATCGTGGCCACCGATCCAAAAGGGGACGAGGTCGGCCGCACGCCCGTCGATTCGCAGGTGAGCGTGGAGCGCTGTTCCAGGTAGCGCGGGAAAAGACGCCCCATCGGGGATCGAGAGATCGACCCCGATTCGCCGGGCTGCACGCGTTTGAGGGTTCTTGATTCAGTGCGTCGATGTGTTCGGGTACAGACGCGCATTCGTGCAGGTATCCATCATGGACCATCAACGGGGCAGCTTCAACGTCAATGACGACCACAATCCTTCCTGGTTCGAACATTGCCGTTTTTATCTGGTGCTCACGTCCAAGAGAAGGAGAAGATGAATCGGAACTACGCTCACACCGCGTGAGCCATGATCACCGCCGCGCTCATAACGACCCTGATCCTGGTCGGTGCATGGGAAACTCTCGAGGCACCTCCGGGCGCTGGAAAAGAGCCCTCGAGAGGCGGTCCACCACGATCGAGCAAGCCTGCACCGTCGATATCATTTCATTCATCGACGAGACCGAGAATCCGAAAAACGTCCACCTGGCCCGACGCCCGGATGGGACATCGGGCTGGTGCACAGATTGCGGGGATCCGCTGTTGTAGCTGGCTTACTCCCCCGCATTATTCCCGAGAGACAGTTTTTTTTGTTTTGACATTAGCGAGGGAAGCGAAAGTTCCAAGCCATTAAGCTGGGCAGGCTATTGTGGTCTGCTGATCGTATAGCAGGGCGTCAGTTCTCCCAGCCCTTCCTCAACAAAGGAAAGTGGTTCGGTGCAGTAGGTGCCGATTTCCGCCGGGATGAGGTGGTATTGGGATGGTAAATCAGGGATGAACGTAAGCCAGAATGTGAGCAAGGCTTGGGCAAATTCCTGGTCCATATCTTCCATGCAGACGGTGTAAGGCTCTAATTGAAAAGAAGTTACATCGGGAGTCACCAGCGCGAGGTCGAGGACGGTCATCCGGTCATTCTTTATCAGATCCGGCGCCGTCATCAGGATACCTGGATCGATCTGATCGATGGGCGCCTCCATCTTGCGCCCTAAGAGTTCAAACGAAAACTCCATCGTTACCGATTTGGCTTCTACGCAATCTTCGACGCGGACGCCTGCATCCCCAATACTTGCTCCCATGGGTTCGCCCGCAGCCTGCAGTTGTCCATCAGGCAGGATGACAAATGGAATTTGATAGGTGTACATGATATTCGTGCTCGTATCGGCGTCAATCCAGTGAAAGGCAGCTGTCAACAGGTAGGTCTCTGGCGAGATTTTTTCTGCTTGCTCCGATTCATCGCTGCCGCCGTCAACTTCCACTCTACTTGCAGCCGGCGCAACTGAAGGCGTGGCGGTCGGTGGCGAATCCAATGCAGGGGAACAAGCCGTTAAGAACACGAGCAGGAAAGGGATTATCTTCTTAATCATACAGTCCTCTAAAATCACTTTTCTTGAATTTCAGATCAGGGAAGATCCCGGAGTAGATCAGGATTGAAACCGGTCGAATTTATGATGCTAGATTAGGCGGAAATCTCCCGGTAAGCGTCCCGGTCAATCCTTATCCCGCACACATACTGAGCGGATTATCCATCTCCAGCATGGCAATCTCGTTCCGCACGCTCATGAGCCTGCGCTCGAGGTCGCCCGTCGGTTGGCGATTAAGCTGGGTGAGCAGCGCTTGTTCCCGGTGGCGGAGCATGTTTAAATTGAGGTTTTTACAACTGGCGTAATCGTGAATCCGTTCTTGCACAAGCTGATTCGATTGGGCGAATGCCTGGTCGGCCCCTTCCTTATCCCCTGCCGCGAGCAGTAAAGCCCCCTCCTGTTCACGGTAACTCCAGTCGCCTGGCCGTAACCCAATGGCAGCCTGGATCTTACTCATGTCTCCACTCTCAGCCCCCGCCTGAGCGATGTCATCAGCGGTCTCAAGCGTTTTCACGACGATGCCTGCATCCAGGGCCGCATCCGCCTGGGGATTCCCGGTCGAACCTCCAAACGTTCTCTTCAAGACGGACCCCATGTTCGGAGACCCGTCTTCGTTCAGCACTTTATGCTCGGTAGCCCATTCCATCCCCATGTCGATCAGGAATTCCGCGTCCCCTGGATCGCACGCTGTGACGGACAGAGAAAGCAGTGTCATGCTGATGATAACCCAGAGGGTTCGTCTTGAAATACGAAGAGCCCCATATTGAAATTTATCCCTCATCCTCCCGCCTCCTCTAACAACATTTGCAATTGGTCTGGATCGATCAGCGCCGAAAAATCCACTTCCACCGCTCCAAGAAACTCGCTCCGGGATATCTCGCCACTGGAAAACGCCTCCACGGCATCCTGACCCGCCGTGATCGCCAAACCCGGGTCGCCGTTTTCATCACGCATGTCGATCGTAACCCGTTCGATTCCGTGACCCGCCTGGTTGGCTGCGGTGAGGCCCAAGAGGGCCTTACCAAACGCTTCCTCAGGGTTGCCGTTGGTGGAAACACCCTCCTCCACCGTGATCACGGCGATCTTGCCGTCAGAGCCCTGGATGGGGATCACGACGGCGCGTGCGCCTTCGATGCCCGCATCGATGAGCGCGTCTTCAACCGCAGCGCCCGCGGCCAGATCCGGGGCGCCCGAATACAGTTTCTCCGCGTTGGGGCCGAGGATCCCCAACGCTCGTAATGCGAAAGGAGTGACCAGGACAAGCGAGAGGCATAACAGGATCACGAAACAACCTCCGCATCCTGCACAACCCCAACGTGCACATCCTCGATTTGATTTCCCTGCCTGGGAATCGCCCATCTCTCCTCCGTTCGGCGGGTTGGTTTGTGGGCCAAGAGGCTTGACTTGGGCCGCCCGTCACCGATGATATACGAATGTATTCAGGGGCTTCGCGCCGCTCGAAGGCAAGCGTCGTGTCCCTCTGACCAACGTTTATCTTATCAACGAAATACACCGGTTCAAGCTGGATCAGGCTGGTAAATATGTCCTACCCGCCGTGTTGCTGTTTTGTCATGCGCCATTCATCCATCTCCTGAATGCGCCCTATCCATTCTTTCCAATAAACAATCAACCCGAAGACGTCTCCGAATTCTCGATGAGCGAAGAAGATCGCTCATAACGGAGTGCAACGCTTGCCCGTCCTTTGCCCGTCGATGAGAGGAGCTCAGGTCCACGCGAAGGGTAATTTCTATCATAAACGATGGCGCCGAAACCAGCCGGAAACCCTATGCGGCGGTCCGCGCATACCCGAGAATGATCGTGAGTGATGCCGACAGAAATCTTCCTGGATGTTCCAGAGCGAACGACGCTCATCGATGATTGGCTAAGGCGGGGCGACCATCCACAGAGCGGAGGGAGTGTCCTCGTCCTGACCCGGGTGGGATTCAAAGGCGATCCACTGCCCATCGGGCGACCAGGATGGGGCGCCATCCTCATTGCTGTTCTCGTAAGTCACGCGCACCGGTTCGCCCCCGCTTGCGGAGACGATGAAAATGTTGGGGACGGACAACCCGCCATCATCCGACGAGTATACGATCCAGCGCCCATCGGGCGACCAGCTGGCGTCGGTGTCGCTGGATGGAGAAGTCGTCACCTGCCGGAGATCGCCCCCATCCGGTGCGATGGTGTGATCGCCCAGGTGGCAAGTTCGAGGGTAGGCTTCTTGAATTTAAATTCACTGTA
>CAZMZL010000062.1:0-14520 GCA_964570595.1 uncultured Anaerolineaceae bacterium | reverse complement strand
GCCCCCGTCCTTGCCCATATCAGCAATCGCATCGTAAATGAGGTCCCTCATGTAAATCGCGTGGTTTATGACATCAGCAGCAAACCCCCGGCGACGATTGAATGGGAGTGAAGGGACAACGTCCGAAGGATGATGCCCTCCTGGCGCTTATCGGGCGATCGCCATACCAGGGAAAAATACGACCCCGGCGTGCTAAAATGACGCAGAAATGAAAACCAGGACAATCGTTCTTCTTTTAATATTCTTCGGGGCCTTCTTCGCCATTGCCCTCCCCGCGGATGCCCAGTCAGGCATCATCATCACACTCTCCCCTCCGATCGTCGATGACTTTCCCGAAATCACTTTCTATGTTGAGATTTCCGACGCCGGTGGTCGCAGGATCCCAAACGTTCCCGTCTCGAGCTTTGGCGTCATCGAGGACGAGAGACCGATCCGGGCTGTTCAGGTCGAAGAAAAAGAGGTCGGAGCGCAGCAGATTTTTATCGTGAACACGAACCTGGGGATGCGTATTCGAGACACGTTGGGTAACTCGCGATTCGACATCGTTACGGATGCTTTGATCGATTGGTGGAGCCGACCCGATGCAAGCGTGCTCGAACTGGATGATTTGAGCCTTCAGACCACCGATGGCGTTCTCGTAAGTCACAGCAACTCATCCGCCGAACTTGCCACGGTTCTGGATAATCATGCGCCAGATTTTGAAGATGTAGACTCGGAATACGACCTGCTTTTCAGCTCGTTAGAGCTTGTATCCGATTCCGAACGTCGAGCCGGTAGACCATCGTATCTTTTCTTTATCACCTCCTTGCCAAAAGCCCCCAGGGAACTCCCCATTACGAATATCATCTCCCGAGCACAGTCCTCCGGCACTCGTATATATCCGGTCCTCATAGGTTCAGAGGATGCACTCGAGTCCGTGGAAGCCGAGTTTCTTGCTCAAATTGCAGATGAAACCGGTGGTCGATTGCTCTTTTTCAACGAGGAATCGGGGCTTGACGAACTTGCCGACCTCGTCGCTGATCAACGCACACAATATCAATTGACCTACGCTTCACAGGTGGTCGATTCTGGACCACATCAAGTACAGGTGAGCCTCTCCGGAAGAGGCCTTGAATTGCTCTCGGACCCAGAGACATTCGTGGTGGATATCCAGCCGCCAGAGGTCAGCTTGATTCAACCTCCTCGAAGCATTCATCGAACATTTCAAGATCCATCCGATCCTCCGGAAAATCTCACACCCCAATTTGCCGAGATTCCCATCGTGATTACCTTCCCCGATTCACATGAGCGTGGGATACAACAGAGTCGTCTTTATCTTGACGGAGAAATCATCGATCAACGCGATGAACCTCCCTACGACCTCTTATCCTGGGATTTGAGATCGTCTCTGGAAGATGCCGATCACACCCTCCGTGCATCTGTGATTGACTCTCTTGGGTTGGAAGGATCATCGAGTTCTTTCCCGGTAACAGTGACCGTAGAAAAATCTACGGGCAACCTGGTTACACTGCGGCCCGCATTGGGTTCCCTCCTCACAGCCATGGGCGTCTTAATCTTCGGTGTGATTGCCGCAGCTGTGCTGATTTCATTCGGTCGCCGCAGGACACATGGAAGTAAAACCAGGGACGAGCAACCCAAAAGACGACGTACATTAAGACGAGCGGGGCTGCGGGAAGCACAAGAAAAAGCCCCTGTCGAAGCCAGGCTCGTACAAGTTGATCGCGATTCGAACGGCGAAGAAGCGATCCCGCTCACTGGCGTGGACATCATTGTGGGAAGCGACCCATCGCTGGCGGCCGTTCCCATCGAGGACCCATCGATAGATGGGATGCACGCCAGACTCATACGTCAGGTCGATGGCGGCTACGTCGTTCGAGATCAAGATTCTAAAGCGGGGACCTGGGTGAATTTCGAACCATTGCCTGAAGCAGGAAGGAAGTTGGAGCATGGAGACCTGATCCAATTCGGGGGGACGACATTCAGATTCCAGCTTACGAACCCACCTCCTCCCCGAATTATTCGAATAAAAACTATACAAGAAGATGGTGATGACACTACAATAGTGCCCGAGGTAGATTCGTGATTCCTTCAGATGAATCCAACCTGATCGTGGCTGCACAATCCCATCCGGGGAAAAAGCGTGAAAACAATGAGGACCGCTTTCTCCTCGCGGGCTTCAGCACCGAATCGAGCCACATACCGGTCTATCTGGCCATTGTGGCTGACGGTATCGGGGGTCATCAAGCTGGCGAGGTGGCCGCCCAGATCACAGTCGATACCATCCATACTGAAATGGCCAAGTACACTGATGGCGACCCTCTCCCGCTGATGCGGAATGCGGTCATTGAAGCCGGCAGGGCGGTACTTTCCGAATCGGAGGGACAACCTCAATACAAGGGAATGGGTTCTACTGCAGTTGTAGCATTCACGATCAATACTCGTTTATACACTGCCTCCGTTGGTGACAGTCGAATCTACATTCTACAAGAAGGACACATCCAGCAAGCGACAGTCGACCACACCTGGGTACAGGAAGCCGTGGATTACGGAATCATCTCTCCCGACGAAGCCAAGAATCATCCCCAGTCTCATGTGCTCAGGAGACATATCGGCGGGAGGGAACTCCCGGAACCGGATTTTCGATTGCGATTGAAGGATGCAGAGACAGATCAACAATCGCTTTCCAATCAGGGAACCACACTGAATCCGGGAGATAGAATACTTCTCTGTTCAGACGGGCTGACGGATTTGGTTGAGGATATGGAAATATTCCAGATTCTGAAGGGGACCCATCCAGATCGTTCTGTATCGAAGCTGATCGATCTGGCCCTGGGTCGCGGTGGAGATGACAACATCACGGTAGCGATCGTCGCCGTCCCAAACGGTGAGCAAACCCTCGAAAAAAAGGGCGGCGTCCCCTGGCTCGCGATGGTCATCGCCGCCAGTTTTGGATTGGTTTGTCTCGCCGCGGCAGCATTCTTGCTCATGTCGTGGATCGGCATCCTGGGTTGGTGACCTGATCAGAAATGGGATCTTGATCCACGTGAACCGTTGAAGATGATGTCCCTGTCACAAAGAACCACGAACAAGTCAATTCGGGGATTCAACCCACAGAGAAGCGTTCGTGGATATGATCAATTTCTAGAAATCGTCAAACGGTCCACAGAATCGTCCGATCCACCAAGCCGGAATTTGTAATCCTCATCCCCCCGCATGAAGTCTACCGCAGTGCGATCGTTCTCAAGCGCCCACTGGATAAGATACCCCATCAGAACCCACCCGGGTGACAGAGTGTAGTAATCGGGATCGATCCCTGAGTTATAAATCCACAATCGACCGTTAAGATCAAAATTAAAATAGCCGCACACTGCTGCGCCGCCTACCTCGAGCAGGGCGATCTGGAGCCAGCCACCCGCGTGGGCTGTAAGAGCGGTACGATGGAATTGAGCGCGCATCTCCTGGGTGAGGAATGCGCGTTTCTCGGGATCCAGGGCCATCAGGTCCATGAGATCGTCCATCTCGGCCGTGAGATCGTCCCCGTTACCTGCAATTCTCCATGTAACACTGGCAGGATATTCGGCTGCACGCCGCATCTTCCGCTTTAATTCCCGCCTCTGTTTGCTCTCCAGCGAATTCAAGTAGTCATCCCAGGTTCCGGTCAGGTGTACCACCGGGCTGGCTTCTAGCTTCCCCCGCTCGACCTTCCACCCAAGCGCGCGAGCAGCGTCCGAAAGGTAGTCCATCGAACTGGAAGCCGAGGGAATGTTGTAGAGATCCAGCACATCCCAGGTCTGATCCTTCAACGCGCTGATCAGTTCAGCGCAAAATTCCGAGGCTCGCTCTTCGTGGACAATGAGATCCAGATAATCGGAGATCTCGATGCTGCCGAGGAAAAAAAATCCGTTCCGGCCGTCTTTTGTTTCCGTGTTGAAGAAGGGCGCAATTCCAACCAGTTGTCCGTTCGGGTCCCGGCCAGCAGCGATGTGCAGGCTCCCATCCTTCCACTCTCCGCCTCCCAGCGTCGACCACCAATCCTCAAGATAGTCGTGGCGCTGGAACGGTGTGTTCACGCTTGCCCCTTCCAGCAATTGATCCCATTCCCCTCCCAGGTTGATGAATTCCGATTCGTTCGTAATGAACCGAATTTCCATCTCAACACCTCTCCACGAATGTGCTCGATTGTACCAGCAGCGGCAGACTTCTTGCACTTCTCATTGCAGGGTCATTATGGTGCCTGTACAATAATCGATATGGATCAACGATACGAAGCCGATGTCGCTTTCTTAAACTTTTCCGGTGGTGCGGCGCGGATCACACCGCCCCCGGGAACTCTTGCCCAAACCGCTCCTCGGCGATCTGCTCGTGGGCGCCGTGATGATTTCCTGTTCATTAATCTCACCCTGCAAAGCGCCGCGAATGCCCCTTCAGGCGAAATCGATCACTACACACGCCTCGCAGCCGATGTTTACTACGGAACACCTGGATCGGTCACATCTGCGCTTCGAGAAGCTGCGGCTGTGGTTAACGATCAACTGCTGGACGCAGGTACTTCAGGCGAATCGACCCAGGGCGCGATCATGATGGCCGTCCTGCGAGGGAGGGATTTCTATGTTGCCCACTGTGGAACGGGAAATGCCGTCCTCATCCGCCCCGGTCAGGTCACACGATATACGTCCCGGGAAGCGGAACAGCGGCCTCTGGGTACGGCGTATACGCCCCATATTCGGTATTATCATTTTCTTGTGAATGAAGCTGATATCATCATTCTGACGACGGCATCCGGTGACCTGTGGTCAGAATCGACCTTGTCGGGTTTGTCCACATTGAACCCCGAACAGGCGGTCGACAGGCTCGTTGCGGCAAGCAATCAGAATCTCACCGGCATCCTCGCGCGCATCAGTCCACCTGGAGGGACACGCACATTCCCAGAAGCAGGGGCGGTCATGGCGGAGCCCCCCGAGAGGGCTGATGTGTCCGCCCAGCCCTCGGCAAGATATCGACAGAGGAGTCGATCAACCACTCCATCAAAGCTGGGGCTGACCATCACCGGCCTCGGCGCACGGGCAGCCTCCGTCTATCATCTTGGTCTCCAGGGTCTCTCAGAGATCCTGAATCGGGTTTCCCCCGGTGTAACCGATCCTCTACATCCTGATGCGCTGTCCCGTAGAATGCTTATCGGCATCGCAGTGGCAGTTCCCATGATCATCGTGGCCCTAACCGCAATCGTATATTCGGGTAAAGGGAAGAAAGAGCAATTCGAAGAATACTACGCGGAAGCCGCGGCGATGGTCGCAACCGCCCAACAGAAACCCCTGGGCGAAGAAGCCCGCAGTGACTGGGAAGGCGCCTCTGAGCTTCTGAAGCGTGCGGAGGCATACGGGTCCAGCCCTGACTTTGATTTTCTTCGAGGCCAGGTCGAGCGATCATTGGACACCCTGGATCTCGTTTTTCGCCTGGATTTCCAACCCATTGTGACGGGCGGTTTTGGCACCAATGCCGATATCACCGCGCTGGCTGCCTCCACGATTGACGTGTATGTGCTTGACTCAAACGAGCAAGTGATTCACCATGCTTGGGGCGTGCCGGAGCGAGGATTTGAAGTCGATACCACCTTTGAATGTCTGGGTGGCGATCAAGAGTTTCCCGAGATGGGCGCCCCGATCGATATTGTGATCCAGGAGGAACCCGGGGCATTGGGAACAGAAGGTGTGGTCGCCGTTGATGAAGATGGAACCCTCCTGTATTGTGCTCCCGATCTGCCTCCGGCGATCGCACAACTAAGCCCTCCCGACATCGGATGGGGTCGAATACAAGCCATCGATGTGTTTGGCGACCGCCTCTATGTGCTTGACCCGTCCACAAATTCTGTTTGGATTTATGGGGCGACCGGAGGCTTGTTCAGCGGAATCCCTGAGTTGTACTTTGTTGAAGATGTCCAAGACCTGTCGAGCGCCATCGACCTTGCGCTGGCACAGGATGAGCTTGTCGTCCTCTATGCCGATGGGCGCCTGGATCGATGCCGCCGTACGCGCGAGCCGGATCCAGGTGGGGGAGAAAGAATTCGGGTCGAATGTGACCCAGAACCCTACTTCCAGGATGAAAGGCTCGGGAGAGAACAAACGCCTCATATCCCGGGAGCTGTGCCAATCGAGATGGATTATTCTGCCCCTCCAGAGCCTTCGCTCTTCTTCCTTGATCTTCTCAGCAATAGTGTTTTTCACTATAGCATGAGGCTCGTCTACCAGGGGCAATATGTCCCTCTCGAGACATTCGACGGTGAAATCACCGCAATGACGCTCGGACCTCCCAACGACCTCTACCTTGCTGTGGGCTCGCAGGTGTTGCACGCCGAACCGACGAGATGAGGTTCCCTTTGACAACCCATCTTCACGGGACTACAATCACCCAAATCGATTCCCCTGGAGGAAATCATTGAGCCGCTGGCCGGGCAAATACGTCATCGGGCTTACCGGGAATATCGCCACCGGTAAAAGCGTCGTCCGCAAGATGCTTGAGCATCTCGGCGGTTATGGCATTGACGCAGATGCACTTGCCCACAGAGCTATGGCCAAAGGAGCCCCGGGATACCCTCTGGTTCTCAAGACATTTGGCGAGTGGATACTCGATGAAGAGGGTCAAATCGATCGGGTACTGCTTGCGAAAATCGCGTTCTCCGATCCACAAGCCCTCGAACGCCTTGAAACCATCGTACACCCTCTGGTGGCACATGCTGTCGATTTGCTCATCCGAAGGGCAAAACAGAGTATCGTCGTCATCGAAGCCATCAAATTGCTCGAATCCGATCTGGCGGCAGGATGCGATACGATATGGGTGGTCGATGCTCCGGCAGACCTTCAAATCGCTCGTCTCATGCACAAACGGGAGATGTCGGAAGCGGCCGCAAAACAACGCATCGCCGCCCAATCCCCACAGGCTCTGAAGCTCCGCTCGGCGAAGGTGATCATCCGAAACGATGGTTCGTTTGAAAACACCTGGGAGCAAGTACAGGAAGGTTGGCAGAAATTACCCCAACCTGAAGAGCCTCTCTTACCCGAACCTCCAGTCACCCGCCCAGGCGAAATATTCGTGCGGCGCGGAAAACCACAAGACGCGGACGATATCGCTCGTTTCATTACCCGGGTGACGCATGGCAAGCGGCGGATGACCCGCCACGATGTCATGGCGGCTTTTGGTGAAAAAGCTTACCTGCTCATTATGCGCGACGAGGACATCGCGGGTGTTGCGGGATGGCAAGTTGAAAATCTTGTCACACGTATCGATGAACTCTACTTCGATGGCAACCTTCCGCTTGATGAAGCCATCCCCGCTCTCATGGACGCAGTTGAGACAGCCTCATCCGAACTCCAAAGTGAAGCTTCTCTGCTCTTCCTTCCCCCTTACCTCGCGCAGCATGTCGGCGCTTGGAGAGCAGTGGGTTACCGACCGCAAACTGTGCAAGGCCTCGGTGTGCGAGCGTGGCAGGAAGCCGCCCTCGACTCCATGCCGCGAGGCGCTTCGCTCTGGTTTAAGCGGCTTCGCGAAGATCGCGTGCTCCGACCCCTCTAGCTAAAAGACCTCCAGGGATCTACTTAAATGACAGGCTACGACGCGATCATCACGTCGACCGTCTGGGCCGGCGCGCCACGTCACAAAAATCCCGGCAGCCTGATGCAATCGATCGGGTCCCCCCGCCATGCTTTCAGACCCTCAGAATGATGGACGAAACTGATGGATACCTTGTGATGGGCTGGATATCTTCAACGGCACTCCGAATCGGCCTCTTTAAAATGGCGGAATTCGAGCTCACCCACAAACCAGTATCCCGGATACCCGGGGTATCCGGGATACTCTCTTAGGGGCTGCCCTTCGTGGCAAAAAAAATGCGCCCGCAGGCGCATCATGGGCTCGCCGATTATTTAATCACCACCAGATGCGGAACGAATCTCGAGTTGTGGTCAGCACGGTACCTGTCGAGATGAAGAACTCCAGACCCACTTCTGTACCCGGAACCTGATCTGAGAAGGATAGGGACAGACGGCTTCCACCGAACTCATCCGTAGGCGGCATGAGCAAGGTGCGCGTCTCTCCTGGAAAGGACGCGACGAGAGTGATCCCTGCACCGCGCACCGGCAGCAAGTTTTGATCTCGAACGATCACGTATACTTCCTGGGTATCCGTCGTTGCGGTCGCAGGCTTCTCGACAGAAGCTTTCGGCTGCAAATCCACAATTTGATACATCATGGTATTGCTGGGCGTCGTGGGCCGTAAAAGATAGGGGTCGTAACCCATCGCTTCGAAGTGGACGCGACCGAGTGGTGCGACTTGTACCTGACCCCCAACAGGATTTTCCGGGTACCAGTCAAGCCTGAATCCCTGAAAGTACTGGACCAATCTATCATTCTCGAGCACGAAATCCGTGATCGGAAACCCGAACAGCTTCGTGCCACCACGAGGTTCATAGAATTCGAGAAAAGCGAGACAAACGCTATGGCCTGTGAGCGCATAATAATCACAATCGGCATTCGATCCCAGGGAAATTGGTTCTGAGAAAACTTTCGACTGATCGCTGATGAGAATGACGCCCAATTCCTTCAGCCGCACCTGCATCGTCCCCGACTCGGTCTCGGGGTAATATTCCATGCGACTATTCTGGGTATATTGGATGAGCAGGCCCGTCCATGGGTCAACAAATGCATCCGTGATCGGGTAGCCCAGGATCTCCAGGCCGCCATGGCTGTCGAAGTAATCTACAAATTGACCTGCGAGGGTATGCCCGGTCTCTGAGTAGTAGCGTCCGGATTCAGCTTGTGCGAATCCCGAAACTGGGATGACGACAAGCAAGATTAGAAACAGAACCGTGAAATATACGCGGCGAACCAAGAGGTACTCCCCTTATTAGAATGCGCCTTCCGACCGCCATCCAGCATAGCACATCCCGACGAGAGCGCAAAAGGACCAGAGTACTACTCAGCTCGAATCTCCCGCGCTCATCCTCAAATACGAATCATATCGCTCGGGGGCGATCTTTCCTTCTTCGACGGCCTGGATAATTGCACAGCTTGGCTCGTGAACGTGCATGCAATCGCTGAATTCACACTGTGCGACAAGATCTCGCATCTCGGGGAAATAGGCATCCATCTCTTCTGATTCAATGTCCCAGAGTCCAAAGGCTTTGAGACCTGGCGTATCGGCGACAAATCCGCCATCCGTAAGCTCTAACAGCTCCGGGACGACGGTCGTGTGCTGCCCACGCTTGGTGGACTGGCTTATTTCGTGCGTATGCAGCCCCAGACCGGGTTGAATAGCATTGAGCAAACTTGATTTTCCCGCGCCTGAGGGCCCCGCGAAGACGGATATCTTATCCCGTAATACCTTGCGCAATTTACCAACCCCCTTCCCGGTGAGCGCTGACGTGTAGAAAACTGGATAACCCAGGCGATCATACAGTTGAAATTCAGCTTTCGCACTGCTCATGACCACCAGGTCAACTTTGTTTGCGCAGATAATAGCAGGGAGATCTTCGCGCTCTGCAACGACGAGGAAACGATCTAGAAAACGAAAATTCGGATCTGGATCTGCACATGCAAAAACAAATACAGCCTGGTCGGGATTCGCGACGATGACCTGCTCAATATCCGGCCTTCCGGGAGCCTTTCTGGAGAGCACACGTTCCCGCGGTTCGATTGATTCGATGACGCCTTTATCATCCTCAGTCCGCCTCACTGTGACCCGATCCCCCAAGGCGGCTGCGTCCGTCGCCATCCGCTTCTTTTTCAACCGGCCTCTTAATTTGGCTATGATCACGCCCTCATCTGTCTTAACGTCAAAAAAACCAGATTGAGCGCGTATGATCAATCCTGTGTGGTCTTTGTTGTCCGTCATGGGCTGGGCGTCCGTGTACTCTGAATGACTTCTTCGGGTTCGGGTGTACGTTCCACCCGGATACGTGACTCCCATGGATAGAGAGAGATCGGTCGACCTTTGAAGTACGCCTCTGCAATGCGGCGGAAGACCGGCGCGGCCCAGGATGAGCCTTCTCCCTGATACTCGAGAATGACCACGATGGCGATATCCTCGAGGTCCTCACGTTCTTCAAACGTATAGCCGGCGAACCAGGCGTGTGACTCGGTCACATCTCCGGAGGTTGCGGTTCCGGTCTTTCCTGCAATGTTCAAGTTCACACCCAGGAACTTCCGGTATGCCGTCGCCCTTGGGTCTGTGACGACGTTCACCATCGCTTCCTGAATGGCCGTAAGATTCTCTTCGCTGACTGGAAGCTGGCCTTGAGGATCCGGAGAAAAGTCCTGAAGCACCTCGCCTTCGGCATTCTTGATGCTTTGGATGAGCTGTGGCCGATAGAGCGTTCCCCCATTCCCAACTGCGGCAACGTAACGTGCGACCTGAAGTGGAGTCACTTGAAGATAGCTCTGCCCGATGGCCATCTGGACGGGATCAATCGCCCGCCATTCCTCGCCATAGATTTCCAATTTATTCTCTGGGTCTGGTACGAGACCCGCTTCTTCGTCGATCTCGATTCCGGTCTTCTGACCGAGACCAAACCCTCGAGCCATGTCAGAAATTGCTGACGGCATTTCCTGGCTGAACAGCGTGAGCCCGATATGATAGAACCAGGGATTGCATGAACGTTCAAAACCACCCTTCAGCGTCAGCTCGCCTGGAGCACCCAGACCAGCCGCCAAAGTCCAGTCGACCAACTCAACACCGGGAAGCTCCCTCCAGAAATGTCCGCAATCGTAAATGCTCTCGGGTTCATAGAGCCCGGATTCCAACGCCGCGGCCATCGTAATAATTTTAAAAATCGAACCGGGTGGGTATTGACCCAGTGTGGCTCGATTAAGAAATGGCAGATTGGGATCCTCGTTCAACACGCTCAGCCCCCAACTGCCATTTGGATTCATGGGATCAAACAAATTTGGATCAAACCCGGGAGATGACGCCATGGCAAGAACTGCTCCCGTATCCCGCTCAAGGACAACGACCGCACCCGTGAAGTTTTCGATGGCTTGTTGTGCAACCGTCTGCAGGTCCCGATCTAGCGTAGTATACACGGCATAAGGCGGCTGTGGGTCCCGCTGCGCAAGCACCTCAAGATCATAACCATCTGCATCGGCGAGCACCAATTTCCCTCCCGGAACACCTCGCAGCTCGGCCTCATAGGATTGCTCGATGCCCATCTGGCCCACGAACTCATCACCCTGATAACCGAGGGCTTGATAATCCTTGAGATCCTCCTCGCGAATCCAGCTGACAAACCCGACCGCATGAGGCGCTGTCCCCCCAGCATACGGTGTGAGGCCCTTCCCTGGATAGTAACGTGTCGAATATGTGCGAGCCTGAATCCCACCGACGTCGCTTAATCCCTCACTCACCTGCTGGAATTCTTCAAGACCCACCTGGCCCAATGGGGTGACAAAATCCGTCCCTCTGAATGGTTCATACCGCTCGACAATCTCATCGGTGGTCGGAAGATCGAACAAGTGTCTTAATTGCGTGAGCAGGTCATCCTCAGCGTCCTCATCACCGATCTGGTTTGGGACAATCCATACCGCCGCTGCGTTTGCCTGAGCGGCCAGAGCCAATCCGTTCCGATCATAGACATTTGCGCGCGTGGGCGTCACCGGTTGAAGACGCAGTTGATTTCCATCTGTCAGACCAGGCAGGATCAGCGACTCGGTCCAAACCACACGCCAGTTATCGTCGATCAGTTTCAATTTCATGTTCGTTTCGCGATCGAATTCACCCACGACAGCGCTTTCCAGCATCATGCGGTAGCGAACCTCCGCCTCATTCGGGTTCTGAACCAGCGAGGACACGATTTGGTAATCGACCGCAACCACGGCTCCCGAGCGTTCAGTGTCCTCATACGTCTCTACAAACGTCTCGAGATCCATGCCGTCCTGGGACAGAGGGCTGAGAAAACCATACATCGCCCCATAATCGCCCACCTTCCAGGCGTCGAGATATGCACGCGCAGTATCATCCGGGTTTGGGGCCGAGACCGTTGTCACCAACGGCTCGGGAAGTGTCGCTGTGACGTCGCCATCCGTCGAGTCGTTTCCGAGAAGCGTACAACCGCTTATGACCAGGGCAATCGGAATCAGATTTGTAAGGATGCGTTTCATTCTTCACCGGTCAAGATGGACTCGTACACAGAGCAATCATACCCCGTGAATCGACGGCAGTTTGCAGGTACATCCACGTCGACAGTCCAGCTTAGCTCCCGCATGGCTCTGATGAAATGACAGACCGGCAGTCCCATGACATTCGCAAAACATCCGCTTAAGTCCCCGATTTCTACAAGGCCCGGATCTTCATCCTGGATCCCGTAAGCCCCGGCTTTATCCATCGGAGATCCTGAAGCCACATATTCTTCAATCTCTTTTTCTGTGTACGCCCGCATGGATACGCTCGTGAGGCAGCTTTCATGAATTTGACGTCTGGCACGCCGGTCCACGAGCACCAGCGATGTGATGACATCGTGCCGACCATCGCGAAGATCCATCAGCATATCCGCCGCATCCTGCTCGTTCCCGGGTTTCCCCAGGATAGCGCCGTGGTTAATCACAACCGTGTCCGCTGCGAGGACGAGGCTGTTTTGTGGCGCACTTTTAAGGGCTTCAGAAGCTTTCTCATAGGCAATTTGCTGTGCAAGTTTGAGGGGGGAGCCATCCATAAAAGATGTTTCATCCACAGTCATCGGACGAACCTCAAACGCCAGTCCGGTTAATTCCAACAAATCCTTCCGGCGTGGAGACGCCGAGGCCAGGACAAAAGGAACCTGATCGTGACCCGGAGATTTCGGTAAACCGTTTTGATCCGTCATCTGGCGAATTCTAACATAGGCTCATTGCCTGCGAATGAACGCATCATGAGTCCATCCAAACCCAAGGCCGAAGTTCAGAACATACTCCGCAATGGTAAAATCGCTCTACGATGGATCTCTTTGACCATGCGATGAGGGAACAAATCGCCAGCGAGGCGCCTCTGGCGGCTCGTATGCGTCCGGGGACTTTCGCCGAATTTGAAGGCCAGGAAGATATCATCGGTGAAGGTCGGCTCCTGCGGCGTGCTATCGAAGCCGATCGTCTCTTCTCTTCCATCCTCCTATGGGGTCCGCCCGGAACGGGGAAAACCACCCTCGCGACGATCATTGCCAATTCGACGAAATCACACTTTGTGACCATCTCGGCAGTCATGGCAGGGAAACCCGAGCTGCGTAAACTGATTCAAGCAGCCCAGGACCGCCGCAAACTGTACCAGAAGAAGACAATCCTATTTGTCGATGAAGTCCATCGGTGGAACAAGGCCCAGCAGGATGCCCTGCTCCCCTATGTCGAGAACGGGACGATCACGCTCATCGGAGCGACAACCGAAAATCCCTACTTTGAGGTGATCAGCGCCCTGGTATCTCGCTCGCGCATCTTTCAGCTCCGACCCCTCGATGACGAGCAGGTTGCACGCGTGATCGATCGGGCAATCGCAGATCCTAAATCCGGCTTTGGCGAACGCATCATCGCGATCGATCCCGACGCAAAACAACACCTCGTCCGAGTCGCTGGCGGGGACGCTCGCAACGCCCTCAATGCTCTTGAACTCGCCGTCGAGACGACCCCTCCAGATGATGAAGGGACGATCCACATCACCCTGGTCTTGGCCCAGGATTCCATCCAGCGACGCGCCATCCTGTACGACAAGGATGGTGACGCGCACTACGATACAATCTCAGCTTTCATCAAATCCGTTCGTGGGTCGGATCCGGATGCCGCGCTCTATTGGCTCGCCAAGATGCTTTACGTCGGGGAAGATCCACGCTTCATCCTTCGTCGATTGCTCATCCTGGCTTCGGAGGACATCGGATTGGCGGATCCGAGGGGCCTCCTCGTAGCCGCAGCAGCGATGCAGTCCTACGAATTTATCGGCCTCCCGGAAGGGATCTACCCCATTGTCGAAGCTACGCTCTACCTCGCGTCGGCCCCGAAATCCAACTCAACCGGGGCTTACTTCAAGGCTTACGAGCTTCTCGAGGAGAGGGGAGCGTCAGAAGTCCCCAATCACTTGAAGGATGCCAATCGGGACAGCAAAGCGCTCGGACACGGAGATGGATATCAATACCCCCACAACCATCCGGACCACCACATCGGTCAGGGCTACTTGCCGGTCGATCTGTTGGGGACCTATTTCTATCGGCCCTCGGATCAGGGGTACGAGGCCGAAATCGAGAAACGGCTTCAGCGTTGGAGAGAGGCGCAGATGAAGGCGCTCGACATCTCCACCACCGAAGATGTCGAGGATCTTACTGAGGCCCAGATCGCCGCGATCAAGCGATTCCACGTAAGCCGTCGTGCGGGGGATCAATGAGGCAGGGTCAATGACCACTTTTTACCTTATTCGTCATGGTCAGAACGATTACGTAGACGCCGGCAAACTCGCCGGACGTACTCCGGGCGTTCATCTCAACGAGCATGGCAAAGCGCAATCTCGAGCCCTCGGGGCGCTGCT
>CAZMZL010000061.1:0-14761 GCA_964570595.1 uncultured Anaerolineaceae bacterium | reverse complement strand
TGTGCCGAATGCCATCCCCGGTTCGAGTATGATCGGGTGGCGTTTCGAATCTGTCACCGTCATCCACGCAGGAATGATGAGCAAACTTTCCCCGACGGGTATCGGTCGATAATGATCCCGCCAGGCTTGTTTCCAATCCCCATCTTCAATGAGGCGATATTCGGCTTCGGGCAAGGGGCTTATTTGACCTAAGTGCCAGAGTCCTTCTTCAACGCCGGACTTGGCGACGAGGAGGTCATCTTCAACGGGTACATAGGCCGTGACCTTGATCTCCTGGTGAGGTTGATGCGGATCGCCTGGCAGCCATTCAAGTGCGACACCTTCGGGGGCATGACGAGCGAAGAGCTCGGCAACCGCTTCGGCGAGTTCGCCGTTCACGCACATCGATACTTCAAGCCATTTCAAAAGGCTTATGCTCCAAATATTTCTTTCAGGTTTTCAAAGAAGCTTCGTTCTTGGGGGTGGACTTCTGTACCAAGAGTCTCGGCTAACTCTTCGAGGAGTTTCCGCTGTTCTTTCGTGAGTTTTTTTGGAATCTCAACCGAGATGATGACAAGCTGATCGCCCCTTCCGTTTTTCCTGAGATGGGGGATGCCTTTATTCCGAAGACGAAGGATTTTTCCCGATTGGGTGCCGGATGGGATCATCAAGGGGTCATCTCCATCGAGCGTCGGGATCATGACCTCAGCGCCAAGGGTTGCTTGTGCAATGTTAACGGAGAGATCGAGCAGGATATCGTTCTTCCGTCGACGGAAGTACTTGTGCGGCTTGACATGGATGACGACGTACAAGTTGCCCTGGGGTCCACCGTTAATTCCGGGCTCGCCTTCTGAGGTGATCCTGATCTGAGTGTCATCATCCACGCCGGCCGGAATTTCGAACGATTTTTTCACCCTTCGTCGTTCCAAACCTCGTCCATTGCAGGTATTACAAGGGGTTGCCACCGTCTCACCCCTTCCACCGCAGGCAGGACAGGTCCCGACGTTTACCATCGAGCCCAGGATGGTTTGACGCATCTGGCGTACTTCACCACTGCCCTGGCATGTCTCGCACCGTATGGGCGTTGTGCCAGGTTCCGCGCCGGAACCCTTGCAGGAAGTACACAACTCCTGACGGGTGAACTCGATCTCCTTCTCGACTCCAAAGACTGCTTCCTCAAAAGTGAGCGTAAGATCGTAGCGCAGGTCTGCCCCGCGTCGGGGGGCATTTCTGCGTCGGCGTCCACCGCCGGCCATGCTGAAACCAAAGAATTCCTCAAAGATATCCCCCAACCCGAAATCGAAATCAAAGTCGATGTTCATACCTTTGAGCCCATCGTGACCAAAGCGGTCATAGGCCAATTTCCGTTCCGTATCTGAGAGAACTGCGTAAGCCTCATTGATCTGCTTAAATCGGTCTTCAGACCCCGGTTCGTTGTTCACATCCGGGTGATGCTGCTTGGCAAGCCCGCGGTAAGCTCGACGAATGTCATCCGAGGATGCATTCCGGTTGACCCCGAGCACTTCGTAATAATCTCGCTTATTTGCCATGTTCTCAAAGGCCTCTTCTCACGAAGGAGGTGGTTTTATATCTCCTGAACCTCGTCTTCAGAAGTGGTGTCATGGGTTGGATCGCTCTGTCCTTGTTCATCCCCGTTGCTCTGTGTGTCGCCTTCATTCTGCAGTTCGGTTCCCACCTTAGTAATGGTGTCGGAAAGCGAATCGGTGGATTGGCGCAAGATCCCTGTATCCTTCTTGTCGATGGCATTTCGAACTTCTTCCATACGAGTTTTAAGCTCACCCTGCGTGCTGCTCGATACTCGATCTCCATAATCACGAAGAATTTTTTCGGCTGTATAGACTGCCTGGTCGGCGTCATTTCTGGCCTGGGCAACGTCTCGGAGGGCACGATCATGCTCGGCGAATTCTTTTGCCTCGCCCTTCATTCGCTTGACCTCATTGTCAGACAGCCCGGAGGAGGCATGGATTGTGATGGCTTGCGTGTTGCCCGTTGCCTTGTCAACCGCGCTTACTTTCAAGATCCCATCCGCATCGATATCGAAGGTGACTTCGACCTGAGGGATCCCCCGTGGAGCAGGAGGAATGCCCTCAAGTGTGAAACGACCGAGGGATTTGTTGTCCGCAGCCATGGGTCGTTCGCCCTGGACGACATGGATTTCTACTTCAGCCTGATCGTCAGAAGCGGTTGAGAACACCTGACTTTTTCGAGTGGGTACCGTTGTGTTCCTTTCGATGAGACCCGTGGCGACGCCGCCGAGCGTTTCGATCGAGAGCGTTAACGGGGTCACATCCAGCAGGAGAATGTCTTTCACTTCACCCCCGAGCACGCCGGCCTGAATTGCCGCGCCGACCGCGACGACCTCGTCCGGGTTCACACCTTTATGTGGCTCTCGCTTGAATATCTTCCTGACGGTTTCTTGAACTGCGGGCATTCTTGTCATCCCGCCGACGAGGATGACCTCAGCGATATCTTCGGGAGCGAGTCCGGCGTCCTTAAGAGCTTGTTCACAGGGCGCGCTGGCTCGTGTAATTAAATCATCTGTAAGTTGCTCAAGCCGCGAACGCGTAAGGATTACATTGAGATGTTTGGGGCCGGAAGAATCGGCGGTGATGAATGGCAGATTAATCTCGGATTGCATTACGGTTGACAGCTCGATTTTTGCTTTTTCAGCCGCTTCTTTCAGCCGCTGAAGCGCCTGGCGATCTGAACGAATATTGATCCCCTGGTCTTTATAAAATTCCTCGGCAACGTAATCGATGATCCGCTGGTCAAAGTCGTCTCCACCCAGGTATGTGTCGCCGTTCGTCGCTTTAACCTCGAATACGCCATCACCAACATCCAGGATCGAGATATCGAATGTGCCGCCTCCGAGGTCGAATACCGCGATGGTCTCCTCGGTGTGCTTGTCCAGTCCATAGGCCAGGGAAGAAGCTGTGGGCTCGTTGATAATCCTGAGAACTTCTAGCCCGGCAATCTTCCCCGCGTCTTTGGTCGCATTTCGTTGCGCATCGTTGAAGTAAGCCGGGACCGTAATCACAGCCTGGGTGATGCTCTGACCGAGATATGCTTCCGCATCGGATTTGATCTTGGCAAGAATCATTGCGGAAACCTCCGGTGGCGCATACTCCTTGCCACCGATAATCACGCGCACATCGCCGTTGGGGGCCTCTGTCACTCGATAAGGGACGATATCCAGTGCCCGTTGGACCTCGGTGTCGCTGTATTTCCGACCCATAAATCGTTTTATCGAGAAGACCGTATTCTCCGGGTTTACGATAGCTTGACGACGGGCGACCTGTCCGACCATTCTTTCGCCGGACTTAGGATTTGTAGCGACAACTGAAGGAACCAGCCGTCCACCCTCGGATGATGGTATGACGGTCGATTCTCCGCCTTCCATTACGGCAACGACAGAATTCGTTGTGCCTAAGTCGATCCCTATGATCCTGCCCATTTTAAAACCCTCCTATTTCGCAACGCGAACGTGTGCAGGTCGAAGGACACGCTCGCCCAATGTGTAGCCTCGCTGGGTGTAATTGATGACATAGCCGCTCTCGATTTGATCGTCTTCCTCGAAGGAAATCGCCTCATGGTAGTTTGGATCGAAGGGCACATTCTCAGGCTCGATCGGTTCTACGCCTTCGGCCTCGAGAAGCGCAACAAATTTCTGGTAAATCAGTTCGATCCCGGCAACCCAGTCTTCTGTGTCATCCCCATTGATGGGTTCGGAAAGTGCACGAGAGAGATCGTCGACGATCCCGAGATAGCGTGTGACCACTTCGCCCGTGATGCGACTACGAGCCTCTTCTCTTTCCCGTTCAACCCGCTTTTTGTAATTCGCGAATTCGGCCCGAGCCCGCTGCCAACCATCCAGGTATTCTGCAGATTCACCCTCAAGACGTTCGATTTGTTCTTCGGAGCTCTCTTCAGAAGAGTCCTGTGGTCCCTCGACGCCCACATCGCTGTTCCCGTCGTCTGTGGCGTCGGTTTCGGCAGCTTCAATCTCTTCGCGGCTCATATCGGCCGAGGCCTCGTTCACGTGTATCTCATCATCTTTTTTTGACATGGATGCTCCTCATCGCTTGTTTGTTATTTTATTGAAAAAAGCCAGAACACCCTGTCGCATTCCCCAGGGATACATGGTGAGCGGGGGTTTGGAAGTGCCGGCCACCATTTGGCCTTTCTCCTTGGAAGATGCCCGCAGCTTGCTGCGGGGTTCTTCACTCGTTTGCCGCGCCGCCCTCAGGCGGCAAATGTGTCAATGACAAAGTCGCTTAATAATCCGGCGACATAACGTACTGTTGAGATCGTCCGACCGTAGGCCATTCTCGTAGGACCGAGGACACCGAGAGCGCCAGTGGCATAACCGGGAGCGCCGTATCGAGCCAACACGATCGTGCACTCCCGCAGCTCTTCCCAGGCGCCCTCGCCCCCGATGACGACCTGGACTCCGCTCACGTTTGGACTGAGGATATTCGAGAGAACCTCCTCCAAGAAGCTCTGTTCTTCCAGCAGCCTGAGCGTATTTCTCGCGCTCTCCGTGTCGGCGAACTCGGGCTGTGCAAGCACATTTGTGATGCCGTCCCGGTAGATTTCTCCTGTCCAGACGGCGTCAGCCTTGGACATCACTTCGGCCACCAGCTTGATGACATCCAGCGCGAGGCTGGAGAATTCCTCATTTGGTTGGAGGATCTCGGCGGAGCTCTTTCCGCGGCAAGCCGCAGTGACCTGCGATGCGGCCAGATCGAGTTGGCTCTGATCCATTGATTCGGCCAGGCTAAGCACTTGTTGGCGTACCTCCCCGCCTTTCAGCACAAGCACCAGCAACACCTGCGGCCCGCGGGTGGAGATAAGTTCCAGATGTTTAAAGACTGCTTTTGCGGGGCGGGGTGCAGTGGCGAGCGAAGCTACCTGTGATTGTTGTGCAAGGATCGACGCGCTCAGGCGGACCCACTCTTCGATGTCGGCAGGCGCTTGATGGAATTGATGGGAAATCAACCGCCTCTCGGCGGAGGGGAGCTCGGTCTCACCGAGAAGGCGTCGGACGAAGTAACGATATCCATCTTCGGTAGGGACTCGCCCGGCCGACGTGTGCGGCTGGCGCAGCAGTCTGGCATCCGTTAATACGCTCATCTCGTTACGGATTGTTGCAGAGCTCACACCCAGATGGTAACGTGAAACAAGCCGCTTCGAACCGACCGGCTGGGCAGTTTCATTATATTCGTGCACGACGAGCGCCAAGATCGTCTCCTGGCGTTCTGTTAATTCAACCAAACCATCTTCTCAATAAGTTAGCACTCTCGATATGAGAGTGCTAATATTTACCCAACCATGATACCACACGGTGTGGAACAGCGTCAAGCAACTTACCAGTGGTGGTCCATAGAGGGGGAATTATCCCAGGTAAGAATTACGCGGACCGAGTATTCTGGAGAATGAATCAAAATTAAATACCGTGTGGATGCCCATTTCGTGGTCCGAGGATGGCCGACTAGCATTAAAAAGGGTTCATCAAAGGGTTGACAAATAGAATTGAGGTCGGTAGATTCACGCACGGATTGGTAAGAAAGATAGAATACAAAGTAGCTGATGAGCAGCATACTTCCTTGAGGTGGATAGCATATGGCAACAATAACAGATGTGACCGATGCGACGTTCGAGACGGAAGTCATGGATGCAGGCGGCGTCGTACTTGTTGATTTCGGAGCTGAGTGGTGTCATCCATGCAAACAACTCGATCCCATTGTCGAGGAGCTGGCAAATGAATGGGATGGGCGAGTTCGGGTCATGAAGCTTGACATCGACCACAATGTAGATTCGACCATGAAGTATCAGGTCATGGGGGTTCCGACACTCATTCTCTTTAAAGATGGTGAGCCCGTGGAAAGGTTGACGGGCTTTCTGCCAAAAAAGAAGATCGTCGATAAGCTTTCACCTCATCTTGCATGATGTGGTTTCGATATTGACGAGCGTCCTTGTAGGACATATACTCTCAAAACAAATCCATATTTCAAAAAGCGTTGAAGAGGACAAGTAGGCGCTGAAGAAGCGGTACAGAGAGCGGGGAAGCTGAGAGACCCGTCCGTGAAGCGACGTCGAATAGACCTTGGAGCTGCAGTCCGAGAGGTAGGTTGCTGGTGACCCCGTCGCAAACCTCTGGCACTGCCGGGATCGACCCGTTATCAAGAGATTCAGCATGGTACTTGTTCTTGCTGAGCATCGAGGGAGGTTCGAGTAAGTGATGATAAGGTCGAATCGAACCTAATCGGGGTGGTACCGCGGGTTTACGGCTCGTCCCCAGTTGGGGATGAGTTTTTTAATGAAACCATTGTATGAGGAGTTAAACATGGGAGAACAAAAGAAACGGATACTTACCGGCGATCGGCCGACAGGACGGATGCACCTTGGTCATTATGTTGGCTCTCTTCAGAACCGAATCAGGCTCCAGGATGAGTATGAAAGCTTCTTCATCGTCGCCGATCTACATACGCTCACAACGCGTCCAGACAAAGCGTCCATCGCAACGATCGGCAGCAATGTAAAAGAGATGTTGATGGATTACCTCGCCGCAGGGATCGACCCGGAAAAAAGCGTCATATTTCTTCAATCGGGGGTTACCCAGACGTACGAGCTGAATCTCATTTTTGAGATGCTCGTCTCCGTGCCTCGCCTGGAACGCATCCCCAGCTTGAAGGATATGGCAAAAGCAGCCAATCTGGAAAGAATGCCCTTCGGTCTTCTTGGATATCCTGTGCTCCAGGCAGTCGATATCCTGCTGCCTCGAGCGAACCTTGTCCCGGTTGGCAAGGATAACGAAGCTCATGTGGAAATATCTCGTGAGATCGCCCGACGATTCAACAATCTCTACGGAGAGGTCTTTCCAATACCCGATGTCATGATTGGGGAAGTACCGACGTTAATTGGGACCGATGGGCAGGCCAAGATGAGCAAGTCGTTGAACAACGCCATCTTTCTTGCGGATGATCCGGACACGGTTGAGAAGAAAGTGCGGGGGATGTATACGGATCCTAACCGGGTGAGAGCCGATATCCCCGGGACCGTAGAAGGAAATCCGGTTTTCATCTACCATGATGCTTTCAATCCCAACAAAGAAGAAGTTGAGAATTTGAAAGAGCGTTATCGGAAAGGGAAAGTGGGGGACGTCGAGGTTAAAACGAAACTTGCAGCGGCTATCAATGCGTTTCTCGCACCGATTCGAGCGCGGCGTTCGAAATACGAGGCAGATCCTTCCGTGGTTGAAGATGTGCTGATGGAGGGAACGAGACGGATGCAGGATGAAGCCCGTGAGACGATGGCGTTGGTCCACGATGCAATGTCGATGTACCGTCTGGAAATCTGAGAGACTGGATCCGGCGCCGGCGCTCCAGGCCGGTAGGTGTTGAGATCCGTAGGCAAGCGAAGGGTATTTCGCTGGTGTATAATCCCCTCAGTTTGAGGGTTGGATCATAAGAAATGGTGAAGAAAAGATTGCGTGTTCTGGTCGCCAAGCCGGGCCTCGATGGACATGATCGAGGCGCGATGGTGGTTGCACGGGCGTTGCGTGATGCGGGCATGGAAGTTATTTACACAGGATTGCGTCAGACCCCTGAAATGATTGCCGAATCAGCTCTTCAGGAGGATGTGGATATCGTTGGATTATCCATCCTGTCGGGCGCACATATGGTGCTCGTCCCACGCGTGATCGAACTCCTCCGCCAGCAAGGTCAGGATGAAGTTAAGCTGATCCTTGGCGGCATCGTGCCTGATGAGGACGTGGACCAACTCAAGGAAATGGGTGTGTCTGCAATCTTCGGACCGGGAACAAGTATGCAAGACATCATTCAAGTTGTTTTCGAACTGAGTGGTACTGAGGCCGTATAATCTTCGAATGACGCTGCCTGAGCGGATATTCAACGGCGATCGACTGGCAGTTGCTCGCCTGATGACCTTAATCGAAAACGAAGCCCCCGAGGGACTCGATGCCTTGGGGGCTCTTTATGAACACACGGGTCGGGCGCATTTGATCGGTATTACGGGGGCCCCAGGAACGGGCAAATCTACATTGGTCAATGCCCTCGTAAAAGACTTCAGATCATCTCGACCTCACAGGTTTAGTCTCACTCCAAAGGTCGGCATCATTGCCGTCGACCCCAGCAGCCCGTTTTCTGGGGGCGCCATCCTGGGCGATCGTATACGTATGCGCGATCTTGCGGGTGATGAGGGCGTCTTTATCCGCAGCATGGCGTCTCGGGGTGCCTTGGGAGGTATCGCCCGTAAGACTTCGGACTTTGCCGTGGTATTGGATGCCGCCGGATATACTTTGATCATGATCGAAACCGTAGGAGCCGGGCAGGCGGAGGTGGATATTGCCGGCGCGGCGCATACCACGGTTGTCATTGATTCGCCTGGTCTGGGGGATGTCATCCAGGCGAATAAAGCCGGGATCCTCGAAATCGCCGACATTCTCGTCGTGAATAAGGCCGATCTCCAGGGCGCCGAAAACACCATCCGAACTCTTGAAATGTCCCTTTCCATGGCAAATGGCTCCCGGGTTAGGACGGAAGGGCTCGAGGGTCCAACCTGGGTCATTCCCGTCATAGCAACCGTCGCCACCAAAGGTGAAGGAATCGAGGAGCTTGCTGATGGGATCGCAGCTCACCGAGCGTATCTCGACGAAAGCGGCGTCTTGAAGACGCGTGAACGGGCGAGGATCAGGAATGAGATGCTTGAGTTGATGCGAGAAAGCCTCATGCGATCCTATCGCGATCGTCATTCCGAGGCCGAGTTCGAAGCTCAGCTCGAGGCGGTTCTGGCCAAAAAACGTTCTCCAAGGCAAGCCGTTGCCATCCTGCTTGAGGCGTTGTCCCCATGATCTACGGGGAGAAAGTGAGATTGCGAGCCATCGAGCAGGAGGACCTGCCACGCTTTGTATCCTGGTTCAACGATCCTGAGGTGCGTGAAGGTCTCAGCTTGTTCTTACCCATGAGCCTGACAGAGGAAAATAAGTGGTATGAAGATTTGCTCAATCGCGAGTCTGTTGAAAAACCGTTTGCCATTGATGTATACGAAGATGAAGCATGGGTTCATGTGGGCTCTGCGGGTTTGTTCACATTTGATCATCAATCGAGGCGGGCCGAACTTGGCGTAGCCATGGGTGCAAAGGAGTACTGGGATCGCGGGCATGGAACCAACGTCGTGAGGCTCTTGCTGCGTCATGCCTTCGAGAACCTCAACCTGAATCGGGTATCCCTCGTCGTATTTGAATCCAACCCTCGAGCCATTCGGGTATATAAAAAAGTCGGTTTTATCGAAGAGGGCAGGATGCGCGAGTTTCACTTTTCCGGTGGAAAGTATTGTGATACGCTCATGATGAGCGTGCTGCGACGCGAATGGGAGAGTTCAGAGAATGGCTAAAGCGAAGACAGGGCAAGCGTTCGGACATGGCGACATCAAGTTGTTTGCTGGCTCAGGATCTCCAGATCTTGCCCGTGAAATTAGCGACTACCTGAATGTGCCTCTCGAGGATTATGAACTGGTTGAGTTCCCCAATGAAAACCTGTTCGTGAAACTTAAGAAAAGTATTCGGGGTCAGGATGTTTACCTCATCCAATCCATGGGCTCGCCGGTCCATCGAAACATCATGGAAATGCTTTTAATGATCGATTGCCTTAATCGTGATTCGGCGGGGAGGATCACGGCCGTCTTTCCCTACATGGCCTATGCCCGATCCGACAAAAAGGATCAGCCGCGCGTGCCTATTACCGCTCGCCTCGTCGCGGATATGATCGAGATCGCCGGAACGGATCGGTATATGACCATCGATCTCCATGCGGGTCAGATCCAGGGGTTCTTCTCAATCCCGGGTGATGTGCTCACAGCCTTTCACCTATTGAGCGATTATTTTCTTGAGAAGGATTTAAAGAATGGTGTGGTGGCGACCGCGGACCTGGGATTTGCGAAGAAGGGCCGGAATTTTGCGGCAAAGCTTGGGCTGCCGCTCGCCTTCGTCGAGAAGCGCAGGAAGGGCGATCATCCCCGGGCGCAGGCATATACGGTGATTGGGGATGTGAAGGGCAAGGATGTCATCCTGGTTGATGACGAAGTTCTCACCGGAGGTTCCGTATGCGAGGCGGTCGACATCTTGAAAGATCATGGCGCCAAGGATGTTTATTTATCGTTTACCCATGCCTTGCTGGTGCCATCCGCCATCGAAGAAATTCGAAGACATCCAATCAAGGAAATCGTGACGACCAACACCTTACAGATATCCCCGGAACGCAGACCTGACAATATGACCATTTTATCGGTCGCACCGCTCCTGGGTGAAGTGATTCTACGCGCCCACGAAGGAAGGTCCGTCGGAGAACTGTTCAACGAATAGGGACCGGATCACGCAATGATCTCTAATGTTGAATGTCTTTATCCCACCCCCGTTGGCCCAATTTAATTGGGGAGTGGGATAAATCCTTAATAGAATTCGGCCGTGGTTTAATACGACGCTGGATATATCACAGCACGCGGAGCAGAGTCTCTACGGAGGGTCGATCGGAGGGATCCATGCTCCGGTGGATGTAGCGGATGATGGAATTCGCGTCGATGATCACATCTCCACCTAGCTGGGCTGAATCTCCCTGGATCCCTCGCCACTTTCGACCCGAAATCAGCAGCTTAACATATGTAACAAAGGTTTTCGGACCCCAGGATCTTAATATGGATCGGTAAAACCCATAATCCCCATAAGTGACTCGATCGGGATCAAGGAGGATCGGAAAATCGACGCATGTTTCCTGCATCCACATCGTCGCCAGTTGCGGAGATCCGAACGAAACGACGGCGATATCCATGGCTTTTGCCTTGAATTCTGTGGCTCTCGCGCAGACCTGCGCGGCATGCTCGCGACAGGGCAGTCAACCTGTGTGGCGTAAGAAAATCAGCAGCAGTGATCTGCCGCGGAAATCACGCATCGAGATGCGTTTGTCATCGAGAGACAACAGATCGAAATTGGGCGCTAAATCACCGACTTTTACCATACGTTTCCCTTCATGGTCACATGTTATCGATAGACCGCATTTTGAAATTCAATCATATAGGGTTTCCAGGCCGTGATGTCCTGCTTTCGCTTTGAGCGCATATAGAAATGCCTGGCCACATCACCCTGTTGTTCGGGGTTCAGGTCCTCTAAGCGTCTCCCTGCCATTCGATGTTCTATTAAACCAGATTCTCCTCCGTAGTTATAGGCATTCTTCCCATGACGCACGTGCGCCCGGATGGATTTGAACAGTGTTCTTGCCCCCAAATGCTCAAGCTGCCATACATGGGTGAGTTCATGGATCAACCAGGCTGTATCCCGCAGTTGGAGATTTGGATCCTCGCCCGTGGAAGTATCAATCGTCCCGGGGAAGAAGACCCAATATCCGAGTGTAATCGCCTGGTTCAAAACCGGTTCCGCTCGCAGCAGGAGCGCGGCGACCCGTGCGAAGACACCCAGCCACTGGGCATCTTCGTAGACCACGACGTTCCGATAATTAATCGAATACCCAAAGACGCTTATGGCTTCATTGATTTCATGGCGAGCTAGTCTTCGTCCGTTCATTCTCCCACTCACTGTCAGCGGTGTTGCTCTCGAACCCTTTCCATGATATCAGGTGGAACCGCAATAGGACCACGTTGTCTGATTGCCCGAGCTATTTCCAGGAGATCTCGACGATGCGCGCGTGGTCCAGGTTTTCATCAGAATCCAAAATCAGATGTCCGAGGATAGATTCGTGAACGGCTGCTGGCGGCGGGAGTCAGGTTGCGCGGTTGAGCGAGGATCAAGCTTGAGCAGTTTCAAGCATTTTCCTGAGGGTCAATATCACACTGAAGAGGGGGAATCCATCCGGGCATTCGAATTCACACATCCCACATCCGCCACAAGTAGACAGCCATGCGGCCAGATCTTCACGGGCTGGAACAGCAGATTGTCTACCCTCGTAGGGGGAAGACGGGCAATGCGCTGAAAGGCGTGCATGGCAGGAATCACAACGGGCCAAGTGCTCTGAGAGTGCATCCAGCGTGCATAATTCATCGTCCAATTTTACTGCGGTATCCTCGATCGATCTTGTGCGCCATGAAACCAGTTTGTCGAGGACTTCCCTGCGGTGAGCGAGTACCTCCCCCGGCACATCCTCTGCCGAGAACCGCGCCTCGATGGCGTCCAGGCTGGCGCGATTGCGAAGGGATACGCCGAGGGATTCACTCGTCTGAAATCCGAACAAATCAAAGGTGAGGTCCAGATCCTCGGCAAAGGGGCGTTTGCAGAGCTGGCAGCCGATCATGTACCGGCTCGGTAGAATCCCGCCCATCCTGGCGAATCGGAGAGCTTCCCGGGTCACCCTCTCGCGCTCATGTTCTGATGATCTTTCGACGAAATCTCCCAGGTCGTACACGGCGAGACAGTCAGCGCTTATCAGGTATTGGCTTGCAAGGTCAATCTCGGTGTTTTCTGCGATGATGCGCAGGCTCCTCAGCTCACAGGGGTGCAGAAATATCCCGACCTTCGATCTATTCTCTTCCATCAAATACGCCAACACCTCGTCTGCGTGGTTCGTCTCCATGACAGGGGCAAAGGGATCGGCGTCAGGCAGTTCGTTTTTATCGGAGAGCCAGCGGGATATTGGGGTTGGATTTTCAGGAGTCCACACGGGTACGAATATCGACTCGAGCGCTTCCGCTTCCCATACTTCCCGCAGGACCTCTCTGACCAACCCAAGAGGTCCAGATTCTCCGACCTCGAGTAATTTATGATCCATCATCTGCAGCAGCACCTTCTGGTTCTCCCGGCGTCGATCTGGCAGCGAGAATAACCTCGGCAATATCTTGAGCGGCAAGCCGATCGCTGAGTCCCTTGTCCTTGATCCCATCCTCAAACATGATTAAACAATAGGGGCAGGCCGTCACGATGACATCGGCGTCGGTCTCGTTCACCGCCTGATCCAGTCGCCGGTGATTGACCCTGGTATTGGGATCGATCTCCATCCACATGTGACCGCCGCCTCCCCCGCAGCAAAAAGCGTCCTGTCGCCGTTGTTTCATCTCATCGATTTCGAGACCCGTGATACTGGTGAGAGCTGTGCGGGGTTCGTCGTAGATCTCGTTGTATCGACCGAGATAGCAGGAGTCATGGAATGTGTATTTCGCATCATCTGCGGCAGCCCCGGCTTCAATTTTACCCTCTGAGATTAACTCGGCGATGTATTCTGTGTGATGGAGAACTTCATAGGAACCTCCAAAGTGAGCGTACTCGTTTTTGAGCGTATTAAAACAGTGGGCACACGCGGATACGATCCGGTTGAAACGGACCGACTCGAAGGCGGCGATGTTCTCCTCGACCATAACCTGGAAAACATACTCGTGTCCTAATCGTCGAGCTGTTTCACCACAACAGCCTTCTGCCGCCCCCAGAATGGCAAAATCGACGCCGGCTTGGTTCAAAAGCTCACAGAGCGCCCTTCCGGCACTCTGACTGCGGCTGTCGTAGCCGTATGCACAGCCGACGAACAATAAAATATCCGCCTCGTCCCCCGGTTCCAGCACGCGGACGTTCAATTCCTTGGCCCACGGCGCGCGTTCTTCAGCAGGGAGCCCCCAGGGGTTTCCCCGGCGTTCCATCTGCATGAGGGTTTCACCCACCGGTGCGGGAACATCGCCCGTGGTCAGGGTGAGGTAGCGCCTGAGTTCGATGATGGAAGAAACGGGATCGATATAAAGGGGGCAGGCATATAAACAGGCCCCGCAGGTCGTACAGAGCCAGGGGGTCGTGCTGGTGATCGTTCCGCCGAGGAGCTGAACATCCTGATTGGCGATGAGGTTGGAATGGATAGAATCCTGGAGGTCGAGGATGATCTCCCGTGGAGAAAACGGCATCCCGCTGGCCGTTGAGGGGCAAACGCTCTCGCAGCGACCACACTGCACGCACGTGTCGAAAGAGAGCAGGGGCAGCGTGGCAAATTCATCGATTTCACCGGCTCCCAACTTCTCGGTGTTCTCGAGATCCTCGATGGTCTCTAGCTCTCCCAATGGGCGTTCGGGTCTTGTGACGATGTTGATCGGCCCGGTGATCATGTGCCGGAGTTTTGTGAAGGGAAGACTGGCTACGAACACCAAGCCGGCGGCCGTGTGTGACCAGAAAAGAACGCCATGAATCGGTGCGTCAGCGGCGACTTGAACTCCGGCGCTGGTGAGACCTAGCGCGAGGAGATTCCCAAAGGGAGAAAACGCACGCCAGGCTGGATCGGTGGCCATGATCCTCACGGCTTCGGAGAAAAATCCCAGTAAAGTAATGATGAGCAGCAGCGCGAGGATGTATCCATCCTCCCATCGATTGATGAGATAGGATGGCTTGAGAATAGCCCTGCGGACGACGGCCATCGCGATGCCGATCAGGATCATGATGCCGGCCAGATCCATGATGAACTCGAAACCCAGATAGGCGGTCCCCAGCGGCCACTCGATGACGAAGGGCGTAAAAAGCGGGTATTGCAGGAGATTGACGATCGTTCCAAGGATTTGAATCGTCATCCCCCAGAAAATCAAGAAATGCATGATCCCGGGGTAAGCACGTTTGAGAACTCGATCCTGAATTACGGCATGCAGGAATAATTCTTTGAATTTGTAAAGCCGAGGTGAAAAACGGGATGGATCCGATTTTTCATGAGCGGCAGGGGAGACGTCCGCAGTCACGCTTCACCGCCGATGAAGATGGTTCCATCCTCGACATAAA
>CAZMZL010000060.1:0-14952 GCA_964570595.1 uncultured Anaerolineaceae bacterium | reverse complement strand
GAAGAGAGAAAACGTCCCTTCCCCTCCAGTTCAAGTGAAAATTGAATTTGAGCGTAGGCCAGGGCATAGCGGCTCACAAATTCACTGATCCGCTGACGTTCTGTTCTCTCGCTTTTAAGAAATTCACGCCTGGCTGGAACATTGAAGAAAAGGTCCTTTACACGCACCATCGTCCCAGGAGAGATCCCAATCGAACTGGGCGTCCCGATTTTTCCACCTTCCACGGACAAACGAGTACCCATGGATTCCTCTCTGGAACGTGTTTCAATTTCCATGCGTGTCACGGCGCCAATCGAGGCGAGCGCCTCCCCTCGGAAACCCAAAGTTTGGATGGACTGGAGGTCGTGCGCAGTTTGCAGCTTGGAGGTGGCATATCGGGCGACGGCCAGGACCACCTCATCTCTCGGAATACCGCCCCCATCATCAATCACTTCAATGAGCCCGCGTCCACCCCCCTCGACACGAATCGAAACCTCAGACGCATCGGCATCCAACGAGTTCTCAACCAGCTCCCGCACGACTGAGGCCGGCCGTTCTATGACCTCTCCTGCTGCTATGGCGGAAGATACTTCATCGGGGAGAACACGGATTGGCACGCTAACCTCCTATTTCGTCTTCGATTATACTCATGTTGCGCTGGGTTCAAATAAAAGTGGCATTGGAGACATCCTTCTGCTCCCCATGCCCCATAACCCCGCTCGTTGGGCGAACGATCTCGTCGCCTGGCGGGATAGGATCGCCCCGATCGGTGCAACTTGTGTAACCTCTGGGATTGGGAGATTTTCCGTCGGATGCAAACGGACGCATCCGGAAAAGATCAGCATATGAGCTCATTTGAAGGATGATCCCATCGCATGACGAATTACTCTACGATTTTCCTGGACCTGGATGAAACCCTGTATTCACATTCCAGTGGATTATGGGATCAGATCGGTGATCGCATCACAAAGTACATGGTCACACGGCTCGATACGGATGAGGGTAGTGCAAACGCCTTGCGTGCCCGCTATCTCTCTGAGTACGGCACCACGCTGAACGGTCTGCGCGCAAACCATGATGTCGATCCAGTCGACTACCTTGCGTACGTCCACGATGTCCCGATCCCTGATTTTATCGAACCCAACCCCCGCTTGCGACAGGTGCTGGCTTCCATTCGGATGAATATATTTATCTTTACGAATGCCCATCTCACCCACGCCGAACGAGTGCTGGATGCACTGGACGTGAGCGATCAGATCGACGACATCATCGATATCTATGCGCTTAACTTCGTCAACAAGCCTCGACCGGAAGCCTATGCACGAGCCTTGAAGATCGCGCAGGATCCGGACCCAAGAACATGCCTCCTGGCAGATGATCGCAGCGCAAATTTAATTCCGGCGGCAGAGCTCGGTATGACGACAGTATTGGTCGGATCGAAAGCGTGCAACGCCGTCATCTCCCACCACATCGAGGAAATCACAGATATTGTCAAGGCTGTTCCCGCCCTTATGGATCCATCTCTACCGAGGATGAGTTAATGGACGAAATACCGGGCTGGGTTATCATTGGACTCATTCTGGGTCTCGTATTTATCATTAACTTTAGTTTGATCCGGGGTGGTTTGCGCTCGCGTGGTTCCTCGAGCCCTCTCGCGAATAAATCCATCCGCGAGCTCCTGGTCCCATGGGATGCGGAAGATCGTGATATCGACGAACTTCATCAACGAATCTCCAACCTGAATGAATCGCAATCTGAAAAAGAGGAGGCCGAATAACATCCACACTGTCAACTGGGTCATCAATCCGGGGGCGATGAAGATGGATCCATGGGCAGGATCCGACATCATCCGCACCACTCTGGGTTTCTTCATCCGGATGGGTTTCTATGGAATGAACGGGAAATATTAAGACGCCTCACGATTTCATCGACCACTCATCTTCATCTGGTATTTTTTCGAAGTTACGTCTAGCTATATCCACGGGAGCCACAGTTATGAAGAACAAAACAGGTACGATCATCATCGTCATACTCATCACCGTCATCCTCTCCATCGGGATATTTTCTGCCGGTCTCGTGCTCGGCGCTACGTTATCCCAGGCTGGGACGACTGTGCTCAGCACCAATCTAGATTCCCCTATTGTTTCGTGGTTTGCCAAACCGACCTCGATCCCCTCGACGCCTCCGGACCAAGAGGAAGAACTTTTTAAACCATTCTGGCAGGTTTGGAATCTGGTTCACGAGGAGTATGTGGACCAACCCCTGGACGATAAAGCGCTTATGCGAGGAGCGATCAACGGCGCGCTTGAAGCGATTGGCGACCCACAGACCTCCTATATGGATCCGGATGAATATATACAGGCGAACATCCCCCTGCTTGGCTCCTATGAAGGAATTGGGGCATGGGTGGATACCGATGGCGAGTACTTAACCATCATCTCTCCAATGCCGGGGTCGCCTGCTGAACGGGCGGGAATGAAACCGGGCGATGAGGTCGTGGCTATCGATGGCGAGGACATGGCCGGCGTAGATGGAAATATTGTCATCCGAAAGGTGATGGGGCCGGCGGGTTCCACCGTCTTGCTTACAGTCCGGAGAGCCGATGTACCCGATCTGCTGGAGTTCGAGGTCGTTCGTGAACAAATCGAGATTTCAAGTGTGGAGAGCGAGACTCTTGAAGATAACATCGGGTACGTGCGCATACTTTCGTTCTCTGGAGAGACGATCAGCGAACTCAGGGATGCGTTAGGTGAGCTTTTTGAACAAGAGCCGGGCGGTATCATCCTCGACTTGCGCGGAAATGGAGGCGGCTTCCTTGATTCCGCCATCGATGTGAGCTCCGAATTTATCGCTGAAGGGCTTATCCTCACCGAAAAGTTTGGTGACGGCGTCGAAGAGACCTATGATGCATCCGGAAAAGGATTGGCGACGGACATCCCTCTCGTTGTGCTCATCGATGCTGGATCTGCATCGGCGTCTGAAATCGTGGCCGGTGCAATCCAAGATTATGAGCGCGGCGCGCTTGTGGGTGAGACTTCTTTTGGAAAAGGCTCGGTTCAATTCTGGTTGGAACTGGATGATAACGAGGGCGCGCTTAGAGTAACGGTTGCACGCTGGTATACACCGGAAGGCCGCATCATCGATCAAGAAGGTCTTACGCCTGATTATGAAGTCGTGTTTACCGAAGAGGATTTCGAAGCCGAGAGGGACCCTCAATTGGAGAAAGCGATCGAAGTACTGCTGGAAATGATCGCGAATAACATGGCTTCAAACAAGTGAAGAAGCCTGCTCGGGGGTTGTCATCACCGTCCCGCTTGCCCATCATCCCTGCATCAAATTTCAAAATACGGGGGATCAGCTTTTTCTCATCATCAGAGCGAGGCAACCCAGGTAATAATTGCTGTAACCGGGATGTCCATGAGTCAAGCGCAGTGATGATTTGGCTTCCAAAGGATCTAGAGAGCGAGTCAAGTAACCTTAATATTATTGGCGAATACGAAGGTTGAATTCGCTGTTGGGAAGGTGGAACGCTAATGGAGTGGCAGCAGATCCCACCACAGAAAAATCGCAGGTCCCCCATACGTCTGGTCGTCCTTCTGGTTCTCGCCGGCGCCATTGGTGGGCTCGTGGGGGGGACGGTCGTCCTCGCGACCATCGAACAGACCACCAGGACGGTGGTTGTCGAACGCGAGAAGATGGTCGAACCCCTTGGGGCAGAACCGCTTATCCAGTCGGTTTCTGTCGATATGTCTTCCGCCGTCACTGATTCTGTCGAGGCTGTTAGCCCCGCGGTGGTGACGGTCGTAAGTCACTATTCAACCAGGAAATCGGCGCATGGGGAAATCATCGATCAGGATGGTTCCGGATCGGGTTTTATCATCTCATTCGATGGATATATCGTAACCAACAACCATGTGGTCGATGGAGCCGAACAAGTCGAGGTTGTCCTCTTCGATGGCACCATACTCCCGGTTGAAGTCATCGGCACAGAACCATACGCCGATCTCGCAATTCTGTTCGCGGATACGCGCATGCCGGCAGTTGCAGAATGGGGTAATTCGGATCTATTGAAGCCCGGGGAAACCGTGATCGCCATCGGATCGCCCCTAGGAGACTTCACCAACACCGTCACCGTGGGCGTCGTCAGCGCCACGGAGCGTACTTTGGAAATCACACAGGATTACTTTCTTGAGGGACTTATTCAGACAGACGCGGCCATCAATCAAGGGAATTCTGGCGGGCCTCTCATTAATCTGGACGGGAAGGTTGTGGGCATAAACTCATTAATCGTACGCGGCGGTAACGGCGGAAACAGGGCTGTCGCTGAAGGCTTGGGTTTTGCGATCCCCAGCACCTTCTCCCGTGAAGTTGCCGATCAGCTCATTAAAAAAGGTTTCTTCTCACGTCCGTTTATGGGAATTCGTTGGGTATGGATCACCCCGGAACTGGCCTCGCGATACGAGATCCCTCTCGATGAGGGTGTGTTAATTACGGATGTGGTCCCGGGTGGTCCTGCCGAACAGGCCGGGATTAATAAGGGTGACATCCTGACATCGATCATGGGTCAGAGAATCGACGCATCACATCCATTTCGAAATCTTCTCTTCGCACACAGCCCCGGTGCTGTCATCCAACTTGAGATATTCCGAAATGATCAAATCATATCCACCGATCTGGCCCTTGGAGAGATGTCTCCTTCGTAGTCTCGATCAATTCCCCATCAAGATCCTCAACCGATAAGGCAACCCCTCGCTCTGGTCCAGGTCGATATGCTCGATCGGCTTTTTTGCGACGAGCCGGAGGTAGTGCTAAAATCCAGAGGTTCCCCCCCGGTTGCTTGCGTTGTAGGGGTTGATAATCCTGGTTGAAGCCGAGAGCATGGATCCGGACCAGTCTCAGGGAAGTTCATCCACAAACCGCCCGCTATCGGCTTGATCTGGCGAAAGTACCAGGCTTGCACCTTGCAGGTTCGCATGAGATTCTGATGGATTTGATGAATAACCCAGAGACCTGATGGCCCTTGATCGGAGTGAGATCCTGGAGCAGACACAGATCGACGCCACACTCGACGAAATCAGAGCCGCACTCGAGACGAATCGCATCGAGGACGCGATCGCATCCCTCACGCGCCTACACCCGGCCGACCGTGCAGATGCGTTTTCAGACCTTAAGGACCAGGAGCAGCTCACCCTTCTTCCGGAACTCGATATCGAGGAAGCTGCAGATATCCTCGAGGAGCTGGAGGATGAGGAGGCCGCCGATGTCGCCGAGTCGCTCTCGGCAGCGTATCTCGCGGATTTACTCGATGCAATGGAACCCGATGAGGCTGCTGACGTTCTAGGCGATCTGTCGCCCGAGACAGCGGCGAATGCAATCGCCGAGATGGAAGGCGCCGAAGTTGTAATTCCACTCCTGAGCTACCAGGATGAAACTGCCGGCGGCTTGATGACGACTGCCGTGCTGTGCCTTTCTCCGAACAACACGGCTCACGAAGCGATGGAAATCTTGCGCGCTGAGACTCCCGGATCGGACATACCCTATTATCTGTACGTCGTGGATGATGAAAAGAAATTGATGGGCGTCGTCGGGCTCCGAGATCTCATCGTCGCCCAACCGGATGCGGTCGTGAAGGATTTTATGGACCCTGATGTCCGCCACGCTACGACTGAGATGGATCAGGAGGATGCAGCCCGAATGATGGTGCGCTACGATCTCGCCGCTCTTCCTGTGGTAAGTGATGATGGCGTCCTCTGGGGTGTGATCACACACGATGACTCCATGGAAGTTCTCGAAGACGAAGCCACGGAGGATATCTACCGCCTGGCAAATGTATCGGACGCGGACCTCTCGATCGACAGCACAATAGGGTTGAGTGTGAAACGCCGGCTGCCATGGTTGTATCTCAGCGCGCTTACTGCGCTGTTCGCTTCCTGGGTGATCACACGTTTCGAATCCGTCATCGCCCAGGTTGCCCTTCTGGCTGCATTCCAATCCGTGGTCGCCGGACTGGGCGGTAATACCGCCACACAGAGCCTCGCAATCATCGTCCGAGCCATTGCACTTGGTGAAATTGAGTTTCGTCGTGCCTGGAAGACAATAATTAAAGAATCGGTGATCGGTCTCATCGACGGGATTGCCGTCGGCATCGTCGTTGGCGTGGGTGTGTATTTATGGACGGACAATTACATCATCGGCGTCGTCCTGTGCCTCGCCTTGATCGTGAACATGTTCGTGGCTGCAAGCGTGGGGACAATCGTCCCTCTTTTTCTTAAGGCAATCGGTCAGGACCCCGCCCTGGCATCCTCCGTGGTCGTCACGGCCATCACGGACAGCGTGGGTTTTGCCGTTTTCCTCAGTATGGCTGCCTATGCTCTGGCAGCATGGAGTTGAACCTATGTCGGCTTTTGTCATTTTAAATCCGTATGCGAACCGCTGGAAAGCGAAAGAGAGACTACCTGAAGTGAGGGGAGCACTCGAGGCAGCCGGCATCGATTATCAACTCGTTGAATCGGAAGCTCCCAACCATGCCATCCAACTTGCCGCCTCGGCCTCCAGAGACGGCTTCTCTCCCATTCTTGCGGCAGGGGGTGATGGGACCATCAGCGAGGTGGTCAACGGGTTGTACCAGGCCTCCGAAGGCATTCTCGGGCCGTTTGGCGTTCTTCCCCTCGGGACAGCCAACGACCTTGTCGTGAACCTGGGACTACCGACGTCGCTTAACGAGGCTGCGCAGGTGATCGCAGAGGGAAAGACGCGTCGAATTGATCTAGGAAAGGTAAACGACTGGATATTCGATAACAACTCGGCCGTCGGGCTTGAGCCTGTCGTGACGATCTACAACATCCGCATGACCTGGCTGAAGGGGGTCATCAGGTACCTCGTGGCCGCGTTGAGAGCCATTGGGGACAAGAATGTGTGGCACATGACAATTAATTGGGACGATGGGAGTTTCGAAGGCCCGGTCTCGCTTGTCTCGGTTGGAAACTGTCCAATTACCGGAGGCATTTTTAAGATGGCCCCGGACGCCGACCCGCAGGACGGCCTGCTGACCTTTGTGTATGGCTATGCCCCGACAAGACGCAAGATGCTCAGTTTGCTCCCAAGGACGCTCACGGGGGATTATGTGAACGACGCCGCCATCCACCAACACCACACACGACGCCTTGAGATCCATTGTTCCCCGACGACGCCAATTCAGATTGACGGTGAGCTCCGCCATGAGTCTCTTGACCACATCTCCTACCAGGTGCTCCCCTCCAAACTCGACATCCTGGCGCCATGACGCGCACCTTAATCCTTAACGCTGATGACTATGGCCGCACGCCGGAAGTCTCGCGCGGGATTCGACACGCACATTCAGATGGCCTCGTGACTGCCACAACCGTCATGATCAATACGCCGTCAGCCATCTCGGATGTCGAGGCCGCGCTCCATGAAACTCCATCGTTAGCCCTGGGCGTGCACCTCAATTTAACCTGTGGACGACCCACAGCACCCTCCGATCGCGTCTCGAGCCTGATCGGGGAGCAGGGTGTCTTTCTCTCCTGTGATCATTTCCTGAACAGGCTTGATGACGTCCACGCAGAACATATTGAACACGAGTGGCGGGCTCAAATTGAATTATTTCTCCGGACTGGAGCCCTTCTGGATCATCTCGACAGCCACCATCACATCGCCGCATTGAGCGTGAAGACCTGGCAAATTCTTCTCGATCTATGCCAGGAATATGGCTGCGGAACCCGCCCTCCCTTCCCCGACGACGTCCCTGAGGAGGAGATCTCATTAATCTACCCGCAAAAATCGGTCGAGTTCGCATCATCACGAGCGAAGGCCATCATGGAGCGCCATGGCGTTCGATCGGCGGATTATTTCTTTGCCAGCTTTTTTGGGAACTCCGCATCTCTCCACCACGCTCTCGATCTGCTCTCAAGGCTCCCGGAGGGCGTCTCTGAGCTGATGTGTCACCCGGGTTTCTCCGACGACGAACTGCGGTCTTCGAGCGGCTATCATGATAGGCGCGATCTCGAGAGAGAGATCCTCACTTCCTCGCCGCTTCAGGACTGTCTTCATGAGCACTCGATCATGCTCCGAAGCTATCAAACAGCATGGACCTAGGACCGAACTCAACCCTGCAGATGACCTTTCGGCTGCTCTTTGGCCTCCTCTATACATCCGCGGCCTTGTCCTATGACATCGTCGCCTGGCTGAGCTCCGGGGGAGAGTGGCGAACCTGGATCAAGACTGTGCATGTCGATTGTCCGGAAGGTCCCATCTTGGAGTTAGGACATGGGCCCGGACATATACAGGTCGATCTCGCCCGCGGGAACAACAAAGCCTTCGGGATAGATCCATCGCGACAAATGTCAAAGATGGCCAGTCGCAAATTGAGAGCCATCGGTGGTCATTTAAATTTAACCCGAGGTAGGGCGCAGCGACTCCCGTTTGTCGATTCGTATTTTGAAACGCTCGTCTCCACCTTCCCCAGTGAGTACATTTACGACCCTGAAACCCTCAGCGAGGCGCACCGCGTGCTGAATCCCGAAGGGAACCTGATCGTCATCGCCTATGTAAAGATCACGGGAACTTCATTGCTGGACATGTTGCTTCGATGGGCATTTAGAATAACGGGGCAGAGCAATGATGACGGTCAATTCCGGATCCTTGAGAGTTTCAGGGATGCTGGTTTCGAGGCGCGTTTCGAGATCGTTCAATCCAAACGAGCGGAGGTGTTTCGTATCATAGCAGAGAAGAGGAACTGATCGAAACCCGCCCCGGGATGACCATGCAATCAAGAAAGAAAGCGGACGAAGGGTATGATTACGCCCATGGAGGAATCCAGTGAGACTCACGCAGAACGGCGATCTGGCCATGCTTCTCCTCGATCAAACAAAACGAATGATCCTGCGCCTTGAAGAGGGAAAATTATTACAAACGCACAAGGGCATGATCCAGCACGACGACATCATCGGCATACCCTGGGGCTCTGTAATCCTCAGCCATCTGGGAAAAACGTTCACCCTAGTCGACCCATCCTTGCGCGACATCCTTCTCGAGATCCGAAGAAAAACGCAGATTATATTTCCAAAAGATGTCGGATATATCCTGCTGCGACTATCCGTTGCGCCTGGAAAGCGAGTCGTCGAAGCCGGCTCTGGTTCCGGGGCGCTAACGACGGCATTCGCGTGGATGGTCGGAAATACGGGCAAAGTCATTTCCTACGAAAAACGGGAGGACATGCTTGCACTCGCCAAAGAAAATCTTGGCCTCGTCGGGCTCGCGGACAGGGTCGAGTTTCATCTTGCCGATATTTACGAAGGCATCGATGAGAACGATGTGGATGCGTTCTTCCTGGACCTTCCCTTCCCACAAAAGTATCTGGGCACAGTTAAAAACGCTCTCGTTAATGGGGGTGTGCTCGGCTGCATCCTCCCCACAACAAATCAGGTGAGTGAATTGCTGCTTGCGTTGGAAAAACATGGGTTTGGAATTATCGAAGTCTGTGAAATCATACTGAGGTTTTATAAACCTGTACCTGCCCGGCTGCGACCCACCGACAGGATGGTGTCGCATACCGGCTACCTCGTGTTCGCAAGATCGATCGTGGCAACGGAGACGTCATTGACTTGATTCCAAGTGAATTTGTCCATCCGTTTTCGCAGTCTCTCCGAGGCGCTGGAAGATCTTCACCATGATCGCTTTCGTTGCTATCATCGCGATAATGAGAGCCAGGACATCGATGAAGTGACCCAGTTCAACGTGCTCTCCGAAGACGAAGTTGACGGTTTCGAGGATGATGAACTTGGACGTAAATAGAATCAGGAATTTCATGGCAATCCCGGTAAACTTGAAAAATGACCCCCCTCGTTTGTCGAAGAAGGCCCCGACGCGGTGTTCCAGGCGAATAACGATATCGAGGAGCGCTTTGAGGAGCACAGCGGTCAGGATCGAGATCCAGAACGAATCGATGACGATCGCGTCTTTGAACTCCACGAAGAGGTTCAGCACGACGATGTAGACGAGTACGTCGGACGTCCATGACATGTATCGCTGCTGCTTCTCTGTGATTGTTACTTGTTTCGCTTTATCTGTATTCATAATATCCTCAAATCTATCGCACCGTAATTATTTCGGCTACACACTCTTAAACAACGCTATTAGCTCATCCTCGTCAATGCACCCGGGGGCGTCGATGACGACGATCTATGGCGCGGCTTTGTCTCGCCCCACGGCTTGCCCAAAGCCACCTTTGGCCGGCGGTTAACGACTTGCAGCACAGCGCCCTACTGCAGTTTTCGGCGGAATAGACCACCACCTTACCGCGATAGATATTCCCGGGCAATCTTTTCTTGATCATTTCGTTGAGCGCTGCAAGGGATAACGGCGTTTTGTTTGCAGCCTCCAGGGCTGAACGCAGGGTCATGATCGGCATGTTCATGATCCCTTTCGGTCAACTTCATCGGGTCAAGCCGGCCATCCACATCCCTCAAATGCCATTTTCCATAAATCGCGGCGACGCAGCCCGCATCGGAAAATCGTTCAGCCAGCGTGTACGCCCACGGCGGCAATCCAAAATCTCCCTGCCCCGGCAGCAGCCCGAATATCGTGCCTGAATGTTTGGGCAGGCGGCCGGTCATCATTGCCGAGCTGGTGGGGGCATTGTGCTTCGACATTATCATTGGCAAAGCGGATGCCTTCCCCTGCCGGTTGGTGATGCGACATATAAGATATTCTCCTTTTGCAGCGACGGATAATTTCGCATGAATGGGTTTTGGAAGCTTCATGATGGACGATTGGTCATCGGTGCCCCTGAAGATACCTAATTTATGAATGGGTTTCGATCGAATCGTTTTTATATCATCCCTGATTGAAAGACGGTGTCTTACCCGCTCGTGGCCTGAACAAGCATCCCCCGTGCGGCTTTTATTGATTGTTTCCTTGCTCTGGGTAGCGCACGATGACGGTCCTTTCAACATGCACCTATGCTGCTCATGCAGACAACATCCGGGGCGACGCTCCAGTCCTGCGATCACGGCCCTATCGGTCTTTTCAACGGGTATAATTTCCGGGTTCAAGAATGACAAATTTTTCCGATCGCTTACGCCATAGCCTTCAGAATCATGCCCCGCAGATCCGCGCGGAATGGGAGGCGCGTCCGGCCGCTGTCCTCATTCCAATTTACCGGGATGAAGATGGGGATTGGCACGTACTCTATACACGCCGCACCGATGAGCTCGAAGAACACCGGGGTCAGGTGTCCTTCCCCGGGGGATTGATCGAGGATGGGGACGTCGACGCACAGGCGGCTGCGCTCCGAGAGACATTCGAGGAGATCGGCATCCAGCCCGATGATGTGGACATCCTTGGCACGCTTGACTCCCTTCTCACGGTCACACAGTTCCAGATCGCGCCCATCGTCGGGCGCATTCCGTGGCCGTATCCTTTTTGCGTAAACACGAGGGAGGTGGCAAATGTTTTTGGCGTGCCCATCAACTGGCTCGCGGATCCAGAAAACCTCGAGATCCGCTTCAGACAGGCCGTCGTCCCTGGTCGGGACATTCCCGTCTATTACTTCCGGCCCTACCTGGGTGAGACGATCTGGGGGGCAACCGCTAGAATTACGCTCAACCTTCTCGATCGTGTCAAAGGAAAATAAGAGAGCGCTGTGGGTACAGCGCTCTCCTGAGCATCCTATTTCTTGACAGAGCGTGTATCGAAGATCTACTCGTCGGTCCCCTGTTCCGGCGCTTTCTCATCTCCCTCTTCGTCGACACCACGATCGATGACTTCCGGCTCCATGCCTTCAATCAATTCTTCCTCGAGGAGTTCCTCTTCTTCCACTACCTCTTCGAGCTGGTAAGCCACTCGGGCGATAACTTCTTCAGGTTCATTCAGAATGATGACACCTTCAGCCGCTGCGAGATCTGCAACGGTAATGGTGGAATCCATCTCCTCGAGCAGTTCCAAATTGACCGAAAGGCGATCGGGTAAATCCATCGGAAGGGCTTCTACTTCAACTTCAGAAATTGGCTGAACTAATACAGCTGCAAGGTCGCGAACGGCGGGAGATTCACCAAGCAGTTCGATGGGAACCACCGCTCTGATGTGCACATCCAGGGCAACTTCAAGGAAATCAACGTGAATCGGTGTACGTCGAATCACATCCCGTTGGATCTCCCTGAGCAGCACCTTATGCGTTTCACCATCGACGACGAGATCGATGAGCGTCGAGCCGCCCAAACCCGAGAGAGTTCTCGAGACAGCCTTCATCTCAAGCTGCAGTGCGATGGGATCCAGGCCCATGCCATAGATGACGGCAGGAAGGTATCCTTCTCGCCGGAGCCTTCTCACTTGCTTCCCTGTTACGGTTCTCTTTGATGCAATCAGTTCAATTGTGTCCATCGTTCCTCCAGAGCGCCTCTCACCCTTATCGGATTACCTACGCTCTTTTCGAGAATGATTGGTGAGAGCGTTACGTGTTTCCTCTGATCATCTTTCCAACAAAGAACAACAGCCCGACCGTAATTCCGGCCACGAGCCCTGCGAGGACAGTACCACGCGTATCCAGTAGTGTCTCTACGTTACCATTCACCTGTTGGGAAAGCAGAATAAATGTTGAGCTATTCTCGATATGAGCGTTCCGGGCTATCGCAAGGCCAATCCCGGAATTTTCGACCACCGCAGAATCAGCGATCAGAGCGCCCGTATTCGATTCGTGCAGGGACAAAGTCTGACCTTGTACAGCGAGTGCGCCGGATCGATCCATACCCACGACATCTCCAGAGATCGAAACAGCCCCGCCTTGAGTAATATCCACGCCAGAAGCGATGATTCGGTTTGCTCCGCCCTGATGGATGTTGACTCGATCCGCTTCGACGTTCTGGATCGCCCCGCCCTCCAGATGAATGACTTCTGCCCGAATGTCTTCGCCATTCGTGATCGTCTCTTCTTGATTCATAAGCCCTCACAGGCATAAAAAAAAGGGAGGTGCCCACGTCCTGGGACCTTCCCCGACGTCCGTACCAGAATTTTACCATTCTTCTGAAGTGCGTCAACCTCCCCTATCGTGTCCCCTATCGTTGCCCCCTATCGTTGTCCCCTATCGTTGGAAATTCAACGGGGGCAGCATGCTCCTCTTCGTAGTTCTTTCCAACGCAATTCTTTCGACCCTGCCGACGCCTGAACAGGGCTCATCAAGTCCCAATTTGACCCTCCTTTCCATGCATGTTAAACTCAACGATTGGCTTCTCGTTGGTCCAAAATAATGGATGGTAGTTCATGAACAACAAGCGAAAATTCAGCCTGATCGGCGCGCTGCTCATCGTCGTCTTCGGCGCCATCCTCGACGGCGGTCATGTCCATGCACAGGCGCCAGGATATGTCGACATCATTCGACCATCCGGCGGATCGGCGATATTCGGGATTGTCACGATTGAAGGATCCGCATCCCATCCCGCTTTTGTATCCTACGATCTGTCCTTCGCTTATCCCGAAGATCCCACAGACACCTGGTTTATGATCGGGGATTCCGTCTTTTCGTCCGTCAAGGATGGAGTTCTAGGGATCTGGGACACGAGCGGTATTACCGATGGCGAGTATCGTCTTCGCTTGCGCGTCCATCTTGATAACGACATTGTCGTCGAATATCTGGTGGAAGGCATCCGAATTCGTAATTCCAGGGCGATCGAAACCTCGACACCCTCCTCTCAGGCGGCGGCGCAGTCATCCACGCCTCCTGAGCCCACCAGAACGCCAAGACCCACGCCCATACCACCTCCGTCGAATGATGATCCCAATCCAGCGATGAAAATATTTTTCCTCAGCTTCATCCTCGGCGCCGTAGGTTTATCGGCTGCTGGTGCCTACATCTATACTCGTAAACGCTTGCGACAGCATTGGGGTACGGTACAAATGAGGAGAGTCTTAAGAGGTGGCAACCGTAAAAAACGAGGAGGAAGACGCCGATGAATTTAGACCGGTATGCAGCCTCGCCCTTCCTCATCGTTGGGCTGGGGAACCCCGGCCGTGAATATCGGGACAGCCGACATAATATTGGCTTCAAGGTTGTGGACAACCTCGTCAAGAATTTCAATATCGGCTTCTCGCGGCGGCAGGCCGATGCCCTGGTTACGGATTGTAGATCCGAAGACGAAAAGTTGATTTTCGCCAAACCACAGACGTTCATGAATCTTTCTGGTAAGTCGGTTTCAACGCTCCTTCGCTACTACCGCATAGATTTCGCTCGCTGTCTGATCATTTATGATGACCTCGACCTCCCACTGGGATCCATCCGAATCCGATCGGAAGGGGGCTCAGGGGGGCACAAGGGGATGAAGTCCATCATCGATGTATTAGCCACGAACGAGCTACCCAGAATGCGGTTAGGAATTGGACGACCCGCTGGAAGCACGGATCCGGCTGAATATGTGCTCGACACATTTTCCGCGGATGAAGTGCAGATCGTGGACATGACGCTCGATCGAGCTGTGAACTGCGTCGTCACTTTCATTCGAATGGGCATCGACGCAGCCATGAATCACTGCAACCCGGCTCATGAGGACTGATGGATATATCAAGGTTGTTAGAGGAAATTCGAACACTCCCTGAATATCGTCCGTTAATAGAGAATATTTCTGAAGGGGATCTCGGCACAGCAGCTTCGCTGTCACGTGCTGCCAGACCGGCTATTACAGCCGCGCTGGCTCACGATCTCGACCACCCTATCCTCTACCTGGTCGCAAGAGCCGATCGAGCGCTGAGCCTGCGAGAAGAATTCAGATCGTGGTCGCCGACACTATCGATCCTCAATTTCCCTGATCCTGAACCGCTGTTCTACGAGCAAACTGCCTGGAGCCTGCGCACAAGAGGAGCACGAGCGAATGTGCTGGGCACTTTGGCACGTGAATGTCACACACCCCCTGCAGAAAAGACGGATAAACGACCACCCACGATCATCCTCAGTACAGCGCGAGGCGC
>CAZMZL010000059.1:0-15152 GCA_964570595.1 uncultured Anaerolineaceae bacterium | reverse complement strand
AACCTGTCTTACCTCTCACATCCCACGTGTGATCCAACCCGATCAATGAGAAATAATGTTTACGGCCAGGTCTCGTACACCCACACATCACCCTGCTGATCAAAGGCCAGAATCTCCAGGGGAGCGTCCGCCTCGCCGCCCATACCTGGTGACCCTCCGGGCATACCCGGCAGCGCCAAGCCGATGATGTCAGGTTTCTCAACCAGTAGTTTTTCGATGATGTCGACCGGGACATGACCTTCGATGATGTAGCCCTCGATCTCTGCGGTATGGCAGGCTGCCATCTCGGGGGGTATTCCCAGACTGTCCTTCATCGCCCGAAGGTCATCGTTTGATACAGGTACCATTTCTACGTCGTAGTCATTTTCTTGCAGGTGAACCACCCACTGGGAACAGCACCCTCAAGTGGGGTTTTCGTAGACCTTGATGGTCCTGCCGGCAATTTCTGCATCCGTAGTCGTTGTTGCGGCCGCGGATTGACCCGAACAAGCACCGGCCGCGATCGCCAGCACCAGCAACATGGCCCCTCCTGTCAGTCCATACCTGGAATTTCCCATTTCATTTTCCTCCACAAGCGTTCAGAGTTTGATCCAGACAATCCCAACGAAACCATGGTTTCAATGACAGAGCGATTTTACCTCAAAGATGATAAACGGGACCAGCTTAATCCACTATAAGTCATCCCCAGACGGAAGTCTTCTATCTCACGATTTACAAAACAATCCAGGGCGAGTTGTCTTCGCGCGCCTGAACGATCGTTCTTGAAAGAAGAACCAAATCGAGGCTGGAATGATGGCGACATCACTCGTTTCCCCCCGCCCTCTCGACGCCGGTTCCCGATAGGATCCAATCAATCCGCTGAAGCCAATGGGTCCGCGGGATGATAACAACTCACCCGGAGATGAAGGATGAATATTCATCTCGAAACCATAATTGGAATAAAACCCCAACCTGCGTAAAATACCAATCCTCACCCTAATTCATGAGAACAGGAGCCACGCATGAGTGAACTCACGGTCCCCCAGCGAGCCGACATCCCGGTTAAATTTACATGGAACGATGTGAGCGTATTCGAAAATACCCAGGTCTGGGAAGATGAGCTGGAGTCCATCAGGAACGCGCTGCGCGCGTTTCTCACGGAGGGGAGAACTGAGTGGCTGCTTCCATCCGATCTCGCCGATACGCTCGAATCGCTGACCTCGATCAAGGAACGCATGGAGCGCGCCGTTGTCTACGCCGGAATCGGTCACAGCGTGGATACTGGCGATCAGGAGGCCGCCGAGAGGAGCACGCGCGCGCGGAGCCTGCACGCCCGTGTTCTAGCCGCCTCCGCTCCGATGGAATCGCACCTCCTTGCTCTCGGCGAGGACAAGCTGCGCCGGTGGCTGAAAGAGGAGCCGCGCCTGGTGGTCTACGAGCATTTCTTCGACGATCTTCTTCGGCGTTCCAAACATGTGCGCTCGGACGAAGTTGAAGAGCTGCTCGGCATGCTCACCGATCCGTTCTCAGGCGCAGGCGGAGCGTCGAGCCTGCTCAAGAATGCCGACTTCCAGTTCGACCCCGCGATCACCAGCGATGGAGACGAGCTTCCGGTCACCCAGGGGACGATCACCCGCCTGCGTGCAGAACCGGACCGAGAACTGCGCCGCACCGCATGGGAAAACTACCACGATCTGCACCTGGCGTACAAGAATACCCTGGCTCGCCTGCTGGAGACTTCCATCAAGCAGAGCGCTTTCATAAGCCGCGCCCGGCGGCATGAATCCAACCTGGAGGCCGCGCTCTTCCGACAGAACATCCCGACCGAGGTGTTCCACAACCTGATCGAGACCTTCCAGAAGAACATCCCCACCTGGCACCGCTATTTCGCGGTGCGCAAGAAGATCCTGGGTGTGGAAACCTTGCACCCGTATGACATCTGGGCGCCTCTCACCTCATCCAGGGCACAGGTCCCTTTCGAGCAAGCCGTGGAGTGGATCTGCGCCGGGTTGGCGCCCATGGGTGAGGCGTATGTGGAGACCGTGCGCCGCGGCTGCCTGGAAGACCGCTGGGTGGACGTCTATCCCAACCAGGGAAAACGCGGGGGCGCCTTCTCCTGGGGCAGCCCGGGGACGCTGCCCTTCATCGTGATGAGCTACAACGACACCGTCTTCAGCCTGAGCACGCTGGCGCATGAGCTCGGGCACTCCATGCACTCCTACCTCACCTGGCAGACACAGCCCTACATCTACGGCGATTACTCCCTCTTTGTAGCCGAGGTTGCCTCGAACTTCCACCAGGCGATGGTGCGGCACTACCTGCTCTCCATGCAGGATGACCCCGTCTTCCAGATCGCCGTGATCGAGGAGGCGTTGGCGAACTTCCACCGCTACTTCCTCATCATGCCGACGCTGGCGCGCTTCGAACTCGAAATCCATTCCCGAGGTGAAAAGGGAGCGGGGCTGCCCCCCGACGACCTTATCCGGCTCATGGCAGAATTGTTCAGCGAGGCGTACGGCCCGGAGATGCACATCGACGAAGCGCGGCTCGGGATCCACTGGGCGAAATTCGGTCATCTCTACGTGGACTTCTACGTCTTCCAGTATGCGACCGGGATCGCCGGCGCGCAGGCCCTGGCGCGGCGGATTCTGGATGGTGAGAAAGGCGCCGTCGAAGATTACCTCGCGTTCCTCAAGACAGGCGGCTCACGCTACCCCCTGGACGCCCTGCGGATCGCCGGCGTGGATTTGAGCTCGCCCGAACCCGTGCAGGACGCCTTCGACGTGCTCTCCAGGATGATCGACCGTCTGGAGAAGTTGTCGGATAATTGATTTCAATGACGCTCACGATCTTCTCGAGCTCAAGAATCAAGCTCTTGTACTGAGCATCTACTAATGTTGGAACAGGCGAAGCCTCCGTTTGTGTGATATAGGGGCTTCACATAGAAACATCAGAGAGAAGAATCGCATTACCACACCCCGCTCTCTTCCACTTCAAACGCGTGGACGAACCCTCCCGTACCAGCCTCGTTTACATAGAACAGATTCTCAGAGAGACAGGGATAAGAACTTCGACGCGGTGTCCGCAGCAGGATCAATAAGCCGCGATTGCCCGGATGCTCGACCCGCACATCGCGGGAGGGCCAGTGAATGCGTCACTCCTCCTGGGCCAGATATGTTTGCGGCTTATTGGCATTCAGCATCCGGATTTGTTATCAGGTTCGATCACGCAGATCAACAATGTGCTGCCGCATTGGGAACATCTGATTGATGGAAAGATTCGCTTGACTGCTGAATCAGGTATCTGCTCACGCTGGGCCAGTGTGTCCCATAAGTCGATCACCAGATACCGCCGCGGATTCTTCGTGTCATGCAGCAAAGTGGTGCCTCGGAAGCCCGGGCCCTTTGCAAACAGCTTGCTCCACGCGCCGCCTGGGCCATACGCCAGCTCGAACTGGCCTTGGGCCTTCTCCTTGACGACGAACTCCCAGACAATTTCGATCATGCTGGACCGGTCTCTCTATCAACTAGCTTCCAAACTCTAACCTCATCTAAGCGTTTTAACTCAAGGAGATTTTGCTAAGCTCCGCTCAGTCCTAATGGGAGTTACAAGTGAGCGGATTCAAAAGTACTGAATATTTTCCGATTCAGACGCGAAACGGAGAAGGTCCTTTGTAGTGCAAAAGCCCTCATGCCTACATCGCATTCATTAGGGGACATGCAAAGTCACGCTGCTCTCGCCTGTCACCACCAACATGTCGAAATCCCATTCGATTTTGTGGCCATCTTCAAGAGGGAACTCGAGGTCTATAGAAGGGAGCGTAATTGGGAAAAGCTGGCCTCCCCCACATCCATCGGAGCCCGTAATCGTATGCCACTTAAAGACCGTGTCATCGATAATATGCAGTATAGGTTCGCCGGAGCCGTCATACTCCATATGCCCACTAATGGTCACACTTATCACTCCTTGATGAATCCACTGACAATCTCCCCCTCCCCCACTTCCTGAAATTTCGATTTCGCCCTCGTCTTCCAAGGACGGTGGATCATCATCATAGTTAACCAAGAAAGGGACGCGCCCTGTGTAGCCCGACTCATCATGCATACCTTCAAAATTTGCAACCTGCCAATAGTCGTATTCAAGCTCCATATCGCAAAGGATCTCGAACTTATCCTTGGCGATCTCGATGTCGGGAGTGCCTCTCGTATCCTCCATCATATTGCATGTGTTGTACACTCATATCGTTTCGGTTTTGTCCTCACCAGGACAGTCTTCAGGCGCCTGGTATTCCACATCAATAGCCCCACCCTCCACTCTGAAGACACTGTAATCACCGACCTTTTCACCGTTCTTGATCTCCCCCTTATCGACTTTCACGAGGACCCGCCACCAAGTCTGGGGTTTTCTGTCACAGCAGTCGAAGATGTCGGTCAGTTGAATGGTGATATCCTCGCCAACCCCAACCTTTTCTTTCTCTGGATCCACTTCTGCGCTCTCCGGCAGGTGTTCGTAGTCGCATCGAATTCCGTCAATCGGCACAAAAGATTCGCCCAAGGACTTAACAGCTTGAAGCATATCCCGCGACCCCGCTATACCGTCCTCAGTGAAACTCCATGAAGCCGAACCATCCGCGACCGTTCCCCCATGATGCTGGTCTACAAGCTACACATGGAACGTGAACTGACCCAGTCGATCTCATTCCTCGGGATTAAAGCCACTTGCGTTTGCGGTCAAGCTGCTTACAAAGATGTAATCAAATTCGGAAAGGACGGCAGCTTGTTCCACAGGCTCCGGGGCGGGAAAAGTACCATACATCTCCAACATTTTATTGACCCATTCCATGTTGAGTTGTTTAAGTTTCATGTCGTGGAATTCAACTGTCGGGCATTTACTGTGCACTGCGGATTTAAGTAGACCACTGAAGAATGCGGCATCAAGCATACGATTTAGATCTCGCACTTGCCCTTCCGGCACATCAATCGGGCCCCACCCTATCAAACGAAGGCAGCAAGTCGGGCCGCACTCACTTTCGCTCCCATCACCGCCGCCCCTATCTCCTCCACCACCTCCGTCCCCGCCATCTGAATCACCCCCTCCAGATGGGCTACCCCCCCCTTGCGAGTGGCATGTTGCAGCCAGCCATAAGTAGCAGGCTAATAATGCTAATAACAAGGACAAGTCGTTTTATTGACATCGTGTACCTCCATTTAGCAGCAGGAAAGGCCTGGTTACTCATATTCCACTCTTTGAAGGTGGAACAATGTTAAAACCGTTGTCAGCCATCGACCAGTCACTCTCCTTATAGAGTACTCTGTCAAGCCGCCCTTGGCTTCTTTCTCCATCACCAGATCCGGCGACATCCCCACCATGGAACCACTTTCAATTTGAATCTTCTCCTCCCGGTCAAGGGTTGCCCGTGCCATAGAGCAAGAAGGACGATATAAAATTTCTACCTGCATAGTTTTCTACTTTCCTCACGAATATCCTGGGATCCTCCTTGCCTTAGCACGAAACCACAATGACGGCCTGCCACGGTTATTCAGGAAGTGGTCTCGAACTGTGCAACTGTTAACCCACTCTGCTTCGCTTACTAAAACCGGACTCGGAGGTGTTGTTTTCCGCGGCATTATCTATCAAAACGGGTCAAACCGACCTTGAGGGTGGCGATACGATTGCATACAAAGGGCTTGACATTCCTGTTCCTGTTCTTGCTCCCGTCCCTGGGGGCTTGTGCACAAACGACGGTGGAACCTACGCCCGTCGTCATTGAACTTAAATCGCCAGTCTTTCCGCCAACCTGGACACCCACCCCACAACCAACCCAATACGTCATCACGAGCATGCCACTGCCAGAGTTCGGAACACCAACCCCCCATGCCCACGATGACATCCACGCCGACTACGCCACTGGAAGGTACCCTCCCCCCAAATCCCACGATAAATTTCTCTCGGTTTAAGTGCATTGTCAGCACAAACGAATTGGGGATTGAACTCTACCAGGCGCCGGACTTCATGGATAGCCGCATCCTTCCCACGATGGAACCTGGCTATGCGTACAACGCGGTCTAAGACTTTCCCACGATGACACGTCTGCTCCAGCGAGGAGAAACCGCAGGTTGGGTGGATTACCGTATGATTGCAATCAGCCAGAAGGGACCGGATTGCGGCAGGCTGCCCAAATACCCGGGAGACTTATCCGATTTCGACAATGTCCTCTGTTTCATGGTCGCCGATCCTCCGGCAGAAACCTATATGGACGCAGGGCTCACAGTATCAGGAGGGACGATGATCACGGACGATCCTGTCTATGTGATCTCAGGCACATCTAACCACTACTATGGAAGTTGCATTGGACACGCCGGTCCATGCTTCTATGTAAATCCAGCCGATGTCGAGCTTGTAGGTCGCTGTAAAGACCTTCCCCGCTACGGCGAAACGATCACGGGAACACGGCTCTGGTCCGACTCGAATCCAGAAAGCGGGTCGGTTATCCAATCCAATCCGGTTGGAGAAGTCCTGTCCGTCCAGGCTGAAAGTGCCACCGGATCTCAACCTCCTGGTGGAACTGCGGATGGAACCTGGTTGCGCGTAAGACTCACGGGGCCGATTCCCATTCTCAACGGTTGGGTCTGGTCAAGCTTTATTAGGTATCGATAAAGAAAAGCGACACCTCAATCAAGGAGGCATCTCGAGCCAACTCGATTTAGGGATGTGTGGTGATTTGGTGGCTGGAACTTGCGGTTATTGGCGGGATAAATGCTGATACTGATTGAGCAGCTTAAACACTCTCGTCCGTTTTGCAGTATGGGAAATCAATTATTTCCGCAATCAGATCCAAAACTCATCGTTCAAGATTGTGAAGCCGTAATCCTTTCTTGAACTCTTTCACCCCACGATCGTGAAACAAATCTCGAATGTGATCATCCATCGTCAGATACAGGATCTGCTATTCCTTCTTGCCCGATCTGCTGTACCACTGAAGCGCAGAAAAAATAATGATTTCGCTGAGGTCTCTCTCAGAGTATGCCCTTTTCATTCGATGCCATCACGCGACGACGAAAATACAATTCTTTTCTGGCCGCCTCTCTTCCATCCAAATCAATAGACTACACCAAGAGCATTTCTCAGCGGTCTCATTCAGATCAGCGTCTCAGCGGTCCAAAACGCCAGAACCACGGGCACTTTCTTTTCGATCAACGGGCGATGGTTTCCGACGATAAATCTCCAACAGGGATTGAAAACTCTAACGGGTTTTGCCCACTGTTGTCATTGGCGGTGAGTGAATGGTTGACCTCGCTGATGATTATCTCATCACCGTTAACCACAGCATAGAATCTCAATTCGGCCGTGTTGAGACTTCCCTTTGTTAACCGCAATTCGAGGGCATCGGCGCCAGCGGAAGCTTTGAGCCGTATATCAACCCACACGGTGATCTTCATCCCGGCTTGGGCATTTTCGAGAGGTTGAGTCATACTAACAGTGCGCGCGGTCGCGCCAGAAGACGTAAACTCGCCGTCGGTAGACACGATCTCGAGCGAACGGACGATTTCCGGGTTCAAGATTTCCAAATTGTTCCAGTCCGCCCCAGAAGCATATTCCATGTGAAGCATGAGTTGGTCCTCGGCGGATAAGGCCTGCAAGCCTGGTACTTCGGGCGAGAGGGGAATCTCCCCCCGCAGCATGGCGCCCGTTTGCCCGCCCAAGCGCAGGTACCAGTCGCTGGGCAGGTCATAGCCATCGATATTCAAAGGGACAAAGACCTCTCCCTCAGGCAGTTCTTCGGCAGTCTCCACCATCTTGAACATCGAAGTGCCTTCATCAAGCTCATCGAACATGGCGACATAGATCATCTCCACTCCGGAGGACACCAGGTTGTAAGCCTGATTCCAATAAAATGATCCGCCATTGCGCGGGAACTTGTTGTAGGGATCACCCGGATACAGGTTGCTCCAGGAAAACCCCGGATAGATGACGGGCATATATTCGATCCCTAAAGCACGCGTCTCCTCTAGATCGGGCATGATGACCTTGATTAGGTTGAGGTCAGCGCTGCTTTTGTCAATAATACGTCCGACAGACCATGGGTTGATGATATCCAGGGCCCGGTAGACCTGTGCCCAAGCTGGGTCGCTCATCGAGTCCCGATCCAGGGTCCGCCAGAAGAAGGGCACCCCGCCCAGGACTCGAGCTCGGTATCGTGGCTCTGGGGAATCCTGAAAAAAGTGGATCAGGTCCAAGGCTTCCTGGGGCGTAATCGGGCGATTAGGTAAACCGATCCCAAACAGTCCGACTACAGGAAGCCCCTGATGGTGTTGATATTGTGGGCTGTCTGTTATTTTTTGATTATCGACCAGAGATTGCCAATCCTGCTTGATCATGTCCAGAGTGCTGCTATCTACTGCATCATACTGGATATAAAAAACGCGGCCGTAGGTCTCCGCGGCAGATTGGACATTCGCCAGGACCTGATCACGGGCATCTTTCATCACCGGGTCATATAGCTCACTGGCGAAACGCTGCAGTTCGACGCCATCAATTCCATACTCGGCCATCCATTTGAAATGGCGCAGAACCGTCAGCGGGTTGTAGGCCGAGTATGCGAAGAGGGGGTTACCTTGAGTATCCTGCAATGTCGTTGGGCAGAGTTCTCCCTCGGTGAGTTCGGAGGTGTCCGGCCAGAAGTCTACATCCGGCCGAGGCCCGCTGAACCAGTGGAACCAGTCATCCACCAGAGAACCATCATCCGGACAAAAATACCATCCCTGGTAGCCAAAGATGACCTTTTTCGTAAGGGTGGAAGCGTCTACAACGCCATAAGTGTTTGGGGGGAAGATGGTCGGTGTTGGATCAGGGACGAGCGACTCGCTCGCATGGTTGAACTCCGTTGGAGTTGGAGCGACCATTTCAGTTGTTGGGGGGATATCTACCGAGGGAGAGGACGGTTTATTTGAGACGGTTGTACAACCGACAAAGGCGAACGCAAAACCTGCGGCACACAAGCGTAGCATATTCATTCCTGTTTCCTCCGAAAGATTGATTCAAGCGAGCGATCAGACCAGCGAATCCATGGCATTGGCTTTACTTCGATTCTACATCTCGAAATCGAGAGACGATAGCAAACAAACACCCTTTTATTACCCGTGAGGCGATGGGAAAATGCTGATTGAGGAAATATTCTGCGCAACGATTGCAAACAGCGGAAAGTATTTTGATATCGTCAGACCCTGGGATTTAAAAAAAACTGCCGCCGCACAGTTTTAGGCTATCTCCAGCTTGAAGATGCCCTCATGGAAAATCGCAATTGATTTCCAGCTACTTCTTGACACTGGTAACACAATATCTTCAGGCATGTCTCCCCCCGGCGGGTTGATTCGATTTCTGGATGTGCCGGAATCGTACATTGGCTACCAATCTAACATGACAGCTTGTAGGAAGGTGCAAATGTGGTGGCATTCCAAATTAGGACCATTTGGGAAACAGTGCTGGTTGTGGCCGTGAGGACGTTTGTGGCGTGACGGTAGGCACAAAGGCAACAAGGGAAAAGGCACAATAGCTATATCCGAGGCGGCCTTCTTTTTTTTCTGGTGGTGTAAGATCTTGGAAATTACCAAGGATGACTTGAGCTTCCGCTTGATCCTATAATCGTCAACTGAGGAGTTCTGGTAACTCCGACGGTCACCGCCGGCTGGATGAAATTAAGTGGGGCAGACTGTTCCTGAATGTTACCGTTCACCCAATTGTGTGAAGAGATCTGAGTTCATGAATCAACTTATGTGATTCAAGCACTGTCTCCCAGGAGAGGGATATTGTCAAATGTTGTGGATAAGAGAATTCGTAACCATCCTTCCATCCATTGTCCAGGTTCGGATTGAGTCCATCGGGGAAATGACCGGCTGCGCCTGACATCTCTCCCCGATTCTTATATCCGTTTACCGCTCGCTACCTTTTCGTGACCTTCTCATCCATACTACAATCTTGTATCAACCGGACCATATTGGTGTGATTGTCACAAAAACCCGAACGTCTACGTTATGAATATGAGGACCTCTGAGCAGCACTCTCGCAAAGACCTCTTATGTATGAGTCCTGCAGTGCGTTATTTACCGGTCACACGATAGGAAGAAGTCTGTCAATCGAAGCGTCCAATTTGTCGCCGCTTTCATATTTATGGACTACCGACCAGTTCGTGTAGGGCGGCGAAGGGTGAGTGACCTTCGAACAAGTCGTAGTTCGAGCATTTCTTTTGATCGGTATCAAAAAAGGACCAGGGTAGGCCGACAACACTCATGCAATCTGGGCCTGCATACCCTGGGATCAAGAACACCCTCGAGATCATCCACCCGGCCAGGATGGTCTACACGATTGAAAGGCGGAAGCCAAAGGATGAGAGATGAACGCAACAAATGAAAAGATGAAGCTTTCCTTTATACTGGTGGTCATCGCTCTGAGCGCTGGCGCGCTTGCCTGCGGACCCATTGATCTCGCCCGAGAAATGCTCGGCAATTTACCCACTGCAACGCCGGTTGATCGCGCTGAGGTACACAGTTCATCAATATGGTATGTTGCCCCGGACGGCGACGACGGGAACGGATGCGCCTTCCCCGACGACCCCTGCCGGACGATCAACGGAGCTATCGCGAAAGCCACAGAGTTCGACGAGATTCAACTCGCGCCCGGCACGTATGACGACAGCGCCAGTTCGCGTGCAGCACCCATTGTTTCGGTCGCCAAAGATCTCGCCATTATCGGGGCAGGTTCGGATCAGACCATTATCGACGGGTACAATGATGTGACAGCTGTGTTCGTGAATGGCGGCGTAAATCTCCGGCTGGAAGGCGTCACGATCCAGAACGGAGGCGGCAGAGCGCCCGGGAGCTGCCTCAGCATCCGCAGCGGTGCTGGAGCCACGGTCAGGAACAGCGTCTTTCGCCGCTGTTCACCATCGGGGATCGAACATTCCAGCGAGGGGACGCTCCGCCTCGTTAACGTGATCGTAACCGAAACTCAACCGGTCGATGAGACCGTGGGCGGGATCGGCATATTAAGCGGCCCGGGAGACCTTTTTATCGAAGGTTCTGAGATCACGGATAACAACAAAACCGGCCTCATTTCTTCCGGACCCCTGGAGATGACGGATACCCTCGTGCAGGGCAACGGATTAGAGGGCGTGGTCATCCATGACCTTGCCTCACTCACGAGAGTCGACATCTCCAACAATGACGTGCATCCCGATTTGGGATTCAACCACGCCGGACTGGCTGTTGGCCCCACTGGAGACGCCACTATCGTCGAAAGTACGATCAGTGAGAATGACATCGGCGTGGACGTCGGTGAGGGAGGTCGCCTGACATTACAGGACTCGCGGGTTGAAAGGCACCGTCAATTTGGTCTCTTCGTAGATGAATCCGGTGAGGCGACTCTGGATGGCACCGTGATCAGAGCGAACGGAACCATATATATCGACACGAGCGTGCCCGGCGGGATTAACAATTATGGTGCACTGACGATTCGCAACAGCCGCATCGAAAGAAACCGCAATGGCGGCCTCGGGATCATGGAAGACGCCAGCCTCATCATGGAAAACTCAACCGTCGACGGCAATAGAGACGATTTCCCGGGTATCTGGAATTTTGGAGAGGCCACCATCACCTCTTCGACCATCAGCCGCAACGAGAACGGCGGGATCGACAACCGTGGAACCATGGAAATATTTAATTCGACTGTCAGTGAGAATCTCGAATCCGGGATTTCGGCAGTCATAGGAAGTCTGCGTCTTTCCCATGTGACAATCGCAGATAACGGAGGGAACGGCCTCAGTTCATTCGAGGGCGCCGATGGCGTGGCATCCTTGAGCAATGTGCTCATCGGCAATAACGGCATCGAGGACTGCGAGATCTCTTCCCGTGTCGGTGTCGTACCCATCCCGCTGGCGGGGACGAACCTTGATTCCGATGGCACCTGCTTGTTCAGCGATTTCCTTACTCCCGATCTGGGCATCGAACCGCTGGGTGACAATGGGGGTCCTACGATGACGAATGCCCTCCGCGCGGACAGCCCAGCCATCGACGCAGGCACCGGTACCTGTCCGTCGACGGATCAACGCGGAAACGCGCGGCCCGTCGGCGGCGGCTGTGATGTCGGCGCCTTCGAGTCCGCCTTCGCCCTCACCAGCATCGTCCCAATCTCGGGGGAGGCCCCGCCACCGACCATCAACCGCGATGTGCTCTGCTGGAAGGGCCCTGGGGGCCTGTATGAGGTCGTCAGTTCCGTCCAGGCCGGGACCGAGGTCAAACTCCTGGGTGTCGGAGTGAACGGCGGCTGGTTCATCATCGACAGTCCGCGCTTCCCGGGCGCAAGCTGCTGGGTGGAAGAAGGGAAGATTGATATCGATCCAGACCTGGATTTGGCGGGATTGAAGCGGTTCACCATCCCACCTCCTCCTACCGTGACGCCGGTACCCGGCTGCCTGTACCAGGGACCGAATGACAACGTGCCGGTTTGCTACCCCATCGATCAATGTCCGGTGCCATTTGACCAGACAGACGGCGCTTGCATGCCGTAGACCGGGGATTGCAGGACGCATAAAAGCGGCGCCAGGATTGGCGCCGCTTTGCGTATCAGGGCCTTAGACATCCTCATGCGAGCCATAGAGAATGCCGGTCTCCTTCATCCCAATGCCTTCATGGGAACAAGACATTCGGTGGAGCATTTTTCAGTCCATATATGCGAATACGCGGGTTTTTTCAGGGCTAAAGATGAAAAATGGGGGGTTGGCACCCCCATACCCCCGCCCGCCCCTCATCGCCTGCTGCAAACTGCAGGGAATTCTGGTTCCCATCAACGAGGTTAGGTTTGATCCCGAGAACGCGCTCGGAAGGCATCCACAACCTGCGGATCACCGCGGCTATGAAATCGAGCCGTATCCAGTTCATCTGATTTAAGTGACTTGGTCCCAACTTGAACTTCCCGCTTTCTTTTAATCAAGCGTATGGGATCGCCCAACTGCACCAAGCCCCAGATATAAACAAGCGCGAGCGCGGTCAAGACGAGCACCATCATATTGGCATCATCATACTGCCGGGTCTGAACAGCATCGTAAATGGCAAGCGGCAGAGTCTGGGTGCGTCCCGGGATGTCTCCTGCGATCATGAGCGTCACGCCGAACTCCCCCATCGCACGTGCAGATCCCAGGATGATACCGGCCAAGATGGCTCGACGGGCCAGAGGGAGCGTGATGAAGCGCATCACCTGCGCCCCCCCGGCACCGTCCACTCTGGCGGCATCCTCGAGCTCCCGATCCACTTCCGCCAACCCAGCACGAGCAGGTTGGATCATTAAGGGTAAACCGACGATAACCGACGCGATGACGGCCGCCTGCCAGGTGAAGAGCACATCGATGTTAAAGACCGCCGTAAACAAGCCCTCCCGCCCGAAAAATTGGAGCAGGTAATATCCGAGCACACTCGGCGGCATCACAAGCGGGATGAGGACGAGGATTTCCAGAAGGAATTTCCCCGGAAACTGGTATCTTGCTAATAGCCAGGCTATCAGTATGCCGACGAGCACGATGAAGGCCGTCCCCAGGAAGGCCACCCGAAGCGTCAGAACCAGAGGCTGCCAGATCACGGTGTCGCCCCCTCATACCCGAATCGGCGCAGGATTTCCTGCCCTGGATCACGGATTATAAAATCGATAAATGATCTGGCAGCACCCTCGTTTTCGGTCCCACGGAGGACGGCAATGACCTGTCGGATGGGCTTATGCTGGCTTTCCGGGATCAGGCTCCAACCCCTGTCGCTGTCCTGAACAAGAGAGAGCGCCACGATCGCCGCATCGGCTGAACCAACTTCCGCCATATGAAGGGTTTGACTGATATTGCTCCCATAGACGATTTTATCCTCAAGGGATTCCCACAATCCGGCGCGTTCAAGCGCCTCCCTGGCTGCCTGGCCAAACGGGGAAATGGCGGGATTCGCCAGCGCCACGGTCTCCACAGCAGCTTGGTCTAAATCTCGTACATCATCCAGCCTGATCTCCTCGGGATCCGCAGACCAGAGCACGATGCGGCCTCGGGCGAATTCCGTCACCGTGGGTTCCAGGATAAGCCCCTCGGTTGAGAGCACATCAATGTAAGCAGAGTCGGCGGATGCGAACAGGTCCACGGGCGCACCCCGGCTGATTTGTTCGGCCAATTGCCCCGAGGCTCCGAAATTGAAGTCAACCTCAATATCGGTTTCATCCTCGAACAGCTCGCCAATTTCCTCAAACGCAGGGATCAGGTTCGATGCTGCAGAGATCGTCAGAACGGGATCGTGGGGTTCAGATGTCCGCCCACAAGCGGCGAGAAGCGGGACGATAAAGATTACGAAGCCGGACATACCCAGGCGTCCGAAGTGACCCTGAAATACCAATGCACTCATCCTGCGTAGGTGTAATCCCCGGACTTTCCACCCGTCTTTGAGAGCAGACGTACATACGCAATTTCCAATGACTGCGTGTGTGGTTTGAGCATGTCATAAAGCGTCAGGGCTGTCACGCTCGCTGCTGTGAGCGCTTCCATCTCGACCCCGGTTGGACCGATGGTCTTGACCGTCGCCTGCGTGCGAATCCCATCGTCATCAAAGGCATACTCGATTGCCACTCCGGTCAAGTTTAGCGGATGACAGTAGGGGATGATCTCACCCGTCTTTTTCGCTGCCATCACCCCGGCGACCCTGGCGATGACCAGGGCATCGCCTTTCTCGAGCTTTTTCTCATGAACGAGCCGCTGCACCTCCGGCGGCATGGTGATCTTTGCCTCTGCCACCGATGTACGGAGCGTTGGATCCTTCTCAGTCACATCCTTCATGGTGTCGAACCTTTCTGAAGCGGGGTGCCATCGAGGTAGCGGCTCTTCCCGCCAACGTAGTGCTCTTGCTTCCAGATGGGCGCCCTGCGCTTCAGCTCTTCGATCGCAAAGCGCGAAGCTTCGTAGGCTTCAGCCCTGTGAGCCGAACGCACGACGATAATGACGCTGGTTTCGCCCAACCCGAGCGACCCGATACGGTGCTGGATGCGGCAATGGGAAACGCCAAACTTTGTGAGCGCCTCATTCTCGATCCCCTCCAGGACTTTCTCCGCAAGGGGCACGTCGGCTTCGTAGGTTAAACCATCCACTTCCCGACCATCGTTGT
>CAZMZL010000058.1:0-15417 GCA_964570595.1 uncultured Anaerolineaceae bacterium | reverse complement strand
GGGCTGGTCGCCATTCGCGAAAAAAGGGGTAGATCACTATGGGAATCATCCATCTCGCTCTCCCTCGCCGCGCCGGCTTCGCATAGCCAGCAACCTCGGTGGGCGAAATCCTAGCTTCGGATGCTTGAAAAGTCAAATGCAGGGATGGCGATTGGTGGAAATATTTTCTTCAATCAGAATATTTATCGAAGTTTTCAAGAAGACTGCAGTCCATCATAGGGCAAACGATCAGGGCTAAATCTGGTCTGGTGGTTGGATGGATCGGGGGATGATGTCGGCTTACTTCGCAAACGCGCTTTCGAGCATGGGTTCGATCTCCTCCCAGTTCGGTAGCACGACAGAAGCGCCGCTGTAAGGCACACGCCAGAGTGATCCCATGGTTGAATCGATGGTGAGGCGCTGGATTTTACCGGGATCGCTGGCAACCTTCGCAGCAAGCGACAACAGAGGCAGGACATCTTTCAGTGTGATGTCCGTTTCCACGAGGCTTGAAAATTGTGAGAAGAAGTCTGGGACACGGGAAAGACCATCTAACGAAAGGGCTTTGTTGAATATGGCCACGATAACTTCTTGTTGGCGTCGAAGACGATCAAAGTCTCCGCCGGATGATTTCCGCATCCTCACATAACAAAGCGCTTCGAAGCCATCCATGTGATAGGTACCAGTTCCATAACGCCAGAAGATCCCACCGCATTCGTCGCCCAGAGGTTTCCCAACCTCAACATCGATCCCGCCAAGCATATTGATCGCGGATTTAAAACCACCGAACCTTATCCGTGCCCAATGATCCACATCAATTCCAAAGTTATAGAGCATGGTTTCCTGCACGCGCTCCGGCCCACCACGTGCATCCGCAGTGTTGATACGATCCACTCGCCAACCCGGGATAAAGATATAAAGATCGCGCGGGATGGACATCAGGGTCACGGTTTCCTCTTCGAGATCGAAGGAGAGGAGCATAATCGTATCGGTGCGATGCCCGTAGGAATTGGGTCGCTGATCGGACCCTAAAAAAATGAAATTGACGACATCATCCGAATCTTCAAAAGGATGCATCGGGCGTCGGATGTCGATCGCGGACGGCTCCACCGGAGGCTGAAAATAGCCCCATGGATCGACTGACGTTGGCGTCGCTGGCGGAATTGATGTCCCTGTTGGTGGTGGAAGAGGCGTTGCGGTTACCGGCTCCGGTTTGAACGGCGTCGCGGTTGCCGTAGCATTTGGGTTTTGAGTTACGAGCGGCCCGTCGAAGCGCGGCATTCCCGGGATGCGCGTCTCGGCACCAGAACTACATGCAGGCGCCAGGATCACCATGGCAAGCAGGAGAAACATGATCCTGCTTCTACGTATCCGCGTCTTTTGGTTCTCTGTCATTCGGCGACCATTCAGTTTTTCTCAATATGTTTCAAAAACTACATATTTGCACGATTTTGATTGCCAAGAACCCTGCAATATATGTGCCGTAGGTGTCGAGAAGGGGGTGATCCATTCCACCTAAGCTGTTTTGAGGATCGGGATGTGCTCCTTCGATCCCCTGCAAGGTAATTCAATCATGATGAGAGGAGAGATTATATCGCCCTGAACAACTTTCGGCCATAGAAGTGTCTGACTGAGGGACATCGTCTTTTGCCACATAAGCCGATGAGGATGAACCATGAAGAAGGCCGGAGGTTTGTTGACCGATGTCGGTTAGGACGTCGAGCCGGCCAGGGGTATGAGAGCGGTAAACGTGCTGCCTGAGCCGAGTTTGCTATCCGCCCAAACTCTCCCGCCCATGGCCTCCATTAGCGCGCGGACGATGGATAGACCCATGCCGGATTCAGATGTGCCGATGATGGTAAGCCCCTCCGTTTTATAAACCGGATTGAATACACGACTGATATCCTCAGGGGGGATACCACTGCCCTGATCGGTAATCATTAAGGTCAGGAATTGATCCGCCTCCATCGATGTCCTGCGAATAATAATGGCTATTTCGCCGTCTTCGGGTGAAACACCGACGGCATTATTCAAGAGGTGCACTACGATCTGGAGTAATGCATCTTCATCGCCGAGGACGGTCGGCACGATATTGGGGAAATCCATCCTCAGGGCGATTTTTCTCTTACGCAGGGCAGTACTGGTCTGGTCCACAGCGTTATCGATGACTTTCAGGAAGTCGACTGGAACAGGTATGAGATCGAGCGTGCCTGTTTCGATGGCTGTCACGTGAACAAGGTCATTGAGCATGGAGGTCATGATCACGGTGCTCTCTCTTACGTGAGTAAGGAACTCTTCCTGGGTGGGGCTCAAGCCGCCGGCTGTCTCTCCGAGGAGCAGATCGGTATACCCAAGGATGGATGCCATGGGTCGGCGGAGATCTTGAGCAATCGCCGTAATCGCCTTGACATCAGGTGAGACCTCCTTCGTTATTGAAGGTTTGCCTTCACTTTGCTCGAGCTGGGACAGCGAAGCTCGAGATACCGCAAGTTCCTGCAGGACATGTTGCAGCTGATCCGTAATTTGTTCCGTCTCTTCAGGTGGGGGTATCTCGGGTTGTTCAGCGACAACGGCCTTTAATCGGTCGACATCCGCCTCGAGCATTTTAATGGTCTCTTCGGCGAGATTTTGAGATTGCAGGATCCCCCGAATGTCGTAATCATCTGTGCTAGCAAGTAGGCTGAGCTGTTCCATCAGTCGAACATTTTCCGTTTCGAGAGCTATGACTTGATCAAGAAGCCGGTTCTTCTCCGTAATCCCTGGCGCTTCCTCTTCACTCCCCATCTCCTGGGCACGTTCGAGTTCGAGAAAACGATCGCCGACGATGTCTGCAATATGCTCGAGTGAATGCCGACTTCCTTCAGACCAACGTTTTCGTGCAAACGGGGAGAGAAGCAAAATACCGCCTTGAAGGCCATTCTCCGAAACCATGGGAGCAAGAAGAATGGGGCCTGTATATTCAAGGTTGAGAGCTTTCCTGATTTCGGCGATATCCGGGGCGCGACTTTGAGCGGGGAGGATGAGCGAACGGTGCTGGCGAAGGGCGTTCACGATGACGGGCATTTGCTGAGCATTCACGCCTTCGCCTTGAATAAAGCGTTCGCTGATGAGATCGTATCCCTGAGCGATTGCGAAGTGTTCAGGTGGATCAGGTGATGTCAGCAGCAAACTGATTTCGGCTTTCATGATCCGACCTACTCCCCGGACCGTTGAAGGGACAAGAGTATCAAACTGGTCGGAGTCCATCATCTCCTCAAGGTCTCTCAGCACCTGCGGGAGGGAGAAATACTCCGTCTCATAGGTGACTTTTAGCGAAGGATCGATGGATTCTTCAGGGTGCTCAATTTCTAGCTTTGCAGGGATCGTTCTAATGGCTGCAACGATCAGTAGGAGAACACCGAATATATTTCCCCAACGGACAAACACCATCAAAGATTGGCTCGATGGTCCGAGTGTAAGATGGAGGAGATAGCCAAGCATAATGATCGCGAATCCAAAGGCGGCATAAATCCAACTCTTTGGTCTTTGTATGACCATCGCAAGCATACAAAGCCCAGCCGTCAATAGACCTGTGACTCCCCAGATCGCATCAGCTAAAGTCGTATTGAACGCGGAAGGAATTCCATTTAACAAGATATCGATGAGCGTGACGATTGCCCCAACTGTGATCAGGATTATCGCAACGAGTGCACTTCGATCTCCTCGGTGCTGTGGGCTGGGGATGAACAGGATCCACGCGAATAGGATGATTGCGAGGATGCTTGCATACCTCTCCAGGATGGGCGTGATGAAGTTCTCGTCGACGAGCTGGAGCCAGGAAAAAATCAGGAGCGTTGTGAGCAGGAGGTGCGACGCGAGCAATAGGCTTGTAGCAAGCGTCCAGCGCTTCACTGTGGCTGGGTTGGTGGTTTGAGAAAGAGAGCGTACCACCGCGAGGAAAACGGTTAGGAGCAGAAGGATGGACAGTCCGTAAAAAAGACTGCCTGTGGGGGTGATGATGATCGAAGCGGAGTCTGTAGGGTTCATTCTGGTGTTCGCAACTCTGCTAATTGCACATATTCTTCATCGGTCCTAAAGCGCAATTGAGTTTCTCTCTCCTCTGAAGTATGAAAGATCTTCACCAATTTATTCATCATGATCAAGTGTATGTTGACCTATCAGCCTCCCATTATCGCAGAAAAATCGTTTGAATGCGTTGGTACTTTTTCTTTAGTATCTCGATATAGGAAGAAGGCTCTGAGATCGTGATGGTGGATCCTTTTAAAATCCGTCAGTCTCAATCCAAATCATCGAATCGTAAGAGTGGCTCTTTCAAAGGATGGGGCCCCTTTAATGGATATAGTAAGGCTTGTGTCTATTAATCGTCAACAGGATGGAGGGGTGATTTTCGGCTGTACGGATTCCTGGAACGGAGCTGCGAGTCGGGTTCGCTCTCAGGTTCAGCGTTCCAATTCCCTGGGTTTAGATTGCGTATGGGACCGATCCATATCAACCAAGGGGACCTCTTGGGGATGGGTTGGTGTGTGTTGATCGAGCACTTCAGAATCTTGCTGGGCATTCTCTTTGTTTTTGTTCCCGTTGCGAATGCTGTATCCGACCCATCGTATGGCGATGAGACCAAAAAACAGCATCAACCAAAAGGTGATGCCGCGGTAAATGATCGCGATTGCTGCGGAGGCGACCGGATCGACACCAAGGGCGTTCTGGGTCAGTCCCATCGCTCCCTCGACAAAACCCACGCCAGATGGGGTTATGGAAGCTATTGTAAAGATGTAGCTCACGCCATAACTGGCCAGCAGTGTGCCCGGGGTGAATGGAGTATGGAATGCCAGCGAAACCAGAAAGAGGATAAGCAGTCTGAGCAACTGTCGTACAAATGACCATAAACCTGGGACGAGGAGGGCGCCAGGCGATAAGGAAATATGTCGCAATCCCTCAGCAAGATCCCGGGAGAATCCACTCGCCCTTTCGTTGCTGATGATATCTCGCTGGAAGAAACGGTCCCCGATGCGGTTGATCTTTTCGACAAACGACGGGATGAGACGGCCGAGTTGATCGGCGGACTTAATGCCGATGAATGTAAGAAAGAAGAGCGTAACCCCGATGGAAATGGCGAACATTGCCGCACCAAGCACAACGGTATCCAGGGTGTTTTTTGAGGCAAGATAAACGAGTGCCGGAACCAGGATCAGGAGGGATGCAAGGTAGTCATACACGAGGAACAAGAATGCGGAGGTCGATACCTTCGCAGCCGGTTTACCTCTCTGGTGACCGTCCGCAAGAAAGACAGCCAGCGCCCCCGCGCCATAGCTTGGTGCGATGACGTTCATGAAATTAGCTGCAGCCGTGACCGGAATTAAGTGCGAGATGCTCTCTTTAATGTTCAGAAGGTTATAGCAGGATTGGAAATTGGCTGCAAAGACAACGAGCCAGATCGCCTGAATGAGGACGGCAAGCAAGAGGACATAGCCATCTGCGTGGCTGAAAACTTCCAGAATGAGGAGCAATTCCTGATAGTTCGTCGCAATGAAGTAGATCGCCAGGATGCCGATCACGCCATAGATGATCTTCCGGATCATTCAATCCCCTTGAACTGACCGAAAGATTCCGGATTATCCAATGCAAAACCAGCGACGTTCCGATCAATGCGTTTTAGCAGGCCGGTGAGGACTTTTCCGGAGCCGACTTCGACAAAAGTTTCAACCCCGGCGCCGATCAGGTATCGGATCGATTCGGTCCAGCGAACCCGTACGGTCAATTGTGCTCCCAGATCATTAACGACGTCCTCTTCTGTGGATAAGGGCAGGGCGTTGCAATTTCCAATCGTCGGGACTTGCGGTTTTCTGAAAGGTGTGTGGGACAGGGCTCGATTGAATTGCTCCTGTGCCGGGATCATGCGCGGGGAATGTGCCGGGATACTTACGGAAAGACGGACGACCTTGCGGGCGCCCAGGTCTGGGAGCTTCTCCATCACATTGCTAAGTGCGTCAATATCACCCGAAATCACGATCTGCCCCGGGCAATTATCATTTGCAACCCAGACCCCACCCTCAACCTCTGAAGAAGCATCTTCACAGGCGGCTTCGACTTCTTCTATGGTGAGACCCAATACGGCTGCCATCCCGCCCGGGTGAACTCTACCCGCAAGCTGCATCGCCGCCCCTCGCTCTCGCACAAGAATGAGTGCATCGTCAAAGGACAGGGACCCGGCAGCGACGAGGGCGCTTATCTCGCCGAGCGAATGCCCGGCCGTGAACGCGGGGATAAAATTAGGACATTGTGATTGGAGAACTCGGTAGACGGCGGTTGAGTGAACGAGCAGGGCGGGCTGCGTATTGAGCGTGTCGTTCAGTTCTTCTGCAGGTCCTTCCCAACAAATGTTGGACAAGGAATAACCCAGGATTTCGTCGGCTCGGGTGAAAACATCGCACGCGACGGCTTCGTTCTGAGCAAGCTCTTTCCCCATACCGAGAAGTTGCGATCCCTGGCCCGGGAATATCAGCGCGGTGGTGTGTGATTTTAGCATCAGGAGAATTAAAAACAGACCGCGCAAATGCACGGCCCATCAACGCGGGGATTATGCGCTTTCGATCTCGATGACTTCACGACCCGCGTAATGACCACAGTTGGGGCATACGCGGTGGGGAAGATGTTTATCACCGCAATTCGTGCACAGGATGAGATGACGTGGACGAAGGGCGTGGCTCGCGCGCCTGCGATTACGGCGACCTTTCGAAACCTTTCTCTTCGGAAGGGGTGGCATGGTTTTTACTCCTCGAATTTTGCATAAGAGCGCCTGCCACCGGGGCAGGCTGATGCATTATAGCAGGCGCCCAGAAGCTGTCAAGGATAGCTTGACAGGATAGCTTGACAAGATAGCTTGTTGGCAAAATCTGGGAACCAGTATAATTCTAACGAAGTACCCGCACTTTCCCGCCGCAGTCACATGCTTTGAACAAGTCGGCACGGCATAAATCAACATTCCGATTTATCGCGACCTCCCCATCGTGGGCCGGGAAATACTGTCCAGGAAGAGGAGAATGGGTCTTAATGGGATGAACGACGTGCAAGCTGCTTTGCACAGCCCCTCGAGTGGATTGGGATGCAAGTTGGCGCTGAATTTCGCTTCGTTACGGGGTGAAAACAAGGGTACAGGGAGAACGTTTCGATTCGATGGATAAGCGTTCAATCTCTGATTTGCGCACATCCATCATCACCTCGTATGCGGATATCGAGGCGGGGCTCGAAACTGCCACGTCCGTTGTAGACTGAAAAATTGTTTGGGACGATCCGAGCCCAGCGAGGAGGATGAAGCGGTTCATTCCCCTGCGATAAGGGGCAGATAAAACTGCTCACGAATGGAGCATCAAACGAGGAACATGAAAATCTCAACGGGCAGAATTCCGTCGTTAATTCAACCCATCCAATGTCAAGGATGCGGCGACCCATTTCCATCCAATGGGTTTCCCTACCGGTGCCCAAGCTGTTCCGGCATCTACACGTTTGCGTCAAAACTGTCCTATCAACCAAAATTAGACCGCGCTTTCCTTCCTAATCGCATGGCTCGCTACATCAGCTCGTTCCCTCTGGAACACGAGCGGCAATTGGTAACCCTTGGGGAAGGGGGGACACCCCTATTGGCCGCCCGTTATGGCCGCCATCGCATCTATTTGAAATGTGAGGGGTACAACCCAACCGGGTCTTTCAAGGATCGCGGGACGGTGATCTTGGTGAGTTCGCTGCTCGCAGCAGGTGTTGAAACAGCAGTTGAAGATTCATCAGGGAACGCAGGTGCTTCGCTTGCAGCGTATGCTTCTAGAAGTGGTCTGAAAGTGAAAATATTCGTCCCCTCTTACGCCTCCGGTCCCAAACGCTCTCAAATTGCTGCGTACGGGGCTGAAATCGTGGAGGTCCCCGGACCTCGTACGGCTGCATCGCACGCAGCTTTAGAAGAAGCAGCACGAGGCACAATCTATGCCAGCCACGCCTTTCTTCCCCATGGTCTGGCAGGGATGGCCACGATTGCGTACGAGATCGTCGAGCAATTGGAACACCCTCCGGGGGTCGTGGTCGTGCCTGTGGGGCAGGGGACGTTGCTGCTGGGTTTGCACATGGGATTTGAAGCTATGAAAATAGCTGGCGCGATCGAACGCGTCCCACGCCTCGTCGGCGTACAAGCGGCTGCGTGCGCGCCAATCTCGACAGCCTACGCGTCGGGGATAGACGCGGTGGAGATGGTCCAGGAACGTGAAACTCAGGCAGAGGGGATTCGCATCTTAGAACCACTTCGCACGAGGGATGTCCTCCAGGCGGTGGGTGATTCAGGCGGGGAGATGCTTGCCGTCGATGAGGACGAGATAGCGTCCGGGCGCGACGCTCTTGGCAAACTTGGGTTATATGTGGAGCCAACATCTGCCGTCATCTGGTCGGGAATCGCAAGGGCGGTAAAAACCTGCGAAGGCCCAATCGTTGGAGTACTTACGGGCTCTGGCTACAAGTCGAGCGGTTGAGTAACCTGATAGAATGGTTTCATTTTCAGCTTTATGACGAACCTCATCAAGGAAAGGGGCGATTCGATGACAAAGCGGGTGGTGGTGACCGGGATGGGGACGATTAATTCATTAGGCCATCGGGTTGAAGATACCTGGGAGGCTCTCAAGAACGGCCTCTCGGGGGTCGGTCCGATCACACTTATTGAGACGGATGATCTTCTCGTTAAAATTGCGTGTGAGGTGAAGAATTTTATCCCTGGTGAACACCTGGAAATAAAAGAAGCTCGTCGCATCGATCGATACCAGCAGTTTGCCAAGGTGGCTGCTCAGGAAGCGCTGGATCAGTCTGGTTTTGATGTTGGGGATGAAGATCCCACCCGTGTGGGGGTCGTGGTTTCGACCGCGGTTGGGGGCATGACAACGCTCGATGAGGGCATGGAAGTGCTCTTCAACGAGGGGCCACGCAAGTTGAATCCTTTCTTCATCCCGAAGTTCATGCCGAATGGGGCGGCAAGCCTTATTGGCATCGACATCGGCGCTCAGGGTCCGAGTTGTTCTGTGGCCTCCGCGTGCTCCTCTGGCGCCGACAGCATTGGCCTGGGAATGCAAATGATCCAGACCGGCGTGATCGATGCATGCATAGCTGGAGGTTCCGAAGCGACGATCACCCGTATTGGCGTCAGTTCGTTCGATCGGCTCGGTGCGTTATCTCGACGAAACGAAGATTACTCGATGACCCCGGCGCCGTTCGATCGGGATCGTGATGGGCTTGTGATGGGAGAGGGGGCTGGGATTCTCGTGCTCGAAACCCTCGAACGTGCGAAAGCTCGTGGCGCCGAGATTCTCGGAGAGATCGCAGGCCATGGAGCGACTTCGGATGCTTTTCACATCACGGCGCCGTCGGAGCAGGGTCTTGGTGGCGCCGCTGCGATGCGTATCGCCATGGATCGGGCCGGGCTTACCGCGGCGGATGTTCACTATGTCAATGCACACGGCACCGCCACACAATTGAATGACACGGCAGAGACCTATGCGATCAAAAAGGCGCTCGGCGATCGGGCTTATCAGGTTCCGGTCTCCTCCACAAAATCCATGACAGGTCATATGATGGGGGCGACAGGCGCGTTGGAAGCCATCATCTGCCTGCTCGTCATTCGGGATAACATTATCCCTCCGACGATCCATTACTCTGAGGCGGACCCCGAATGTGATCTGGACTATGTGCCGAATGAGGCCCGCGAACAAAGGGTCGCATCCGCAATCAGCAATGCTTTTGGGTTTGGAGGTCACAACGGAGTCCTAGCATTTCGGGCCTTCTCAGATTAAAATTGAGAGGGTAAGTCGTAGGTAACCTTGGACGAACTGGTGGAACGCGGATCACTCAGCCCGGTTGTGTAATCGGCGTCCCCCAAGTTCATGGAGAGAAATCGTTGAATCCGGATGAGGTCGTCCGGCAGTCGGGATTGGAATTTTCTGATCTCAGTCTGCTGCGCCGGGCACTCACGCATCGATCCTATCTAAATGAACATCCGGAGGTGCTCGAGGATAATGAACGTCTCGAGTATCTCGGTGATGCTGCATTAGATTTTGTCACGGCGGCATGGCTTTACAATCGCTTCCCGGAGATGGACGAGGGTCAGCTCACCAGGATGCGATCCGCGTTGGTCCGCACGGAACAGCTTGCGGATTTTGCTCGGGGGATCGGGCTCGGGGAGGGAATATTGCTCGGTAAAGGTGAGGGCGCCTCGGGAGGAAAGGACCGACCCGCGATGCTCTGCGCGTCCTTTGAAGCCTTAATGGGGGCGCTCTACCTCGATGCGGGGATTGATGCCGTCGCGGAATTTATGGAACCACGGCTCGATAAGGCCTCCGAGGCTGTGCTTGAAAAAGAATTACTCGTGGATGCCCGCAGCGTTCTTCAGATGTGGGCGCAATCTGAGATTGGCTCGACACCAAAATATGAGACCGTAGATTCCTTCGGTCCCGATCATGCGCGCGAGTTTGTGGTTGAAGTTAACCTCAGCAATGGCCTTCGGGCACGAGGGCATGGCAGGAGCAAACAAGAAGCCGCGCAAAGAGCTGCAAAAAACGCGCTTACCCAGATTGGACACGCGGGCTAGGATTTATTATCGTGAGTCTAAAGTTAGAAGCGTCTCGACTGAAAAGCCTTGAACTCCAGGGCTACAAGACATTTGCCAGCAAGAACGAGTTTTCTTTTGCGCCAACGATCACGGCTGTCGTTGGTCCGAATGGCTCTGGGAAATCGAATATCGCTGATGCACTGCGCTGGGTATTGGGGGAACAATCCTTCAGTCTGCTGAGGGGTAAACGCACCGAGGATATGATATTTTCGGGATCCGAGACACGACCGCGTGCATCCATGGCCACCGCGACAGTGACCTTTGATAATTCGGATGACTGGCTTCCGATTGATTTTTCTGAGGTTACCATCAGTCGACGGGCATACCGCGATGGTCAGAACGAGTACCTTCTCAACGGCCAGAAGGTCCGCCTTCGTGATGTAAATGAACTTCTCTCTAAATGCGGTTTGTCCCAACGGACGTACACCATCATCGGACAGGGACTGGTCGATGCGGCGCTCTCGCTGCGCGCGGATGAGCGCCGGAGATTATTCGAGGAAGCTGCAGGAATTGGATTATACCGTTCACGCAGAGAAGAAGCCCTCCGCAGGTTGGATACGACGCGCAGAAACATCGAAAGAGTCACGGATATCCTCACCGAGCTCCGACCTCGATTGCGAAGCCTGGACCGACAAATGAAGCGGTCGAAGGATTACGAGCAGGTAAAAACCGACCTTCAAGAGACCCTGAGAATTTGGTATGGGTTCCATTGGTATCAACTCCTGGACGACGTAAACGCCGTTGCTTTGAACGCTTCCGAAGAGGCGCATTTGCGTGAAGGGCTCCAGCAGAAGCAGCTCGACGCCGAAGAGAGACTCGTCACCGTCCGGGACCAAATCGATGATCTGCGGTCAAAGATCGACCGCTGGGGTGAAAAAAACACCGCCTCCTATGGGGAACGGGAAAGCGTTGGACGGGAGTTGGCGGTTGCTGAGGAACGACTGCGTTGGGTGGTTGAGCAGCAGGTCGTATTGCGTTCCGAGATTGATGCAGCAAGATCGACATCGGACGAAATAGACCGCAGAATTGCCGAAGAGGGTGAGAGAGCCGCTCGCTCGGCAGCGCGAATGGCTGATTTCGAGTCTCAGCGTGAAGCGCTTCTTGCCAATGGTGAAATTGATTCCGACGAGAGAGAACAAATGGAAAATCGTGTGTCGGAAGGACGGCACAGATTTGAAAGGGCTTCGGCGGATTATGCTGTTTGGGAGTCACGGCAGGCCGGGCGGCAGGAACGAATTCAGGAACTGCGAAGATTGCTTGAAGGGGCTTTGAGTGATCTCGAGGAGATCAAACGCGCCTCGGCAGACTTCGATGCGACCGTCCTCGCAGCCGGATCCAAGGTTAATACCATTCAAGTCGAACTGGACTCGGCCCGAGAGCTTGAAGAAGATCGCAGACGGCAGCACTCCGAACTTAACGCCTTACAGGTGCAACATGAAAAGGCGATGGTTGGTTTGGAAACGCAGGTAGCCAGTGCGGAAACGAAACTTGAAATGATGCATGCGATCAATGAAGGAGAAGATATTCCCTTCAGTCGTCTCCTCGACGCAGCACGCATTGGAGAGGTGTCCGGGCTGGCCGGATTTGTGCGGGATATGCTGGAGATCCCCAAACAGTTCACTGAGGCAATTGCCGCCGCATTGGGCGAATTCCAGGGGGGACTGGCATTCGAGACCACTGAAGGTGTGGATGAGGTTCTAAATTGGGTGGACCGGAATGAAGATACGGGTCGAGCCACACTGGTCCCTCTCCAGGCTAACACGGACATCGAGCTCTTATCCCCTCTCGCAGATCCTGATTGCCTTGGGAATGCGGCCGAACTGGTAAAAAGCACCCGAGAGCGTTCGGCGGTTGTTCGACTCTTGTTGGGTCGTACCCTGGTCGTCAAGGATGGAAAGGCAGCACGCCGGATGCTCCCGAACGTTCCCCCGGACGGGCGCATCGTTACGCTTCGCGGGGATGTGTACCTCCCAGCCGGTCAGGTCCTTGTTCGCCGCAGAAGTATGAGCGCACAGAAGACCATCACACTGGATTCTCTTCGCGCCAGCCTTGCTGATCTCATCCAACGAAGATCGAGGGCGCAAGAAGATGGGGTGAGATTGAATCAAGATGCAGATGCACTTCAGGCCCAGATTCATCGTGGTCGTGAAGCCATCGTCGCCCTTAACGAAGGGCATGCTGCAGCAAAAGAAGCGTTGGAGGCATCTCGGCTCGATGCGGATAGGATGAACACGAAAGGGGTCGAGGCCGAGGCATACGCAAACTCACTCAGGGCGGAGATGGCCCGGTTAGAAAGCGTAATTCGGGATGATGAACCCCGAGGGCCTAGCCTGAAAGCTGCGAGGAACGAACTTGAGTTGGAATTGAAGGAGGTCCTCACCAATCTTGAAGGGACCGAACTTAGCATCGAGATGACACGATTGGAGGCGGGTCTTGAAGTTGCGCGCGTTGCTGCAGAAGATTCGCAGAGGCGATTGGCTGTTCTCGAGGAACAGAAGATTGATGTGGAAACAGATATCGCCCACAGGAGAGAGCGACTCGAATCTGCTGGGAGCAAAGAGGCGTCCCTAAAAACTGAAATCGAAGGGAAGAAGGAGTTCCTTGGGGCGATCGAAGCCCGCCTTGAGGAATTCGCCAGTCAAATGAAACCTGCAGAGGAAGAGCTCACCAAAGCACTGGCGGAGCGGGGTGAGATCGAAAGCGAATTGAGCCATGTCCGGCTGGACAGTCAAGAGTTCGAACGCAGGTACGCTCAAGCGCAGATCGAGCTTGCTAGAAAGCAAGAAGAGCAGGCAAGCTTGCGCAGGCGGATCGAGGATGATTTCGGTCTGGTATCTTTTGAATACGACGAACGGACACCGGGACAGGATCCGCTTCCATTTGAAGGACTCGTGGAACGAATGCCGAGGGTTGATTCTGTGCCGGAAGAGCTCGAAGGTCAGATGAATCGCCTCCGAATTCAACTGAGGCGGATGGGACCCGTCAACCCTGAGGCTCGTAAAGAGTACAGGGAGGTCAGTGAGCGCTCAACATTCCTGACCTCACAGGTTGATGATCTTCGGCAGGCTGAAGATCAGATTCGCGAAGTGATTGCAGAGCTAGATCTCTTGATGGAGCGGGAATTTCGAAAGACTTTTGAGGCTGTTGCGGTGGAGTTCCGAAGTGTGTTCACCCGTTTGTTCGGGGGTGGTTCTGCTCGGCTCACGCTTACGAACCCTGATGATCTTACTCAGACCGGAATTGACATTGAAGCGCGCTTGCCCGGGAGACGCCTGCAAGGACTGGCGATGCTCTCGGGTGGTGAGCGAAGTTTGACCGCGTCCGCATTAATATTTGCGCTTTTGAAAGTGTCACCGACTCCGTTTTGTGTGCTTGATGAGGTCGACGCCATGCTCGATGAGGCCAATATCACTCGTTTCCGGGAGATGTTGGCGGAACTGAGCAAGGAAACGCAGTTCATTATCATCACGCACAACCGCCTTACGGTTCAAGTAGCAGATATCGTCTATGGTGTGAGCATGGGGGCCGATTCTGCCAGTCAAGTCATCAGCTTAAAGCTCGATGAAATTCAAGAAGAGATGGCATCCTGACCGGTTCGATGTTTGAATGTGGTCAGGTTTGTGCGTAGATAGCTCCCATCTCAAATTCGATCAAGATCCTGAGAAAGCACGATGAACAAATGCCGGGTTCATGTCTCGATCCCCGCGTGGCCATCCTCACCCTGCAGGGGAGAAGACATGCTCTCCGCAGAGAGTGTCCCTAAATCGACGAACTGAGGCCCCTCTCCCTTTTCAAAGAGCGGGTTCGCAGTGAGGGTGGGTTTCCATCGGACGCGTTTTCCGCCTGATCTGATAAACCCAGCAGGGTATGTTGATGAGCGAGACTCAGATCTGACCCTGATTGAAGAACATTCTTGTACGTACGGATTGAAAACATTTCGTGAATAAAAATCGTTGATAATTAGAATCACATACGTTAGAATAGTTCTGCTTGCCGAAGTGGCGGAACTGGCAGACGCGCTGCGTTCAGGGCGCAGTGAGCTTTATGCTCTTGCGGGTTCGACTCCCGCCTTCGGCACTGAAGGCCCCGTGCGGGGCTTTTTTGTTGTTGTTAATCTTGCCGCCCGGGGAAGCCTCAGGTAAGATGTCGAGGATATGAGCGGTGAAACCAAGGGGAATATCCGTTTCACAGGTGTATGGATCATCGTCCTCGTCATTGCGGGGATCTTGATCCTGGGTGATTTAAACCGTCGTATGGGGGAGGCCCGCCGGATCGAGCAGGACGCCATTATCCTAGAGACACAGGCGGCCGCATTAGCGACGGAGTCTGTTGAATTGCAATTTCGTGTGGACAATGCCTTCAGCGAGGCATTGGTGGAGGATTGGGCTCATTCCGACGCCCGTCTTGTGCGCGACGGTGAGATCCTCGTGGTCCCCCTTCCACCGCCGGGAGCGACGCCGAGCGCCCCACCCGGTGATGGGGTCGTCCTGGAGGGGCCCAGCCCCTTCGAAATATGGCTTGCGCTGCTGTTTGGGGAATGATGGGTTGACCGGGTCAAACCCGCCTGTTATAATCCCGTGCGCTGAAGATAACAGCGCACTACGTTGCGGGGTGGAGCAGTGGCAGCTCGTCAGGCTCATAACCTGAAGGTCCTCAGTTCGAATCTGAGCCCCGCTACTGTCGCAAGGCTTCGCCTTGCTTACGAGAGAACGGCTATGCCGTTCTCTTTGTGATTTAAAGGCACAGTCAACAGATTGTTGAGAGAGCGTCCGAGAGGGTGCTTTTTTCCCTCTATGTCTCCTTAT
>CAZMZL010000057.1:8791-15706 GCA_964570595.1 uncultured Anaerolineaceae bacterium | reverse complement strand
AGATCCCCAAACCTGTTCTACTAGGAACCTCACTCGTCAAGCCTGAGATGGTGTACTACATTGTCCTTGCTGGATGCTTGCTCGTCGCCTTTGTCGCATGGCGCCTCAGTGAAGCTCGCATTGGCAGACAGTGGATGGCGCTGCGCGAGGACGAAGATGTCGCCGAGGCCGCCGGGATCAAATTGGTCAATATCAAGCTGCTGGCTTTCACCTTCGGCGCTGCGTTCGGCGGGCTCGCCGGGGCGATATTTGCCAGCAAGCTCACCTCAATCTTCCCCCACAGCTTCAATTTGTTGATCTCCATCAACGTGTTGAGCATCATCATCATCGGCGGCATCGGCAGCCTGCCGGGCGTCGTCGTGGGCGCGCTGATCCTCGTGGGCCTTCCAGAGCTGCTGCGGGAGTTTAAGGAGTTTCGCTTGCTGATGTACGGCGGTCTCTTGATTGCGATGATGCTCTACAAACCAGAGGGCTTCTGGCCATCGGCCGTCCGTAAACGAGAATTGCATGCTGGCGATAAGGGGCTGCATGTGGATCAAGAGCTCCCACATGCACCCATGGTTCAGGAGTGAGGTTGCCGATATGCCTCTATTATCAGCTAACAAAGTAACGAAGACATTCGGTGGGCTGGTCGCAGTAAGCGAGTTTGATTTTGATGTACCGGAAGGTTCAATCGTCAGTCTGATTGGCCCGAATGGCGCCGGGAAAACAACTTTCTTCAACTGCATCACGGGTTTCTACATATTCGATGAAGGTTCGATCGACTTCGACGGATTTGAACTCGGCGGACGTTCACCGGATCAGATTACGCGCTATGGCATCTCCAGAACCTACCAGAATATCCGACTGTTTGAAAACATGACCGCACTCGAAAACATCCTGGTCGGTATGGAGCCCCAACTTCATTCAACCTGGATGGGAGCAATTGTCCAATCCTCGGGTACTCGCAAGGAAGAAACTGAAGCCACCGATGAAGCCAGGAGGCTGCTGGAGTTCGTCGGCCTGTCTGGCCGCGGCGATTTGCTTGCCCGCAGTCTTGTGTATGGAGATCAGCGTCGGTTGGAAATGGCGCGTGCCATCGCAAGCAAACCAAAGCTCCTCCTGCTTGATGAACCGACCGCCGGGATGAACCCGCAAGAATCGGCGGATATGATGAATTTTATCCTTCATCTTCGCGATGAACTTTCGATCACCATCTTCCTGATCGAGCATGACATGCGCGTCGTGATGGGTATCTCGGAGCGGGTGACGGTCATCGATTACGGCGTTAAAATCGCCGAGGGTTCGCCAGGGGAGATCCAACGAAACCCGGAGGTAATCGAAGCTTATCTCGGCCGAGGCGCCGCAACGGGCCTATCCACTGAGACAGAAGTGTAGGAGCTGCATCAATGGCTATGTTAGAACTTCGAGATGTCCACGCTTATTACGGCAACATCCATGCGCTCGATGGGATCTCCATCACAGTGGATGAGGGCGAGATCGTCACGCTCATCGGAGCCAACGGCGCCGGAAAGAGCACAACCCTGCGAACGATCACGGGCTTGATGAAACCTCGACAGGGCGAAGTAATCCTCGAAGGCGAGGACCTCAAGCCCTATCCCGCCCATGAGATTGTCACCATGGGGGTCTCTATGGTTCCTGAAGGTCGCGGGGTTTTTGCCAACCTTTCGGTGGGCGAGAACCTCGATATGGGCGCCTTCATACGATCGGACAGCGACGGGATCGAAACATCTCGACAGAAGGTGTTCACCCTCTTCCCGAGGCTGAAAGAACGTGTAAGCCAGATTGCAGGTACACTCAGTGGAGGCGAACAACAAATGTTGGCGACGGGACGAGCGCTCATGGCGAATCCTCGCCTTCTTCTCATGGATGAACCTTCAATGGGGCTCGCTCCTGTACTTGTAGAGAGCGTATTCGATGCGATCGTAGAAATTAACAAGGAGGGGACCACCATCCTCCTCGTCGAACAGAACGCACTTATGGCTCTGCAGATTGCTTCACGCGGTTATGTCCTGCAGTCGGGGGAGATTGTGCTTGCTGACAGTTGCGAAGCACTTCGCGATAATCCGATGGTTCAAAAAGCCTACCTGGGCATGGATTAAAGCAACGATCCTTAGAATATAAGAGACGACAGCCGAACGCATCGCTGTCGTCTCTTTTTATTTGCGTCTACGCCATAAAATATGGTTTCTTCACGTTGTATGGGGTGTCTTCAACTGGACTGTCTCAACTGGGGGTAGAGAGGCGGATAGCTCGTTCGTCCCACATTTTGCAAAACAAGTGTCGGGCGAGAAGCGACCAGGCAGGAAGGAATTGGGTTTCTTGAAATTCCCACACGGAGCCTATTCCCAATAGGTGCAACCATTCAGGTTGTTCTCAGTGAATGTGTCATTTCGAACCCCCCGAAAGGGGGTGAGAAATCCCCTGACAGATTCAGACACAGGAACCATGGATTGGGGGTGAAGAGTGGGTTCTCTTTCCAGAGAAGGAAACACAGGAATTGGTCGTGAAGGGGATTTCTCGCTGCGCTCGAAATGACAGGAGGACAAGGGTAAAGGCGAGAAGGCAAAGGGCAAGATGGAATTTTGCCCTTCTTCGGGAGGGGTTGCCCTCTGGGACAGTTGCGTTTTTAATCGCAATGTACGATTGCGAGCAAATCCTTCGAACAAAGGCACTCTCGTGAAACGATTGATTATTGGTGCCGATGAACTCCAGAGCAGCCCACCGATACTAACCGCGGGCGAAGTTGTGAAGCAGGATTTGCTAGGATATTGCGTTCAAGTCGGTGGGAGTAGCAGTCCCAGATGCCATCCGAACCAGCAGGATCATTTATCGAACCGTGGGGCTGGGTTTTTGATTCCTTCGTAGAGATCGGATGAGTAGTGTAAGATAGTAGTGCTTCATATCCCGCGCAGTGTTGTGGTTGCGACCATCTTAAGACTTGAGAGATTAAAAATGGAATCGGAAATACTTTCAATTGGGACCGAGCTTCTCCTCGGTGAAATTGTGGACACCAACACACGCGTCATCGCCAGGACGCTGCGATCGTTGGGCATCGATCTCTATCGCTCCTCAACCGTAGGGGATAACGCCGATCGGATCGCGGACGCGGTAAAGTCCGGGCTATCGCGTGCCGATATCATCATCACCACAGGCGGGCTTGGACCGACGGTCGACGACGCCACCCGTGACGGAATCGCAAAGGCGTTTGGCCTGGATGCGATCTTCAGCGAAGAACTGTGGAAGCAGGTTCAAACTCGTTTTGCCAGCTTTGGAAGAGAGCCCACGGAAAACAACCGGCGGCAGGCGTACATTCCCGAAGGCGCCCTGCCAATTGAAAACCCCGTGGGGACGGCGCCCGGATTCATCGTCGAACATGGTTCCTCGTGTGTGATCGCGCTCCCAGGCGTCCCTGCCGAGATGTCCTATCTTCTCGAGAGCGCAGTTGTCCCCTACTTAGAAAAGAAATATCGGCTTACGGGTCTCATCAAGAGCAAGCGGGTCCGAACTGCAGGCATCGGCGAATCGACGCTGGCGCAAAAGATCAGCGACCTGGAACATCTCAGCAACCCGACCGTCGGCTTCTCTGCGCACCCGGGAAGAGTCGACATCCGTATCACCGCCAAAGCGGACAGCGAGGTTGAGGCCGACGAGATGATTTGGAGAATCGAAGCCACCATCCGGCAGCGCATCGGAGACCTTATTTATGGCCTCGATGATGAAACTTTAGAAGGCGCGGTGCTCCAGGAGATTTCCAAGCGCGGCTGGAGGTTGAGCGTGGTTGAGTTTGGTTCTGGCGGCGCCCTGGCACGCGCGTTATCGATTGGAGACGAAACTTTTGCAGGAGGCCAGATTCTCCCTCCGACCCACGACGAAGATGAGATCCTCCCGCAAATTTACGCGGCCTTCGATCAATCCAGCGCAGAAGTGAAGCTTGGCTCAGCTCTGGTTACGATCAAATCCGAAATCCAACATACCATCATCCTTCAATTTCAAAACGGTACGACCGAATCGACGCGTACATTTCCAAGCACGTTTACGAACATCGAAGAACGTGCGGTGAGCGTCGCAGTAAACACGCTGCGTAAAGCCCTCCTCAAAAAATCGGGAAGCGAATAAGAACTCGTCGGCAGTCGCGGGAACAGCGGTAAGGCAGCATCATCGCCGCGGAGGAAAGTGCAGATCAGGTCATCAACCCTGGTCCATTTAATCACCATTCTGACAGCAAACATTCTAGCAAACATATGGCTCTTAGCCCCTCTAGCGGCCGTGCTGCCTTTTCTCAGCGGAGGTATTATGCTACACGTCAGGGGAACACATCCAGCTTGACAGGCATTCAGCCCAAATCTATAATCCGGTTGCACTTGCGGGCATGGCTCAGTGGTAGAGCGTCTGCTTCCCAAGCAGAATGTCGTGGGTTCGAATCCCACTGCCCGCTCTTTCCATTCATAGCACCAGATAACGGAAGCCTCCAACAACGTTGAGAGGCTTCCTCAATTCCGAGCTATCGCCCATGGCGTGCGAACAAAAACCCCGCAGCGAACAGCGGGACATATACCGGGGGAATTGCCAGAATGGGGGTTCCCGCCCCCATCTCCTGCTTGCCCTTCATGCATGCTACAAACTGAACCATCATAACCCTACGGACCCTCAAGATCCACCGCTCAAGCGTTTCTTAAACCTGTGCAAACGTAATATTGACTTCGTATGATGTTTACCTCCCGGGCCATCAGCCCTCACCCAGCCCGACCATAAGTTTCTCTTAATACAAACGATAGGTTCCTTTAAGGGCATCACAACTCCTTTTTGTTATGCTCTGACCCAGAACTGAAAACCAAATGATGAACTGGAGGGAACCCATGTTAAAGAAAACCCTGCTCCTTTCCGCACTGATACTTTCCACATCGGCATTCACGCCATTGGTCGCATCCGCGGATTCCATAAAACCACAGGTAGCACCATTAGAAGGTATGTTCTTCGGGGATGTCTACAGCGATGATGGGACCTCGGCGTCCCTGATGCTCCAATTGTCCCAAGTGGAGGACGAGGTATTCGCCATAGCAGAAATTGGTGAGGGCCTCACCGTTGACGCAGGATTCTGTGGCGTGGTTCCAATACCCGCAGGCTCATTCAGCGCCAGCGCGCCCATCGATCCTCGTCGACCAGGTGTGCTTGATGCTGATGTAACGTTCGACGTAAATGGATTCAAGATCTCGGCATCGCTCATCAGCGAGCTTGCAGATACGGGCGACCAGATCGATGCCGAGGTATCGATCGATCTTCCCTGGCTGTGCGGTCGTGATCCGGTTCTGTTGGGCACGCTCGCACGGGTACAAGATGTTGGCAATCCCACCAGCCTGCAGCAGCTAATCTCAAGCTTAAGCATTGAAAACCCATTCTCGATTCAGAAGGAGACAAAACCATGGAATTAACCGCCGTCCGTGAACTCAACGCTCAAGTACAACAGGAAGCGCTTTTCATTCAGGATCTTCGTACTGAAATTAATCGAGTGATGGTCGGGCAGGAGACCCTCGTTGAGCGGGTGCTCCTAGGGCTTCTTGCAGATGGTCACATTCTGCTCGAAGGCGTCCCAGGTCTTGCTAAAACGCTCCTGATCAAGACTACGGCCGAGGCCATCGATGCGGATTTTTCACGCATTCAGTTCACACCCGATCTGCTCCCCGCAGATCTTATCGGAACGCAAATATACAACCCGCGTACGAGTGAATTCAGCGTGCATCAAGGACCCATATTCTCGAATCTAATTCTTGCCGATGAAATTAACCGCGCGCCGGCAAAAGTTCAGAGCGCGTTATTGGAAGCGATGCAGGAACGCCAGGTCACACTCGGCGACACGACCTATCGCATGGGCGACTTATTCCTCGTCCTGGCAACTCAGAACCCCATCGAGCAGGAGGGCACCTACCCGCTGCCGGAGGCACAAGTCGACCGTTTCATGTTAAAAGTGCAGGTAGATTACCCTTCGCGATCCGAAGAGAGAATGATCATGGACCGCATGACGGGCGCAGAATTGCCCCAAATCCATCCAGTGATCAGCCCGCACACCATCCTCCGAGCAAGAGACATCGTCCGCAGTATCTATGTCGACGACAAAATCAAGGAGTATGTCCTCGATTTGGTTCTTGCCACGCGACAACCCGGGCAGAATGGTCTGAGTGAGCTGAATTCCCTGATCGAATTTGGCGCCTCCCCGCGTGCCAGTATCTACCTCATTACAGCCGCTAGAGCGTATGCCTTTTTGAAAGGACGCGGCTTTGTAACCCCTGACGATATCAAAGAACTCGCACCCGACGTTCTGCGACACCGCATCATCCCTACCTACGAAGCGGAAGCTGAGAATATCAGCAGCGACCACATTGTGCGTCGGATCCTTGACTACACCGATGTCCCCTAAATTCCGGGATGATGTCTAAGAAGAGGTATGTGATGCTCACTTCCGACCTGATGCAAAAAATCCGCCATATCGAAATCCGGACCCGCAAACTCGTCAACGAGAGCTATGCCGGAGAATACAACTCCGTCTTCAAAGGTCGGGGAATGGAGTTTGATGAAGTTCGTCCGTACATGCCCGGCGACGAGATTCGCACGATCGATTGGAACGTCACGGCGCGAATGGGGGAGCCCTATATAAAGCGCTATGTGGAGGAACGCGAGCTGACCGTGATGCTCGTCGTCGACGCCAGTGGTTCTGAGGAATTCGGTTCGGTTGACCGTTACAAACGTGAGATTGCCGCTGAAGTTGCCGGGGTCCTTTCCTTCGCAGCTACAACGAATAACGACAAAGTCGGTTTGCTGATTTTCACGGACCAGGTGGAGCTCCTAATTCCACCAAGAAAAGGAAGACGCCATGTGCTGCGCCTTATCCGTGAACTGCTCGCATTCCAACCCAGCAGG
>CAZMZL010000057.1:0-8781 GCA_964570595.1 uncultured Anaerolineaceae bacterium | reverse complement strand
GTCGGCACGGATATCAAACTGGCTCTGGAAACCGTAAACCAGGTCTTGAAAAGGAGAAGCATCGTCTTCCTGGTTTCGGACTTCATCTCGAACCCGGATCATTATCGACGCGAATTGGCAGTGACCAACCGCAGGCACGATTTAATAGCCATTGATCTCAGTGATCCTTTCGAAGTAGAGATCGGCAACGTCGGCGTTCTTGCCCTGCAGGATCCTGAGACAGGCGAGGTACTACTGGTGGATACCGGCGATCTGGCATGGCGTCGCTCATTCGCAGAAAGGATTCACCAACATGCGGTTGCTAAGGCGAAAGCGTTCACCAAGACGGGTGTGGATACAATCCCCATATCAACAGCAGAGGATTACACCGCTCCGCTCACGTCGTTCTTTAAACTGAGGACCAAACGACTTCGACATTAGTTAAATTCAGCGAGTTTTGAATCCATCAATCTTCACAGGTATGAAAATGAAACGCACAATCACCACAATCTTAATCGCGCTAACATTGTCCACGATCTACGTTGTATCTGCATTCGCAGGGACGACGCTCGATTCAACCGCAGCCATCAGCGGACCAGAAGGCGATGTGTATGTGGGGGATCCAATTATTCTGACCCTGAGCGTCCACCACCCCAAAGACCTCCAGGTCATTTTTCCGGACCTGGGTGAACAATGGGGCAAGTTCACCGTCGTCTCTCAAACACTTGGCGGCTCGCTCAGTCAGGAAGATGGATTTGAGACCACCACCCAGCTCATCGACGTTCGAGCATTCCAGGCCGGCATATTCGACATCCCCCCTCTGCTCATCCAACTCAGCGACCTCGATGGCAACCTGACCGAAGTCTCCACCTCCCCGCTCTCCCTCACGATTTCAACTGTGCTCACGGAAGGGGACCGTACACTTCGAGATATTAAGCCTCAGGCCGCGATACCTTACACGAACTTCCTTCCATGGGCGGGTCTTGGCGGTATTCTTCTGGTTGCAGTCCTGGGGGTGTCCTTCTTCTACCGCCACCAGCGGAGCAACGGCCATGGGGGAAGCATCGACACCCGCCGGCCGGATGAGGTCGCTCTCGATGAGCTGGATCGTATCGAGAAATTGAATTTACCCGAGGCGAATGCGTACAAGAGCCATTACACGCTTGTTTCGGACTGTATCAGGACATATATCGAAAACCGGTATCAGGTAGGGACATCCGAGCATACCACCGGCGAGATCTTCAAGAATTTACAGATATCGGGTGCCTCGCCTGAAAACGTCCGGCAGATCGTCTCCATCCTGGCGGAATGTGACCTCGTCAAATTTTCAAAGTTCCAGCCCGACACGGTCAGTGCGCATCTCGTCATCGTGGAATCTCGTGAAATTATCGCCGGTACGACGCCGGTAGAACCCATCGAAAATGTAGATGACCAGGGTGTATCTGGAAACGAGGGACCTCGATGAGCTTTCGGTTTGCATCTCCCTGGCTGCTCGTCCTATTAATCCTGTTGCCGCTATTGGGATTTATTTACTTCGGCGCCCGTTCGTCCAAAAGATCAGGGAGCATGAAGCACACCGCCGTCCATCATGCGGTCAACCTTCCGGCGACATGGAGAATTACCCTGCGACCCATCCTGAAGGTGCTCAACTTGCTCACGATAGGGCTTCTCGTCTTTGCCCTGGCTCGTCCTCAAACTGTACAGGCACGTGAAATCGTCACTGGAGAAGGCGTGCAGATCGCTCTCGCACTGGACATCTCGGGAAGTATGGCATCCCTCGATTTTCAACCCAAAAATCGACTCGAAGCCGCGAAGTTGGTCATCACAGACTTCATATCTGAAAGGACCTACGACAAAATCGGCCTGGTCGTTTTTGCAAGTGAAGCCTTCAATCAAAGCCCACTTACGCTTGATCAGAATATGCTCCTGCGGTCTTTAGATCGGATTGAACTGGCATCAGATTTAGGTATAGATGATGGGACCGCCATCGGATTGGGGATCGCCAATGCCGCCCATATGCTCTCAAACAGTGAATCTGAGAGCAAAGTCATCATCCTTCTTACCGATGGCGTCAACAACGCAGGAGAAATTGACCCTCTGACGGCTGCAGAAGCCGCGAGCGCCCTGGATATCAAGATCTACGTCATAGGCGCTGCACACCCCGGGCAGGTACCGGTCCCGGTTCAAAACATTTTTGGAGGGACCGAGATCGTATACCAGGAGAGCATGATTGACGAGGATACTCTTCGCCAGGTGGCAGAAATCACTGATGGTCGTTACTACCGGGCAGAAGACACTGAAGGCCTGCGATCGATTTACGATGAGATTAATCAACTCGAGAAATCAGAGATCGAAGTCGAAGTATTCAACCAGTATTCAGAGTTGGCAGGTTCGTTTTTACTGCCTGCCCTCATCCTGTTTCTCGCCGAGTTAACGCTAAGAAAAACGATTTTTAGAAAATTACCTTGAGGTCCCGGTCATGACTTTTGCTAAACCACAATTCCTGCCCCTGCTGACGCTCCTTCCGATCCTTTGGATCTTCATCATATGGATCCGAAGGCGAAACAAGCAATTAATCGCCAGGTTGGGGAATCCCCTGCTCCTGCAGCGCCTGAGTACGGGCATAAACCACCGCAATCGGGAGTGGAAGGATCTCCTCGCCCTTGCCGCACTTGGGATGATCATCATCTCCCTTGCCCGGCCACAATGGGGACACGAAGTCAAAGAAATCGACCAGGAAGGTTTGCAAGTCATCGTCGCGCTCGATGTATCTCAAAGCATGCTTGTTGAAGACATTAAACCAAATCGGCTCGAGCGCGCAAAGCTCGAAATCGCAGACCTTATGGCGCAGCTCGAGGGCGATGAGATTGGCATCGTGCTCTTCTCCGGTGCTAGCTTTCTCCAGGTCCCGCTCACATCCGACTACATGACGGCATTGAGCTATCTCGAGTACGCAAATCCAGGTGTGATATCAAGACCGGGGACCGTGATCGGCGAGGCCATCCGTACAGCGCAACGCGGGTTCGACCCGAACCTTTCCAGTCAAAAAGTTCTCATTGTGATGACGGATGGAGAAGATCATGAGACCGATCCTCTCACTGCAGCGCAGGAAGCCGCCGATGGGGAAATCATGATCTACACAATTGGATTTGGGACTCCGGAAGGTGAACCTGTTCCAGAGACAGATCAATTTGGAAACATTATTGGATACAAGCTTGACCGGGACGGCAATGTGATCATATCTCAATTAAATGAAGATTCATTGCAATCAATTGCAGAGATCGGCAATGGGGTAAATTACCGGGCTACGGCATCGGGGGAAGAGCTTAATAATTTGCTTTCAGAGATCAATTCGCTCCAGAAAGCAAATCTTCAGAGCCGGGTTGAAACACGCTTGATCGAACGCTACCAATCATTTCTAGCGATCGGTCTGATGGCTCTCGTGGCAAGCGAGATCCTCCCGGAAAGTAAAGATCAGCGCACTGCGGGAAACCGGGGTCGTGAAAGAAAATTCGCTTTTCAAAAACCATTCCATCGACATGATACGGAGAAAATCTGATGGAGAACACAAAACAGCGCATCTATCGCTACACATTCATCTTGGTTCTTGCCTTATTCGTGACCGCGTGCGGTGCCAGTACCGAGCGTCGGATCGAAGAGGGCAACCAGGCATTCCAGGATGAGGCCTATCTGGTCGCGCTTCAAGCGTATAAGGACGCAGAAGCGCAATCACCCGACCTGGCCGAACCCCGCTATAACGCTGCAAATGCTCTTTATAGAGAAAGTGCATTCGCTGATGCGTCTGAGGCATTATCCAGCGCACTTGATCTTGTCGAGGACGCAGACCTTGAAGAAAACAGTCTATTCAACCTCGGCAATACCTCCTACAACCTTGAGGATTGGGAAGCTGCCATTGCCGCATATACTCAAGCTCTTCTCCTGGATCCCGGTGATCAGGATGCAAAATATAACCTGGAATTAGCTCAGTCCCAGCAGGAGCAACAGGAGCAAGAGCAGAATGAGCAGGATCGTGAAGAGCAGAACGAGAATGATGAAGGATCATCCGAGGAAGATCAGAATCAGGGTGAAGGCGAGAATAGTGAAGAAAAATCCGACGCTGAGCAAGAAGACCCCAGTGGCCCTGATGAGGAGCCGACTTCAGGCGATGGATCCGGTGAGGACTCAGAACAATCGAATAATTCTGATTCACAGGGCGAGAATAATGAGGATGCTGGGAACGAAGCAGATCAAGGCTCCGAAAACCAAACCGGTGGATCAGGGCAAGAAGGGGAGGAGAAGGGGAAAAAAGGCAGCTACATACTCGAACCCGGGGAGAGGATGAGCGAGGAACAGGCGCAACAACTTCTCGCCGCGATCGCCGAGAACAGTGAAACATTGATGGAAAAGCTTGCGCAGATATTCTCCGTTCCTTTCAGCGCGCCTTTACAGGATTGGTGACATGATGAAATTCAAGATAGCGACTTCCGTATTCATAAGTGTGATCCTTGCCGGGATGCTCGCGCCAAATACGAGCGCTCAATCCACAAGTGTGATAGAAGCATTTGTAGATCGCGATCTCATTTCTCTTGATGACCAGATCACGCTCACCGTCGTCGTAAACTCCGATGGCGCCAAAGCGTCTATGCCAGAGCTTCCGCCGCTGGGAGCATTCACGATCATTGGTCGTAGTTCAGGGTCACAGATCTCGATAGTAAATGGCCAGATGAGCACACAGGCATACTACCAATACACACTTCAACCACGCCAGATCGGAGATTATGTGATCGATCCGATAAAGGTCTCTATGAATGGCGATATCTACAATTCAAATCCAATACCAATCCAGGTCGAGGCCGGGACTGCAGGTACCTCAACCGGAGCTGTTCAACCGAACCCATTAACTCTTCCAGGCATACACTCGCTCCAGTCAGGTGGGCTGCCTTCTATCGCAGATCTCCTCTCCTTGTTAAGCACTGGTGTCGCACCAAATCGTTTACCACGACATTCGAACCCTGATATCCCTCCTGCGCTGCAGGGTCAGGATTACTACCTTGAAACCCAGGTGGATAACGCCTCGCCCTACCAGGGCGATCAGGTGGTTTACCGACTGCGGTTCTTTCGAGCCGTCGACCCCTCACGAGAGCCCGACATCCTCACACCATCCTTTAGTGGTTTTTGGAAATACGAAGAGAAAGATGAAGAGGCTTACATCATCTCGGCCGCAGGTCGCGATTACGTCGTGCGCGAACAGTCGGTGATTCTTTTCCCGACTGTTGTCGGTGAGGTGGTGATTGATCCTGCACAAGTCGTTATTCCCCCCGACATATTCACACGAGGGGGGACACTCACCGGTGATCCTGTTGGACTCGATGTGATCCCGCTGCCACAGCCGGTTCCGGACGATTTTTCAGGCGCCGTGGGTGAGTTTCAGCTTCACAGCGAAGTGGACACCCGCGAGATCGATCTCGACGGAGCAGTGACCTTGCGTTTGACACTCCAAGGAATGGGCAATCTCGAAGCCGCGATGGAACCCGGTTGGGTGGAGAGCGACGACTGGCGTGCATTCGATAGTTCAGTGGAGCGACAAACTCGATTTGAAGATGGTCGAATGATGGGCGTTCTCCAGAGCGAGCGCATCCTCGTCCCGTCAACATCGGGTGAACTGAGTATTCCATCTTTTCAGTACAACTTCTTCAATCCAGCCAGCGGCTCCTACGAAATAACGAGCACCGAGCCCATCACGATAATCGTTGTTGGAGACCCACCATCCAACACACAAGCTCAAGAACCGTTTCAGGTGGACCCAAGCACGATGGCCTCCATACATCCATTGAAAGAGAGCTCCAGGACATGGAGTGAAGAGCATCCTGCGCTCGTAGAACAGAACGCCTATTGGGTCCTATGGTCTTTACCTGCGCTCCTGCTCGTCGCACACTTTTCACTAACCTTACTAAGTCGCCAAGATCATAGAAAAATGATGGATAAACGAAAGAAAAATGCGGAAAGGAAAGCGCATCGCATGCTGCAGAAATCTGTAAAAGATCATGATAATGTCTACGAGGTGGCCGAGCAGGCTCTCCATGGATACCTTCTGGACAAGCTAGGGATTTCTACCCGGGGCCTCCGGGTGGTTGACGTGGGCGCCATCCTTGAAGAGCATGGAGTCCCCTGGAACGTGGCTTTAAGGGTCATGGACCTATTGACCCTGTGCGAATCGATGAGGTTTGCACCCATCTCCACGAAAGAAACGAAGAACGAATTTCTTGATGAGACTGAAGACATCATACATGCTCTTGAAGTTACGATAAGAACATGAGGTCTCAATAATAAAGCGTTTGAACGGTTGCGGACCCAAATATGATTTGGAAGGTGTCTCATGATCCAGAAATTTATTACCTTAGGCGTCATCATCCTGTTAATCGGTGTCTCACTGTTACTGATCCATTCGATGCAGGTGTCCGAAAAGCTGGCTGATACAGATGCCATGAATACGGCACAAGCTTTATATGAAGATGGGCATTATGCGGAAACCATCCGAGTCTATGAGCAGATTGTTTCCACTGGCGTGAGAGATAGCGACGTTTATTACAATCTGGGAAACGCTTACTTCCGGGATGGGGATCTCGGGCGCGCCATTCTTAACTACGAGAGGGCCTCTGAAATCACACCGCGAGATGCTGATATCAGACATAACCTTGCCCTCGCGAGAACGGAAGCTGGGATTTCTAATGATCGGTCCACAATTAATCCCCTTCTCGGATTCTCCAGTCTTAGTAAATCGTGGATGAGCCTCGACGAGATTTCGATGATTTCTCTGGCCGCCTGGATGACTTCAGGATTGCTCTTCTTCATCTACTTCATCTTCTCGAAAGCGAGTCTTCGAAAGTTGACTGGCACTTTAATCATCATCTCCATCATCATCACCCTGGGTACATCGATCACACTCGCAGCTCGCCTCCTCTCGAATAGCAGAGCGGGCGATTGGATCGTCACGAAACCTAATACTTATTTGCTGGATCAACCAAACGGAGAGGCCGAAGATGGTTTCGTACTTCCGGCAGGTATGCACGCCAGGGTAATCGAACAAAAGGGAGACTGGGTCCTCCTCACGACTTCAGACCGGATACTTGAGGGCTGGGCACCGGAGGACGCCATCGAGACTCTTGCTTTGTAAAGCTAATCCTGAATGAGGGTGCTCATTCTAAGTTTTACGCCGGGCGGGAATTGAGTACAATCACTCCATCTCACCACTCTTGGCCGTGGTATTAAGGGAGAGGGACATCGGCGCGCACATACTTGTTGTTGATGACGACACGCTGCTTAGAAGGAGCTTGGGCCTCCAGCTTGAACAGGCTGGATTTCGTGCGAGTACGGCAGAATCCGCGGAGGACGCCATCCCGCTCGCACGTCGTGATCCTCCCGACCTTATTTTGCTGGATATCGGATTGCCCGGCATGGACGGATTGGATGCGTTGAAGATATTCCAGGACGAGATGGACATACCTGTGATTTTTTTAACCGCTCGCAGACGTGAACTGGACACAATCCTTGGGCTTGAACTCGGCGCAGATGATTACATCACCAAACCATTCAACCCAGACATTTTGATCGCGCATATTAAAGCGGTCCTGCGAAGGACGAATAAGGAGTCTGTATCCCGAAATACTGAAACGATCGTGCAGGTAGGAGACCTGGTGATCGATCCTGCTGCTCATTCAGTAGAAATCGCGGGCGATCAAATCGAATTAAGTGTCAGGGAATTCGCACTGCTACATGCCCTGGCGCTCGAACCGGGATTAGTAATCTCTGTGGACGATTTGCTTACCCGAGTCTGGGGCGCTGAATTCATCGGGGAACCTCAAGTGGTTTACGTGCATATCCGCTGGCTTCGTGAAAAAATTGAAGACGACCCTAAACACCCCCAAAGGCTCCTGAATGTGCGAGGTGTGGGGTACAAATTGGTACCTCAAACTATTTCAAAATGAAAACGATAAAAAGTCAGTTCATTCTCAGCCACATCCTCCCGATATTGATCGTCGTCCCCATCACCTCACTCGCTCTGATATACATTCTTGAGACCCAGGTCCTCTTAGGTGATCTGTCACGAGCCCTGGAAGAAGAAGCCTACCTCATCGCAGGTTTCATCAACAGCCATCCAGAGATCCTGTTTGATGAAATCGCCGCAGAGACATTTCTCTCCCGTGAAGGGCAAATAATTCAGGGACACATTGCCATCCTCCAACCGGATGGTGAACTATTGGCAGGCACGCTTGGTGTGGATTTCGACGAGATCAGTGAAGTTGGCCTCGAAAACGCGCTCGAAGGCAAGGCCTCCCTCATCGTCATTCGCCGCCTGCGAGAGGAAGGCGTCAGGATATGGATACCGCTGATCGACATCAATCACGGGCTTTTAGGTATTTTGACGGTATCGCAAGATCTCGATGAACTATCTTCGAGTTTAGACACGCTGCGCCGGATAATCATAGGAACTTTGGGGATCGAACTCTTCCTCGGAGCCTGCATCGGTTTGTTGCTCGCACTGCGACTCGAACGCCCTATTCGCGAAACGAGTGATGCTATTCTCCAAATTGCCGAGGAGGGCTCCACAGATGAGATCAAGGAGGAGGGTCCTCGCGAGATAAGGGCGCTTGCGGCGACGGTGAACTATCTCACACGCGAGCTCACCGCACAGGAAGCATTGAGAAATCGGATGCTCGCAAATGTCGTTCACGAGCTGGGTCGACCCCTTGGAGCAATCCATTCCGCAATTTATGCCATCCTTCAAGGCGCCGCCGAGGATGA
>CAZMZL010000056.1:0-15775 GCA_964570595.1 uncultured Anaerolineaceae bacterium | reverse complement strand
AGCGCCAGCTCCTGCTGGAGGAAGTTTCCCGCCAGCGGCACGCCCTGACGCATCAGGGCCTCGTTGGCTGTGCAGCAGATTCCGCCCATCGTGATACCCTGGGCGCCCTTGCTCTTGGCGTATTCAATCATCTCGGGGTCTTGTGCCGCTGCGATGATCATCTCGGAAAGTGTGGGCTCGTGGCCGTGGATGATGATATTCACTTCATCATCTTGAAGCACGCCCAGGTTGGCTTCAGAAAAAACCGGACCAGGCGTGCCGAAGAGCACATCCGAAAGGTCCGTAGCCAGCATGGAGCCGCCCCAGCCGTCTCCTAACGCGCAGCGCAGGGCGTGATCCAGAATATGCTCGGCATCCTGATCGTTTCCAATATGAGTGCGATGCATCATCTCGACGATTTCACGATCGATATTGCGGGGTGCGATCCCTAGTTTTTCCCAGATTTCCTGTCGCTTCTTGGGGGCTCGTTTCAGATACAAAAGCTCACCGTGTGGTTTGCCGAACTCTCCAATTGCAGCGAGAGCGACATCTCGGGCGAGCTCATCGACGGGTCTTCCATCGACTTCGATATCGAGGTATCCAGCCATCTTTTTCAATTTCGCCGGATCGCGCACCTTGTAATCCGGTGCGTGCCCTTCGGCTGCTGCCAGGAGTGTGTAGGCCAGATCCCGACCATGATCGGAATGACCTGCTGATCCGGCAGCCACCATGCGGCCAAAGTTGCGCGCAGCGACGGTTTCAAGCGTGGCTCCACAAACCCCCGTCTGCCCCTTTTTCACCAAACGGCAGGGTCCCATGGCGCAGACTTTACAGCACATGCCATCCGCCCCAATAGGGCAGGGGGCCATCACATCGGCACGGGAGAAGGCGGTTTCAATATTTTTGTCACTCGCCAGCTGGAGGAGTTCGATGGATGCGGGATCGCGGCTGGCTTCTTGGGGCGTTCTGAGTTTTTTCGCCATAGGTTTTCCTCCTAACAATAATGTCTTAACGTCGGGACTGGCCTGACAACTCAAGGTCAATTGGATTGGTCTCTGTAACCCTGTTGCCCAGACTTTCCCAATGTGGGTCGCGTTTAATATCTGGGGAGAATTCGACGAGGATGGGGGTATCACCTTCTCCGGGCGGATACCCCGCTTTCGATAAGGTTTCCTCGATCTCGGCAGGCTTGATCGTCTTTTCTTCGTACGAGATCATGAGTTTCTTCCACGCAGAGCTGGCATAGGTCTCTTCAATGCCATCGAGACCCTCCAGAGCATCCTTTACTTTCAAGACATGATGATCCGCGTACATGGTCGGCATTTCGAGAACAAGTTGCTTCATCGCTTCTTTACTCCTTCTTAGGGCTTTCGTCGACGTGCCCATGTGGTTTAAGGTACACGACGGACAGATGTGAGCTAATTTCATCCTTGATCGCGTCCTGGAGAAAATGCCCGGAGACATGCATGAGCGTGTCGTTGTAATCCTTGTCCTGATTCATGCTTGCAAGGCAGGGAAAATGATGGTGCAACATGCCGGTTTTCTCGACGGCGTCATCGACCTGTGTGCCGATGATATTTTCTGCGACGAATCTTGCGCAGCCGCAGGCCGAGTCGCGCTGCACTTCAACGGCGACGATGTGTTGATCCTCGACCGTCACCTGGAATTCTGGTTTTCCAAATTGCGATGCGAAGCGCCGGATCAAAGGGTCATCGTAGGTTTCGGTCAACGGTTTTCGGTTGTAGCTATCTTCCGCGAGTGAACAAAATGGTTTCGGAAGAGCGATTGGGACGTTCATCTTTTTCAGCCACTGGGAGAGCTGAGTGGCGAGCCCGGGCGGCAGTGATTCATTCCGGTCGATGGGCGCAATGACGGCTTTCGCGTCGGTCATCTCTACGATGTCGGGGATCAATTGTGCGAGGCCGGATACATCGCCTAGCGCGAGGACCAGATCTGCGGTGGGGAGAGTAGGGGGCAGGAAATCTTCCGGATCATCCACGATGGGGGGAATGACGCGCGGCGCGGCCCACGTGTGGACATCCCAATCGGTCGGGGCGTTCGTCACAATATTCTCTGCGATCCGCTCGCCCCATTTTCCCTGGGTGACACACAAGATTTGAAATATTGAATTGGATGCGTCGGCACCCGTCACGAATAGATACCCTCGTTAAACGACGTCCAGAACTCCTTAAGATCATGCTGGTTAGACACATTAAGCGGGAGTGGGGAAAGTCACCCTTTTCCACGGTAAGTTGTCCATATTAGGCATCGGCGCATTAAATATTCAAATTTGGGGAAATCAGAGCGGGTAGCGACGAGGACGAGCGAATTGAGGGTGGATGCGGCAGAATAGAAAAACTCGGAGCAGCCCGCCTCCGAGTTGGGATTGTCTTATGTCGTACTCTGTAATCAGGAGCAAGATGGCCGGGGATTAGCTCCGTTTATTCATTGGCACGTAGGGGCGTTCATCCTCACCGATATAGATTTGTCGCGGACGGGCGATGGCCTGCTCGGGATCTTCAAGCAGTTCCTGCCATTGGGCTAACCACCCGACGGTGCGGCCGATGGCGAACAGGACCGGGTACATGTGGACAGGCAGCCCCATCGCCTGGTAGATGGTCCCGGAATAGAAATCGACGTTCGGGTAAAGCTTCCGCGAGACGAAATAATCATCCTCGAGCGCGATTCTCTCCAGTTCCAGAGCGACGTCCAGACATGGGTTGCGACCGGTGACCTCGAACACCTTGTCTGCCACCTCTTTGATGATCCGTGCGCGTGGATCGTAGTTTTTATAGACACGATGTCCAAAACCCATCAGGCGAAAATCACCATCTTTGATGCGTTTGATATATTCCGGAATGTTCTTCACGTCCCCGATCTCGTTGAGCATCCGGAGAACAGCTTCGTTCGCACCGCCATGCAGCGGTCCATAGAGTGCAGCTGCAGCGCCTGCAAGCGCACTGTAGGGATCAGCTTTGGAGGATCCAATGTTGCGCATCACGCTTGTGCTGCAGTTCTGTTCGTGATCAGCGTGCAAGATAAAGAGCACATCGAGGGCATGTTCCAGTACAGGATTGGGCTCGTATTTCGACTCGGACATCTTGAACATCATGCTGAGAAAATTGCCCGTATAGCTGAGATCGCTGTCTGGATACACGTAGGGCAAACCGCGACTATGTCGATATGAGAAGGCTGCGATTGTTGGGACTTTGGCGATCAGTCTTTTAACCTGGTGGAGCCTCACGGCGGGGTCATCCACATTGCGGGCGTCAGGATAGAACGTGGACAGCGCAGCTATGGAGGTGATGAACATCCCCATCGGATGCGCATCGTAATGGAACGCCTGGATCAAGGTTTTTAGGTTTTCATGCAGCATAGAGTGATGCGCAATCTCGTCAACCCATGGGTCTAATTCGTTCGATGCAGGGAGGTCACCGAAAAGCAGGAGATAAGCAACTTCGAGAAAACTGCTCTCCTTGGCGAGTTGTTCAATTGGGTAGCCGCGGTAGCGAAGGATACCCTTGTCCCCGTCGATGTAGGTGATTGTGCTCTTTGTGGAAGCTGTGTTTTTATAAGCCGGGTCGTAGCTCATCATGCCGAAATCGTCGGCGTCAATTTTCATCTGTCGCAGATCCATCGCCCGGATGGTGCCCTTATCTACCGGAAGCTCGTAGGTCTGACCGGTCCTTTGATCGGTGATTGAAACGTTGTCTTCAGCCATGAATAACTCCTTGCTGTGTACAATTTTTTTTACCCGCCAACGGCTTTTAAGGTCGCCCGATGCTGCGCGCTTGTGTGCGATCGATGCGCTTACGCCCTTCGTCAGGTTACGGACATTAAGAGGAAACCGGTTCTCATTATATCGCTATTTGTAGATGTTTTCCCGGTACAGGCGCCTGCTTGTTTTGGTTGAAATGAAGCGTACTTCCCATTCCGCCCCGGCTTGAAAACGGGCAAAGACGTCACCCCTCCAGTCGATCAAGTGAGCAGGTGCGCGGGCGGTGGAACACGAATCATGCCGGGCACGCTTGACCGGGTCAGGCCTTGCCATTATAGTTGTTGCAAATACTTGCAATAACAAGGAGTTGCGCATGTCGTGTGAGGTTCAACTCGCCGAAGAATTGCGTGAGCAGGGTTTCAGAGTAACTCCGCAGAGAGCGATCATCCTGGAGACGATCGCACATCAGGGCGGTCATCTCAGCGTGCAGCAAGTCTACGAGAAAGCCCAAGAACGATTACCGGGGCTTAATCTAGCGACGGTCTACCGCGCGGTTGAATCGCTTCACGAAGCAGGCCTCGTGGATCTGTATTCGAAAGGGACGGATCCTGTGAGGTTTTCACTGAGAGACCCGGATGATGTTCACGGGCACATGATCTGCCGAAGCTGCGGTGCAGACTACAGGCTCGAAGCCCCATCGCTGCACATGATCCATGATCAAATTCGATCAAGCTATGGATTTGATATCGACATCCATCATTTGCTTCTCGAAGGATGTTGTCCGTCTTGTCTTGAAGAGGCTGCCGTACTGCAGGAGGCATAATGCTGCTGAGTCCAGAACCGCTTCACATTCCAGATGGCTTTCTATCCTCACCCGTGGCTGTTGTGGGATGGATATTGGCATTAAGTTTTATTGCGATTGCTATTCGCCAAACCCGGGACCAGCTTGGCGAAAGACAAGTCCCGTTGATGGGCATCCTCGCTGCGTTTATTTTTGCTGCACAGGCGATTAATTTTCCTGTTGCCGGCGGGACCTCCGGTCATTTGGTCGGCGGCGCTCTTGCGGCCATTGTGATGGGGCCATGGGCGGCGACTTTGATCATGACGGCGGTGATTGCGGTTCAGGGTCTCCTGTTTCAGGACGGCGGCTTGCTGGTGATGGGTTGGAACATCGTCAACATGGGGGTGATCACTGCTTTCTCCGGCTATGCCGTTTACATGTTGCTGCGGCGTCTGGCCGGACGGGGCCGCGGGGCCCGGCTCACTGCTGCATTTGTAGGGGGTTGGTTTGCCGTTCTGATGGCCGCGGCTGCAACCTCGTTGGAATTGGCGATCTCTGGAACATCACCTCTCGGAATCGTGCTGCCGGCCATGGTCGGCGTGCACATGCTCATCGGCCTGGGCGAAGGCGTCATCACAGCAGGAGCGGTAGGTGTACTTATCGCCAGCCGACCGGAGGTCCTTGACGCGGGCGAAGTCGCCCCCGGCCGCGCAGGCGCGCTATTTACGGCAGCAGCATTCTGCGCGGCCATAATATTGGCCCTCTTTGCCCCACTCGCCTCGCCCTCTCCGGACGGCCTGGAGAGCGTAGCGAAAGACATCGGTTTTCTCGCGTTCGGACAGAACCCGATCTACGAGATCTTTCCCGACTACACGGTTCCTTTCGTACAGAGCGAGACGATCACGACCATCCTGGCCGTGCTGGTGGGCACCATTATGGTCTTCGGTCTTGCATGGGCGATCGCCAAGGTTGTGCGGTCCCGTGCCGTGGAAGGGGACTGAACCTTGCACTTTGATCTTACCGATCAGTACCATGATCGACCGAGTGCTTTCCACCACCTTGACCCGCGCGTCAAGGTGGTGGTCGTATTTGTCTACCTGCTCGGGCTGAGCCTGACCATGGAGGGAAGCTGGCTTGCTTTTCTGACCTTCTTCGGAATCTTGCTGATTGCGGTGAGGGGCTCCCAGCTTGAGCTCACCTTCACCATCCGGCGTTCCTTCATCGCGCTTCCATTTATGCTGGCGGCGCTGCCGATCATTTTCCTGGCTGAAGGGCCGGTCCTGGGGACGCTGCCGGTGGTCGGCTGGAGCGTCAGCGCCGCAGGGCTGGAGCGATTCCTGACGATAATGTTCCGGACGTGGCTTGGCGTGCAGGCGGGCATTTTGCTGACCGTGACCACCCGTTTCCCCGATCTGATCTGGGCCATAGGTGCGCTCCACGTTCCGCCGGTGATGGTCGCGATCATTACTTTTATGTACCGCTACATCTTTCTGGTCGTCGACCAAGCCGCACGTATGCTGCAGGCGCGCCGGGCACGCAGTTCGAGGCGGAAAGGCTCCAAACCTCCGGGAGTGGTCTGGCAAGGTCGAGTGGCGGGGATGATGGTTGGCAACTTGTTCTTGAGATCGCTCGAACGCAGCGAACGTGTGTACGACGCCATGGCTTCGCGCGGGTACGACGGCGTGCCGCGCACACTCAGACGGTATCAGATGAATTCCACGGATTGGCTGATGTTGATGGTTGCCTTGTTGATCATCACACTGCTGGTTGCATGGGCTAATTTGGGCTTGTAATATGCATCACACGATCGATGTAGAAAATCTTCGCTACAGCTACCCGGATGGCCGAATGGCATTACGCGGCGTGGATATGTTCATCGCCCCCGGTGAACGGGTTGCGCTCGTGGGACCGAACGGATCCGGGAAATCGACCTTGATGCTCCACCTGAACGGAATTCTCCGCGGGGAAGGAACGGTCAAGGTTTGCGACAAGATCATATCCGATGAGATCATCGGCGAGGTGCGCGCCTCGGTGGGATTGGTGTTCCAGGACCCTGACGATCAGCTCTTTTCGCACACCGTGTTCGAGGATGTCGCCTTCGGTCCGATGTATGCGGGTATACCCGAAGAGGAAGTGCGCGCCAGAACCCGTCGAGCGCTCAGCTCCGTCGGGATGGATGGATGCGAAGACCGGGTACCGCATCATCTCAGCGGCGGGGAGAAGAAGCGCGTTGCGATCGCGACGGTGCTGGCTATGGACCCAGAAATTCTCGTCCTGGATGAGCCCACGGCGGGGTTGGACCCTCGTTCTCGACGAGAGCTCATCCATCTTCTCGAAGATCTTCCCCAGACGATGCTGGTCGCCACCCATGATATGCGCATGGTCGCCGAACTATTTCCTCGCGTAATCGTCATCGATAACGGGAAGATCGTCGCCGATGGCACAACAGATGCGCTCCTCCAGGATGCCCAATTCCTGGCACAGCATGGTCTTGAAGCCCCCTGAATCGTACCGGCGCATATCAACATCTCGAGTTTGAGGTGCGATTGAAAGGTTCCGGCGACCTTGCCGGAATTTTCAGAACTGCGTGGACAACCCCTCGAACGTCATACCTGAGCATGCCTATACAGCGTGATTCCGATCAACGTCCAAAAGGATTCAGAAACGATGGCTTGCGTCCATCGAGTTGATTGAGGACCGAAACACTCCAGATTCATCACGTCCAACCCGCGAATGGGATCCTGCAAGGAATTGACTTCATTCCATTCCTTCCCATGTGCGTGTGTAGGGGAACTGTAAGGGTGAATTCAGTGTGTTCAGTGCATAATAGGAGGGAGCTCGGACCGCGCAATTCCAGCGATTCGAACAGCGGCTTGTGATGGCCCTGGACCAAATCAAAATGTTTATGATTGGGTTACGGCGATGGTGGAACAAAAGGAGGTTTGACGCGTTTTGTTGAGCCCGGATTTGCTCGAATTGCTTGAAGAAAGTTGTTGAGGGTTTCGGTACATGAATGGTATTTGCTTATCGCAACCGTCTCACTTGTGATCCCGATGATGTCATGGTTTACTGATCGTTTCGGTCGAGATGAAGTGCCTAATACGATGGTCCGAACAGGTGAAAATTCTAACGCGATGAATGATTATGAATCACTCGAGCGAGAGGTCATTCGGCTTCGCTCCTTGCTGCGGATGACGGCGACGCTAAACGCGACGCTCAATTATGAGCGTGTGCTTGAGATGACCCTCGATATGGCCAATAGCGCCCTGACGGATGCCCGGGATACACAGCTTGTTAGCGTGCTGATGTTGTTTAACCATGAAGACCTGTATATCGCTGCCGCGCGCGGTCTGCCGCACGCGGACATGCGGGTCACATTCCCCGGTGAGCGCGGTATTCTTGGAGAATCCCTATCGACTGTTCAAACGCGTATGTCCAATACGCCCTCGGGTGATTCGGAACTGAAGCGTCTTACCGCATTGCATAACTGCAAGCTGGTGGTGTGCATTCCACTGGTCGTGGGTTTGGAGATTTACGGCGTATTGATCTTCGCCCATGCGAAGGAAGGGTTCTTCACCCAGGATCGCATCGAGCTTTTGGAGGCCATCAGCCATCAGGCCATGATCGCCCTGCAGAATGCTCGCCTGTATCAGGATTTGGAACAGGAGAAGGAACGTATTGGGGAGATTCAAGAGGAAGCGCGCAAGAAGCTGGCTCGTGATCTTCACGATGGACCGACTCAATCGATCGGGGCAATTGCGATGCGTGTCAATTTTGCCCGGAGGCTATTGACGCGCGATCCTGAGCAGGCAGCAGGAGAACTCTTTAAGATTGAGGAATTAGCCCGACGAACCACGAAGGAAATTCGCCAGATGCTCTTTACGCTGCGCCCGCTGGTGCTCGAATCAGAAGGGCTCATACCAGCTTTGGACCAGCTTTCCGAGAAAATGCGGGAGAACCACAATCAGAACGTCATCATTGAGGCGGATGAAGGCGTGCTTGAAGACATGGAGGTCGGAAAGCTTGGCGTGATCTTCTTCATTGTTGAAGAAGCAGTCAACAATGCTCGCAAGCATGCCCGGGCAAAGCATATCTGGGTGCGGTTAACCAGGAAGGGGGATCTCATTCATCTCGAGATCGAGGATGACGGCGCCGGCTTTGATGTGTCGAGCATCCAGGCCAATTACGAACAGCGTGGCAGCCTGGGCATGGTGAACCTGCACGAGAGGGCGGAGCTCGTAAACGGTATCTTGAAGATTGACTCGGCTCCTGGGGGAGGCACGCGCATCTCGGTTACAGTTCCTGGAACGATTGAAGCAGCCGAACGCCTTCATCGTCCCGGTTTTGGCGCATAGGCGCGCCTATCCACGACGCAATATCAGCCTTTCGAACAATCCAGGTACAATACGACGGGAGCCGATCATCAGCTGCCGTTTACGATCTCCGCACTCCCTATCGCTGGCCGAAGGCCAATGCTATCTGCGAGCGCTTCCTGGGCAGTCTCCGGCGCGAATGTCTGGACCACTTTGTCGTCTTGAGCGAAGGCCATCACGATCGCATCGTGAAGGAATACGCCCGCTGCTTCAATGACGTCCGACCTCACCAGGATATCGACCATCAGATTCCATGCCAGCCGGTGCCCCCTGGCAAGTCTGCTGCTGTGGGTCAAGTTGTCTCATTCCCAGTACTGGGCGGCTTGCATCACGATGATGAGCGACGCGCGGCTTGAGGGTCAGCCTCCGGGTTCCCTATCCCCTCTTGACTTTTCTCTGGCAACAAGATACTATCTAGACGGTCTAGACAGGAGATTGTAATGAAGAAGATTTGGCAACTGCAGGAGGCGAAGAACAAATTTAGCCAGGTGGTTGATGAAGCGATCGACCAGGGACCTCAGGTAGTAACGCGAAGAGGGGAAGAGGTGGTGGTGATAATTTCTTCAAAGGAGTATGGGCGCTTGAAGAAATCACAAACCAGTTTATTGGATTTTTTCCATCAATCTCCACTTGTTGGAATCGAGCTTGACCTCGAGCGCGATCGCTCATTCCCAAGAGATATTGAGCTATGAACTACATTCTTGATACGAATGTAGTTTCAGAGCTGGTTTCGCGCTCGGCGGACCCCAGAGTGCTTGAATGGATTGGCGGCATTGACCAGGACAGCGTCTTTCTTAGCGTTATTACTGTAGGCGAACTCAAAAAGGGGATTGAGAAATTGGAGAGCTCAAAAAGAAGGAAGACTCTTGTATCGTGGCTCGAAGAAGATCTTTTAGTACGGTTTAGCGATCGGATCCTGGAACTTGATCCCTCGGTGATGCTCGTATGGGGTGAGCTGGTGGCGCGTCTTGAGAAAGAAGGGACACCACTTCCCGCAATCGATTCCTTGCTCGCAGCGACCACGCTCTATACGGGTTTTACCCTGGTGACAAGAAACACCAAGCACTTCAAACACACAGAGATATCTGTCCTGGATCCTTGGGCAATCTAATGTCAGCTCGGGCAAGCCCGGGCCGACCGCTTCCAGAGTCTTATAATGAAATATAGGACTCTTAAATTCCCAGAGGCTATCGCCACGACAAGCCACGTCACTTCTGTGGAATGATATTTATGCCGATACGCTCAAGCCCCTCACCATTTATCCTCCCCTTGAACGAACGGCGTGGATGTTTGGTATAGTTGATGTCCGGCTTGCAATAAAACCACCGGGATGAGGTCATTATGATTGCAGAAGTGGCAAAAAAATTGACGGAAAATGTTCAACGCGTGATCGTCGGGAAAGAAGAAGCGATAAAGCTGGCGCTTGTGGCCGTTCTATGTGAAGGACATGTGCTCATCGAGGATGTCCCCGGAATTGGCAAGACCACGCTTGCGAAAGCGCTTGCAGCCTCCCTGGGCTGCACCTTCCGGCGGATCCAATTTACCCCGGATCTGCTCCCGACGGATGTCACCGGTTTGAATTGGTTTAACCAGAAGGAGCAGGCGTTTCAGTTTCGACCCGGTCCGATCATGAGTCAGGTTGTTCTGGCGGATGAAATCAATCGTGCCACTCCCAGAACGCAATCGGCGCTGCTTGAAGCCATGCAGGAACAGCAGCTCACTGTGGATGGCGTCACCCGCCAGTTGGAAAGACCCTTCCTGGTTCTTGCCACCCAAAATCCGGTTGAGCTGGAGGGCACATTTCCCCTGCCGGAGGCTCAGATCGATCGTTTCATGCTGCGCATCGTCCTTGGTTATCCGGACGAGGATGAAGAGAATCAAATTCTGGAACGCTTCCGTCAGGATGATCCACTCGCAGGGCTTCAATCCGTGACCTCCCCGGAAGAACTTCTGGAGCTGCAGAAGCTGCGGAGCGAGATTCGAGTTGAAGATAGTGTCCGCGGCTACATCGTACGGGTGGGTCGAGCGACGCGGGCGCACGCCGAGATCGCTCTCGGAGCCAGCCCGCGGGCGACGCTGGCTCTCTATCAGACCTCACAGGCATGGGCGGCTCTCCAGGGGCGTGACTATGTCCTCCCTGATGATGTCAAGCAGATGGCCCCGCATGTTTTGACGCATCGCCTCATGATTTCGCCTCAGGCACAGCTCCGGGGTCGACTCCCTGAGGAGCTTGTCGCAGATCTCGTTGATTCTGTTCCCGTTCCAGTCGAGGAGTAGGTTTGTCCACCGAGCGCTGGTTTCCCATCCTGGCCGGCACCTTCCTTCTGGGAGCGCTTTTTGAGGTGCTCTTCCTGACCACCTTCGCGGCCGCCTTGTTCACGCTTCTCCTGATGACCTCGTGGTGGCGCTGGCATGCTCTCGATGGGGTCATGTACAGCAGAAAGCCATTTTATCGACGAGCATTCCCCGGCGAATTGGTCGCTCTTGAGCTTGAGGTTGAAAATCGAAAGATTCTGCCGCTCTCATGGCTGCGTATCGAGGATCCCTGGCCCAGACCCGTCGGACCGGAGGATGATGACCAGCTCGCACCCTCACACCTGCCAGATCAGGGCTTGCTGACCAACGTCTTCAGTCTGCGCTGGTTTGAACGCGCCAAACGTAGCTACCAACTGCGCTTTCGTCAACGGGGGGTTTATAGGATAGGTCCCGCACGGATGCAGTCCGGCGATGCATTCGGAATGCACGACTTATCTCGAGAAGTGGGTATGAGCGAGCTGCTTACGGTATTCCCGGAACTGCTTCCCACCGGGAGTCTGGATCTACCCACGGAAGATCCATTTGGCGATCGCAGGACCCGTCGCAGGCTGTTCGAAGACCCCACCCAGACGATCGGCGTACGGGATTATCAGCCAGAAGACAGCTTTCGAAGAGTCCATTGGCCCGCGACAGCAAGAATGGGCAGTCTGCAGGTCAGGGTGTTCCAGCCGACGTCTGCCCGGATTGTGGTCGTGTGCCTTAACGTGAGCACGTTCGAACGGCACTGGGAGGGCGTCTACCCGGAATTACTGGAGCGACTTGTGAGCGTCGCTGGGACGCTTGCGCATGACTATGTAGGAAAAGGATTCCAGGTGGGGTTGATCTCGAATGGATGTTTGGCGCACTCGGACCGAACATTCCGAATCCCGCCCGGGCGATCTCCAAAACAACTTGGATATCTTCTGGAAGCCCTCGCAGGAGTTACTCCTCTGGTGATGATCCCCTTCGATCGTTTCTTGATCCGCGAAATGCCGAGGGTCTATTATGGCGCCAGTCTTCTCGTGGTTACTGCGGTACATCCACCCGAGTTGATTGAGACCCTGTATACGCTGAAACTGCATGGTCGCAGGATCACATTGTATTCTCTCGCAGAAGAACCACCCCCGTTCCTGTCTGGAATGCGATCGGTGCATCGCCCCTTTGTCGAAGAAGCCACTGAGATGGAATCGTGAAAAACGACAAGATCTCGGCATCCTTGTATGGGAGCATGACCTCCCCGAAGGTTCATCAACAGTTGAATATCACCAGTTGGAGCTTGTGGCAACTTGTGACCATATTCGCCGTGATGGTCATGAACGTGAGCTGGGCGTCCCTGATTTACAAACTCCTCAGCGAGGAAAATACAACGATCGGCATCCTGCTCCTCTTCGGAAGCATGATTTTGGCCGCATACATGGCCACGCGGGTGATGGAATACCTGCGTTTAGATCCACCAATCCCACAGGTGACCCTCTTCGCGATTTTGGTCGTGTCCGAGATTCTCGCTCTCTCGTTCCTTATCCGGTCGAAAAATGGATCGATGATCGGGGCTGAGGGAGCGCTCGGTCTCACCGATTTCTCAAGCCTCGCCACGCCCCTGGTCATAACCCTTGCCATGGTGGTATTCCTCTGGAGAAGAGGCATGAACCTGGCCCGTCATCCGGTGGGTCCGCGGGCGGTTCAACGAGATTTCCGTCTCGGGATCCTTGTTTTCCTCGTCGTCGGTGTAATCAGCACGCGATTGGATTTTCAGTTTCCTGTATTCGAGATGGTCCTCTTTTTTGTTTTTGGTCTACTTGCGATGAGTGGGGCCAGGCTTTCGGCGATAAGTCACTTGCGGGGCGGTGTGAGCGTACCGTTTGATCGTCGTTGGCTGTTTGGCATCATCGCGATGGCGGTTGGGACCACGCTGATCATTGGCGTAATCGCAGTTTTTGCGGGGAATGTTTTGGCAGGTATGGTCGCCGTACTTTTTACCGGATTGGTGTCCCTGCTCACCTATGTATTCATGCTCATTATGTGGCCCATCATCCTTCTGCTTCTTCCCCCGCTCACCGCCCTGCTGGAAAAATTTGCGCTATTCATCCAGGGATTAAGCCTCTCCGAGGGAGCCGAGATCCGTCCAGTTGATGTAGAAACGCTCATGAAATCTCTCGCCGAAGAGACTGTCCGACCCGCCTGGATCGATGATTTAAATACCGTGCTCGGTGGAATATTAATTCTCGGAGTTTTTTTGATCATCCTCGTCTTTGTCCTCACGGGCCTGCGCCGTATGTCTGCCAGGAGGAAACAGCCCAACGCGCTCCATCCGGATGATGTCTCAACCGTCGGATCTTTACGGTCGGCCCTGCGGGATGCATTTAAAAATCGAGCCGATCAGATTGCAGCGGGTCTTTCGAGATTAAGACCGGCGTCGAGGATGCTGGCCGCATTTCGCATCCGCCGTGTCTATGGGAAATTGATGAACTTGAGCGACGATCTCGGCTTTCCGCGACATCCATCCTGCACGCCCGGAGAGTTCCTGCCTGTGTTGGAAGGGCATTTCCCTTCTCTGAAAACCGAACTCGCACTCATCACGGACTCCTATATGCGTGTGCGCTATGGCGAATTTCCTGAGACTCATGAGGAAGTGGAGGAGGTCGAGATTGCCTGGTCGCGCATCCAGGTTGAGGGGCGTCAACTCAAACGAGCAGGTTAAGGGGAGTTAAACAAAGTATCCCGGATACAAGGGGTATCCGGGATACTCAAATTTACGACGATGCGATCAGGCGCGGACGTAATCGATCAATTCGCTCTGGAGAGATGGATGACGCAATCTCCGCAGCGCCTGATTTTCGATCTGACGCACCCGTTCCCGCGTGATGCCGAGCTTTTCCCCGATCTGCTTCAATGTGTGTACTTCCCCCGTCGGCAGCCCATATCTGAGCCGGACCACCAACGCTTCTCGAGGGGGCAGTGTTTCCAGCAGTTCTTGAACACGTTCTTCAAGGAGCTCCTGCTGTGTCAATTCCTCGGGGGCCGGGGAATCTTCGTCCTCGATAAAATCCGCCATGACGCTGTCGCTGTCATAATCCGTAGGTTTCTCCAGGGATATGGGGCGTTGAGCTACACGCAGCATGTCTTCCACAGATTTTGGAGTGGTATCGAGATGCGATGCGAGTTCAACTTCATTGGGCTCTCTTCCCAGCTTCTGTGTGAGCTGGTGACGGCTGCGGAGCATGCGGTTGATGCGATCTCCCATATGGACGGGTACCCGGATCGTGCGGCCATGATCGGCGATGAGCCTGGTGATGGCCTGCCGGATCCACCAGGTGGCATAGGTCGAAAACTTATGTCCACGACGATAGTCGAACTTCTTCACCGCCCGCATCAATCCGACATGGCCTTCCTGGATGAGATCGAGCAGGGGCACACCGCGGCCGTTGTATTTCTTCGCCACGCTGATGACCAACCTCGAGTTCGCCATGATGAGATGCTCTCGGGCAGCCATCCCATCTTCGATGTAGGCTTCAATTTCTTTTCGTTTCTTTTCAGAGATCGGGCCGCGTGCGAGTTCATCTCGGCACTCTCGTCCCCGTTCAATTCGTTTAGCGAGTTCGACTTCTTCAGAACGTGTGAGAAGCGGAACAAGGCCCACCTGGCTGAGATAAAGCCCGACGGAATCACCTGCGTCGATCGCATCGAGGGCGCTGTTCTCGGGATTAGGTTCGAGGGCGAGAGATTCTTCAGATTCGGTTTGATCGGTTTTATGAGCGATTTTTTCGATCTCGGTTGGGACTTTCCCGTTATCCGTGATTTCGATCCCGGCGGCCTGCAGCGCATCGAACAGCGAATCAATGACCGGGAGCATCTCTTCCACCTCAGGGACGTGGGTCATGATGTCCTCATAGGAAAGCGCGCCCTGTTCCTCGCTCAGTTCAATGAGCTGTGCGAGAGCCAGTTGCTCTTCATCTGAAAGGTCAAGCGGCAGATTTTCCACTTGATCCAGGGTGTTGTGCTTTGTTTTCATGGGTGTCACATATCCTCCAACTGCGTAGAATTCGCGTCGAGAATGTGATCGACGCATCAATCTCGTTTCATGGGCTGATCGGCAAGATAATCAGGCTTGGCGAATTCGATAAAGGGGATTGAATAAACATTTCAAATCCGATTTCGAGGACCGATCTACAAATCCTGCTTTATCATAGCTTAAAGAGATTAGAAGAATCTTAATGCTTTTTCGACGCTTCCCCTCCTTTTCCCGACGTTTTCCATGCGCTTCGGTAATACTCAATTTCTGAAAAAAATGTTGAAGTGATTATTGACGATGTATACAGGCCATTTGATGACAGATGGGTCGGAAAGCATTTTGATAATGCTGTCCTTGTTGATAGTTTATCCAAAAGGTTTTGGTCAATATACGGATTTAAAAGTTTTGGCACCTTTTTGACTGCCTAGCTAGATGCTTTATGACTATTATTTATGATCCACTGTCCTCCCTTTTGTAATTTTAGATCATTGGATTGGAGTCATAGCTCTATGAGTCATTGTCAAATAAGGATATTAGATATATCTGGTTTCTGTCATTTTCTCAGAAGCCTGATAATATTTTGCAGAGAATTTATTTCATTCATTTTTAGCTGTGATAAC
>CAZMZL010000055.1:0-15840 GCA_964570595.1 uncultured Anaerolineaceae bacterium | reverse complement strand
AGGAGCAAAAACCCGGTGTTGATGATGGTTCGGGCGTGACGGACGGCGTGACCGGGGTGACGGACGGCGTGGCGGACGGCGTGACCGGGGTGGCGGTCGGCGTGACCGGGGTGGCGGACGGCGTGACCGGGGTGACGGTCGGCGTGACCGGGGTGACGGTCGGCGTGACCGGGGTGGCGGTCGGCGTGACCGGGGTGGCGGTCGGCGTGACCGGGGTGGCGGTCGGCGTGACCGGGGTGGGTGTTACGGCTGCGATGGCTCTCGCCTGAGCCGTATTGGAGATCACAATGCTGCCGTTGAACGTGCCTTGAGCGGTCGCATAATTGGTCACCACGCCCGCATCGAGATCCTTCTGCTTGATGGTATAGCTGGCGAAACAAGTCAGGCCCTTTCCTGGTGAGAGGTTATTCACCGACGGACACTGTTCATCCGTCGTAAGATCATCCGCAATTGAAATCGGACCGAGGACGGTGACGTTGCCCGTATTCTCGACGATAAACTCGTAGGCGATCACATCGCCCACAGCCGCGAAGGGTGATCCGCTTGAAATCGACTTCGTGATCATCAACTCGGCAGCCTGAGATGCATTGGCGCTGGCTTGAGCCATGTTGGATTGTATGCTTAATCCGTGATAAGAAGCCTGAGCGCTTGCATAGTTTCTGACGAGACCGGCGTCGAGGTCGGATTGCACGACCGTGTAGCTGCCCGTGCATACAATCCTCTCTCCGGGGACCAGGCTCGGAGTGGTTGGACAGCTCTCGTCCAGTGTAAGGTCGTCGTTTACGACCACCGGGCCGTCGAGAGGTACGTTGCCGGTATTTTCAACATCGAATTGGTAGAGAATAAGATCTCCAACGGCACGATAAGGTGAGCCGCTCGTGATCGATTTTGCAATCGTCAATGACGGATTTTGGGCAGCCGTCGCTGTTGCCCCAGCCGAGTTTGATGTGACCGTGATGTTGTTGAACGCTGCTTGAGCATAGGCGCTGTTATCAACGCTGCCTGCGGTGATATCCATCTGGCTTACTGTATAACTCCCTGAGCAAATGAGGGACTGGCCGGGCGCCAGGGTGGAAGCGTTCGGGCAGCCTTCATCGGATGTCAGACCATCGATTACGACGAACGGTCCTTGCAGTGTCACATTGCCCGTGTTTATCAACTCGAAGGAATATGTGATGAGGTCGCCGACATTGGCGTAGTTCCCGCCGCTGGATATGGTCTTTGCGAAACTCAACTCGGCGTTTTGGCTTGCGGCTGTCGTGAAGCTGTCCGTGTTGCTCGTTACGGGAGTGCTAAGGAACGATGCTCCTGCGTAGGCTGAATTGATTACAAAGCCCCTATCGATATCGGTCTGACTCACTTTGTAGCTCGCGGTGCAGGAGACGGTACCGCCCGGGGACAGGGAGGGGGCGTAGGGGCAGCTCTCATCCGCCGTAAGGTCGTCGAACACGGTTAAAGGACCATTCAGCGTGACATTACCACTATTTTCCAGTACGAATGTGTAAGCGATGATCTCTCCGACGGCGGAGTAGGGCGATCCGCTCGCAGCGGACTTCGTGAGCGTAAGTCCAGGATTTTGTACAGCGGTCGCTGTAGCCGAATCCAGGTTCGATGTGATCGTGGTCCCATCATAGATCACTTCGGCATATGCGTTGTTTGTGACGGATCCCACGTCAATATCCAATTGGTTCACAGCGTAACTGGCGGTGCAGGTCAGCGTATCCCCGGGCGCCAATGATGTGGTCGGGCAGCTTTCATCGCTCGTCAGGTCATCCAAGAGGATGAAGGGGCCGTCGAGGGTGACATTCCCGCTGTTTGCAAGATTGAAGTTGTAGAAAATCACATCGCCGACGGCGGTAAATGATGCGCCGGTTGCGATGCTCTTTGTGAGCGATAGCTCAGGTGCAGGAACCGGTGGGGGTTCGGGTTTCACCCCGCGAATGAAGATATCTGCGGCGCCATTCGAATCAATGTTCAACGCGTCGAGATTAGGCGCATCCGAGAAGAAGGCGACGGAATCGCCGGTGCTGTCGATCGCCGGCCAATAGCTATTTCCAGCAGCCTCGTTGCCATTTGAATCGACGCTGATTCGTACGATGGAACCGGCGGTGTCCGCCAAGAATATATCTTCCCTCAGGTTGGAATCTCCCGCAACAAGATCCGTGGCTTGTGATCGGAAAGCGATATTGAGACCGTCCTCGCTTATCTTCGCCACCATACTATGCCCGCCGACCGATTCCGACCCATCGGGTTTAAGATTGATGCGCTGGGTCGTTTGATTGAGGCGATCTCTGAGAAAAATGTCGAACTTGCCGTTGTTGTCACCGTTTACCAGGTCGTAGGCGAACGAATGGAAGACGACGAAGCGGCCGTCTCCGCTGAGGTCGGGCATGTAGCTTGGATATATCCCGGGATTGACGCCATCCAGAGATACACTGATCAGTTCGGTAGTCCCGGTGGTCCGATTACGCACGAAAATATTTTTAGATCCGTTGAAGTTGCTTAAAACCAGGTCGGTTGCATCTGAGGAGAAGGCGACAATGTTGCCATCGGCATTAATAGCCGGGGCTTCGCTGGGTGCAGTTGGCGAGGTTCCCGCAGTTGTAACGCTGATTAATTCTGAGGTTCCAGCGAGAATATCATATGTGAAAACTTTTCCGATTGCGTTCGTGCCGCCAAGGACGATGTTGGTGGCATCAGAGACAAAGGCGACGACGTTTCCATCGCTGCTGATGACCGGTGTCATACTCTTCCTATCGGTCTGACCTCCGCCGTAGGAGAGGCTCACCCTCGTCGTCGTATGAGCCTCGCGGTCGTGCAGGAAGACATCGGACACATTGTTGCTGTCACCTGGGACGAGGTTGCTTGCAGTTGATTCGAATACGACGTAGCGCCCATCCCCGCTGATCGATGGATTCATGCTGTCGCCGTTTGCGTCTGACCCAGCGGTGCTGATGCTCACACGCTCGGTTTGATCCAATGCCCAATCATGGACGAAGATATCCTGGAAGCTATTGGCGTCGTCGATTACGAGGTTGTTCGCGTCGGATGCAAAGGCGATGAATCGTCCATCTGCGTTTATGGATGGATTGGAACTGGCCGCATTTGCTTCTTCTGCGACCGAGCTGATACTGACGCGCGCGGTAATTACAGAGGTGGAGAGTGCAGCCTCCGCCAGCAGGATCGAGCCTGCGATGGCAAGCGGGGCTAACGCTCCGGCGACCTTGACTCCGGTGGATCGATTTACGCCCACAATACTGCATTCTCCAAAAGCAGGTAGGATGGATCCCGATGTACGTCCATAGCCAACCCTCCCACCTTGCTTCCTTCAGGAAGGTTCTGCGTGTATGAGTCTATGTGACTACTCCCGTTCAACATCATCGACACCTATGCCAGGCAGCGGATTAATGACGCAATGAATCCCGACCGAAAGAGGCGCGCCGCCTGATCTTCGAGAGCAGAACTATGTGTCTGGCAACCGGTAAAGATAAACCTTTAAAGTGGCCTGAAGTGCCGCCCACAGTTCCCGGTTTCGGGAACATTCGGGGATGCTTTATTTATAGCATTTGCGCCCTTTCTTTGGAATAGCATTACGGTCCTGTGGGGGATCAGGTCGCGCTCTTAAAAGCTGCCAAAACCTGCTCAAATGAACCGATTCATCCTGCTGTTTTTGTGCAACCATGGTGATCTTATCGGGGGAGTTGAATTTCATCTCGACCTAGAGTATTAATGACGCATGGAACGGGATGGTGGAGGGTTTTGTAAGGTGATTGAAAAGAGAGCGTTTTTTCTGGAGTGGTATGCTAAGAAAGCGGATGGAGGATGTGGCCCATCTATCCCTTCGCCTACTAAGGGGAAGCAGTTAAAATGGTGTAGGGGCATCATGGGTTTGAGCGAAAGCAGGCGAGAGTAAAGAATGGCGATTATGACAGGCGGCATCCTGGGAAAATATGAGCTCGTCCAGAAAATTGGGCGGGGCGGCATGTCGTCTGTGTATAAAGCCATTGATGTGACGAATGAGCGCGTCGTCGCCGTCAAGGTCCTTCCCCCCGGACTCGCAGAAGAAGAAAATTTCAAAGCCAGATTTCAAAGGGAAGCTCAGGTCCTCATGGGGCTCAGACATCCCAATATCGTACCCATGCTCGACTTTGGAGAAGCGGACGACATTTTCTACCTGGTCATGCCCTATATGCAGGTGGGTACCCTGAGGCAGCGGTTGAGAAAAGGGCCATTAAAACCAGAGGATGGTGCGCACATCATCGAACAGATGGCATCTGCCCTGCAGTATGCGCACGATAGTGGTGTGATCCATCGAGATGTGAAACCGTCCAATATCCTCATCGATGATAAAGGGAACGCCTGGCTGTCCGATTTTGGTACCGCCTATGTGCACGAGGCGACGGCTCAATTGACGGGATCGGGCTTGATCGGCACCCCGCACTACATGGCGCCGGAACAAGCCCGAGGAGAGCCGGTCACGCCAAGGACGGATGAGTACGCGCTTGGCGTTATTTTGTACCAAATGTGCACGGGTCAGCTACCCTATGAAGCCGATACGCCCCTGGCGATCGCGATGAAGCATGCGAATGAACCTCTGCCTCTCCCCAGGCTGGTCAACGAGAATCTCCCGGAAGCCATTGAAGGCGTTATTATCCGTGCGTTGGCAAAAAATCCTGACGATCGCTACGAATCCGTGGTCGAATTCAGCGCCGCCTTCAATGAAGCACTACGCAATGTTTACGATCCAACCTCTGGAGAGCTTAAGCCCGGCGCTCGAAAACCGGCTGAACCGACCTTATACTTGAAACCGGTTCCTGATCGGATCGAGGTCGAATCCGACGAAAGAACTCCTTCCAATCGCGTCCGCACGGGGATCTTGCTCGTGCTCCTCATACCCTTCCTGCTTTTTGCGATTTGGGCGGCTTCCCAGCTCGCGAACAACGCCCAACGGACGGGTGCGCTCTCGCAAGGAGATCTCGCAGCAACCATTAATGCCCTCTCGACATCGGTGGCTCTGGGGGTCGGAGCCGATCTCTCCGGAGATCAAATCAAAACAGCCGTGGCGGCTACATTGGAGGCCATGGGAGTGGGCGCCATCCCTCCGGGTGATGAAGGTGATGGACCGCCCTCTGAAGATGAACTGGCGATGACGGCGACAGCGGTGGCGCTCGGGGTTCTGGTATCTCCCGGGGATGTTACGGCTACCAGGGTCCTGGTAACCCGAACCCCCACTTCAACCGTTCAAAAGACAAACACGGTGACGAGAACACCGACGATCACACGGACGCCGCCTAACTCACCGACCGCATCCCAGACGCGGACTCGCACAGCCATCCCCTCGCCCACTTTTTCGCTCACACCTGTTCCGACAGCCACAACAACGCTCACGCCCACGCAGACAGCAGACGTATGCTCGCAGATCACGGTTGGAAATTTCTCGAACCCCGGCACATTCGTGAAGTGGCAGATCCATAATGGGACAGGATCATCGATCACCCTGACGAGGGTTAATTTGAATTGGCCTGCAAGCAATGGTGGATTCTTTGAGGTCAGACTCGACGGGGGTGTAATCTGGTCGGGCTTTGCTCCTCCGCCTCAATATCAATTTTCCACATCCTCAGATGTCTCGGGAACCGAGTCGCTTGATTTTCTCTTCGGGGGGACGACCGCTTCATCCGGCTACGGCCTCGAGCTGTCCTTCAGCAACGGCTGCTCAGCTTCACCTTAGTTTCGTGCGTTGGAATCTGTATGCGTCCGGCGGACTATTCGTAAACCCACTCCTCAAATAATCCCTGAAGATCACACTGGCAATTCTCTTCTGCCAATTGCCGGAACGATTCACCCGTTCCGATCCCCCACTTATTTTGCGTGTAGTAATCACGCAGGAAGTCGTCGAATACTTCTACTCCCAAGCGTTCCGCGAGCGCATCCAGAAATAGAGGGCCTCGACCATACACGATGGCCCCGTAAGTAGTTCCATCGTAATCTTCGGAGGGCAGGCCGATGGGGATGTCTGCTTTTTCCACGCGATCCCATCGATCGATCCATGATTGGCGGTACCCCTGCATCCCTCGCTCGCCATACTGATCTTTATAATAAAGTCCCGTAGCATACTGGACGATGGCCTCATCCATCCAGGGTTCGTCGATCTGGTCGTTTGCCACCGTGTTGTAAAACCATTGATGTGCGACTTCGTGAGCGACGGTCGATTCCAGGATGATGGGTGCTGGAGCGCCATAGAGCTTTCCATCTGGATCGTAGAGTTCATTTGAGATCGCAATGACACCTGGATACTCCATGCCGAGTGCCTGCATACTCGTGCTTATCACATCGAGCTCGGCGTAAGGGTAGGGACCCAGGCGCTTATTGAAGTTCTTCAGGGCGTTAAGGCTGAATTGAAGCGCGAGTGATGCCCCTTCTTCTTGTTCCGGAAAGGCATAGCTGTTGACTTTCGTGCCCTCAATCTCCTCGCTCCGGGCTTCGAATTTCTCGCTGGCGGCGAGGTAGAAATCTCGAGCCGGGCCGGCTGCAATGGTGAGGGACTGGCGATCATCCTTAATGACTCTGTCGATCTCAACCCCTGTCGTGATGAGGGTGAGTTCCTCAGGGGCACTCACACGTACGACGAAATAGCTCGGATCGAGGTAGGTGAGGTCGCCATGGGGCGGGGGGATCTCCACATTCCAGCCCTCATCATCAAACACCGGGATGAGCGGGAAAAATACTTGCAGGACGAGCAGGTCTTCAAAATGACCGAAGAGACCATAGTTTCCACTCATTTCCTCCGGGATGATGGTTTCAAAATCCATTTCCAGAAGGAGGGACTCGCCGGGATCAAGCGGCGAGGATAGAGGGATGTGGACGGCGCTATTGAGAAGTTCTAATGTGTAGTTCGAAGGCTCGCCGTCGAGCATCAGGTTCGAAATCGAAGACCCTCCCGCCATGATGTTCGCAAATAATCGGAGATAAAGCTGCTCCAACGAGATTTCTTCTTGATTCGTGAAACGGATTTTCAAACGCCCGGTGAGCGAATTTAAATCGTCAGCGATTTCAATATCCAGGCGGTAATCGCTCATCCCATCCGAATTCGAGAGCGTCTCATGTTCGGAGGGTATGAGATTTGCTTGAAAGACGCTGCGGTCTTCCCAGTCGAGATCGAAAGGATTTTGGGTGTTCGAGACCGATCCCCTTGATTTCGTAGGTTCGATATCCTGATTTGAAATTGAAAGGGTCTGGCAGCCGGCAACCAGGAGAAGAAGACTTAGGCCAGGTAAGAATACTGATCGCATCATATCCCCTCTTGATACAACTACTCCATAACCCCATCAATCGTTCACAACTCGGATATCACCGATCTAACCCGCGCGAAATGCCTCTCTGAGGGTGGTCCGGATTGGGCCCCTGGATCCATGGAATGGAATTCTTATGAGGGATTTCCTTTTGATGCATCTTGACTGCCGGCAGGGGATGTAGGAGGTCGTCGCTTCTAGCGTTCCGAACCGCTGGGGGGATATCTTTCACCTGCTTCGATGGGAAAGTCGAGATGGTTGCCCTCAGGTGGGAGCGGGCAGGTTGCGAAATCCGTAAACGCACAGGGGGGATTGTGGGCACGATTGAAATCGAGCGTGACTGCCCGACCCACAATCTCATCGCTGATCAGAAACCGTCCAGGAGGATAGGTGGCGGCGCCACAAGTTGAATCTTTGAAGATGATGAACAAGGTCTTGTTCGCGGCTTCCATGGCTTCAAGCCGCCCCTCATGATCGTGGAGTGCAAAGGTGACGGTTCCGAGGCTTTGAGCTTCCTCCTGTTCTCCCAGGACGTTGGGGATCATGATGGTTCTCCCCTTCGAGTGTTCATTAAATACAGCTTGGACTTGGAATTCAGGGTTCACAGGGAACCAGCTTCTGCCCGGGAAGGTACGTCGCTCAAGGCGATTGTTATCCCAGATCCGCAATCCGGTGAGGTCCCCGCGCTCGATCACGACCATCCTCAAGGCCCCTATTTCCAGGTAACTCGGATCATCCGATGTGTCTGGGGAGAGGAAGCTGTGTTCAATGAGCTTTCCATTGATGGTGACCGCGCCTGTACCTTCTGAGGAAAAGGTGGATTTTCCCTCCAAATGTTCAATCGTTCCCATAAAGGGCGGCACAGAATCCTCTGGCAGCAGGATATCATTCGCCGGGTCACTCCCGAGACGGGTGACTCCTTCTTCAAGCCAGATCAAGCCATACAGAGCAAGCCAGTTGTTTTTGGCGCGCAAACGGGTATCCAAACTCTCCCGCCATGCGCGCACTTCATCTTCGTACTGCTCGAGAAATTGTGCTTCCATCGGAACCGATATTATAGGTGTTATGGTGTGACATCACATAGCTTGTGTCGGGGCGAGGGATGGGGCGAATTTCTCGAATGATCCAGTCTATGATGGAACGCGGCGGTTGGACCGTTCGGGCCGGTGAAAGTATGATTGGACCACAGGAGTGATCATGCGGCGGAGAGATTTCCTCAAGACGGCAGGGTGTTATACAGGGGCGGTCATGGCAAGTGTGGCAATGGGGGGCTGTGCATCCATATTGAGGCCTTCGCATGTGGGAGATGTGTCGAAAGTCACTCCAACAGACCACCCTCTGGAGATTACGCCAACCACGACTCCTTTAGCTGCAACATCCAGTCCTTCATCACAAACATCAGGTGTCCTGCCCGCACATCGGGTCGTGTTGGTCAAAACCGATGACCGTGAGGAGGGCGTGCGCCGTGCCATCGATATGCTGGAATACAATCCCTTCACCGATAAGGGCGTCTTCGTAAAACCGAATTTTAACAGCGCGGATCCTGCCCCGGGATCAACGCACAATACTACACTTCAGACATTGATCGAGAGTTTATATGACCATGGCGCAAGTCGTCTCACGGTGGGTGATCGGAGCGGGATGGGCGATACGAATTCAGTTATGCAGCGAAAAGGAATCTTCCAGATGGGGGAGGAGATTGGGTTCGATACCGTGGTCTTCGATCAGCTTGGTGCTGAAGATTGGGTCCCCATCCCTCCTGGTGGATCTCACTGGAGCAGGGGATTCAGCGTCGCTCGACCGCTGCTTGAAGCGGACAGCATCGTGCAAACATGTTGCCTGAAGACACATCGTTATGGAGGGCACTTTACGCTTTCCTTGAAAAATTCCGTGGGGATGGTGGCTAAAAATGTACCGGGGGATGTCTACAATTACATGAATGAACTTCATGGGTCGTCTCATCAGCGGCGTATGATTGCAGAAATCAATGCGGCTTATGAGCCGGATCTTGTGCTCATGGACGGGGTGGAGGCATTCGTCGATGGCGGTCCTGCTGCAGGCACGAAGGTTCATCCTGGTGTAATCCTGGCGGGCGTCGACCGCGTCGCCATCGATGCCGTGGGGGTGGCAATCCTGCGGTCCTATGGCACAACGCCCGAAGTGGCGAGAGGTCCCATCTTTGATCTCGATCAAATCGCACGAGCCGTTGACCTGGGTCTGGGAGTGGAAGCGCCGGATAAAATCGAAATTGTTACCGGTGATCCTGTAAGCGGGGAGTTCGCCGAGCGAATCACCGATGTGTTGATGATGAGCTAAAGATCGATACGGCGATGGGTGGAAAATAAAAGGATCAATGGGTTGATGGTCGGCTTACGTCAAGTTTTGAAACGATGAAATTCTCATAAACGGCTTATACAAAATGTACAGGGGAAGTGCTTGTGCAAGATTGCTTTGAGAGGGGAATGAGTGTGGCGATACTGGATGATGACGAAGGAAAGCGAGTCCTCAGATCATTCCGTTCCTCAGCTTTCGGCTTGGATTTGGGTTCCTTTGCTTCTGCGAAGTCGTAATTCCCTCCCGCCACCCCTGCGTAAGACGATGACGTTCCCCACCACGATCAAAGCGACCCCTCCAAATTGCACCCATGTCCATGTGAGTCCCTCGAACATCGTCGATAACAGGAGAGCGATGATGGGGAATGTTACGGTGACGTACGCAGCACGGTCCGGGCCGATCTTGCCCAACAGTGTCAGATAGGTTCCAAATGCGATGACAGAACCAAAGAAGGCCAGATACAGAATCGAGAGTACATATGCAGTCGAGGCGTCAAAGGTGAAAGTTGTACCGTTCAGCAATGCCAGGAGGAACATAAACAACGCACCATAGGCCATCCCGAAGGCATTCGTCTGCACGACGGGCAACTCGTTTCGCTGGTTGCGGGCAGATACAATATTGCCTAAGGAGGCGGAAATGGGGGCCAGAAAAACGAGGACAAGACCGACGGTTCGATTGCTGGAGAGCTCCAGCGTGGAAAGCTCAGGCCAGAAAACCAGTGCAAGACCGAGCAGCCCGATCGTCCCTCCAAGGATTACTCTGAGGCGGATCGGGTTACTCAGAAACAACGTGCCAAATGCAACGTTGAATAAAACGATGGTTGAGAAGGCGATGGCGACGAGGCCGCTGGTGAGGTAGCTCTCGGCCAGATAGACGAGGATGTAATTCAACGAAAAAAGGAATAGACCCTGGAGCGCAAAAAAAGCATGTTCCTTGGTAGAGAATCTGGCCGGTAAACGCTTTATCGCAATATATATAAAAAGAATCAGAGAGGCAAGCGCAAACCGGTAGGCCACCGACAACTCCGGGGGAACGCTCCCGAGTTGGAACGTAATTGCCAACCAGGTGGATCCCCAGATAAGGGCTGTGATGAGATAGAGCATGGTGTTGCTCATTTGTCTCTCCATCTATAAATATGCTAAAAAATCACCGATGTTGCGGTTTGCAGGCAGGGGCGGACAAACCACATGCGTGTCATCTTGGACACGTATGTTCAGATTGGATATTGTACTGCGAAATGGAGGGAACGCCGAGTTATTCTATCCGCATCCACCCCCGAGCGGCCCTCGTTTGAGTTCGAGTTTTATGAAAGACTTCGGCTGAAAACCCCGTCGCTTGCGGCAGGGTTATTTACTCATCTATACGGTAAATCGTATATCGCAACCATCGACGCTATTCATAACTGTTTTCTCCCTCATTCATAGGGAAATATTTCCTAAATGTATGTGACGATGATTATTTATAGATTCACAATCGAAGTAAAAATGGCGCGACATGTAACAAGGAACAAGACGCAAGGGCGATAGGCAGAAGTGTAACTGGGCGATGATGGGTGTGGGGTGCGGTAGAGACGCACCGCCCGTGCGTCTCTACAGGGGGACAGGATAGGTAGAGACGTTGCATGCAACGTCTCTACCACTGCGCAACAGACAATGTCTGTACTTGTATGCAGAGTAAGTGGGGAGACGTCCCATGCAGCTCAGGTCGTAAGATGTCCCATGCGGTGTTTGATGGTGAGATGTCCCATGTAACGTCTCCACCTGTGCGTTGTTATGGATTGACCACGATCGCAATGGGAGCCTGCTCTCCGTTCACATCTGGATTATAGTAATCGTAGACGGTGCTCGCTGGAGTCTGGGCGACGATGGGAAATTTAGCTTGCAGCCGGTAGCTGAAGGATAGTGGATTCCCATGGCTCAATCCTCCAATATACACGAGCACCTGTCGACCGGTGATTTCGAAACGCTCCACCGTGGGTAGACCATAGTCTTCAGGCACATCTTGATCGCGGTTGACGCGTGCGCTTAGATCCTCCGTCTTGACCGAAAACCCGGGTGGAATACCAAGATCGATAAGCGCCCACTCTGCACGCCCGTCTTTAATCAGCTCCACGTTCACATCCACCTGGACCGTATCATCGACACGGAGTTCGGTGCGATCATACTGAACATCGATCGAAACGAGCTCGCCCTCGCCGATGTCACTCTGGGCGACGGCTTCCGCCCAAGGTAAATAATAGGAACCGCTGATCTGGTACATCAGCTCACCCTTACCATCCACCTCAATTGTGACCTGGTTTTGACCGCCTAGACTGATATCCTCGAAACTGACCAATTGGACGACGTCGAAGTTTTCCGGGTCGATGGAGAGCGTTCGCGATTGCCCGCCGTTCAATGAAACCGTCACGCTGGCGTTCACATCCTCCGCACCCACCTTTACGGATTCGAGCATCGCTTTCAGCGCCATCACCGTCGCCTGGGTGCTGTACCACGTGCCGAAGCTGTCCTTTTGACGGACAAGATAGGTCAAGGCTGCGTTGGCGATCTCGGGATGCCGGTTCGCCCGTAGGAGCGCAAATGCGCCCAGCCCGGTCGTCTCAATACTCCCGGTTTGACCCTCGGATCCCATGAATGTCGCCACGTCGCTCGACCAGAATGCGGCCTCTCCATCATATTGAGCCATGCTGGCAAGCTCGTCGAGAACTCCACCTGTGAAGCTGGATATCTCTCCGTCCTGGAGGTCCGCAGCAACGAGGGCGTTCGCGATGAGCGTGACGACGTATGGATCGTCCGCCTGGACATAGTTTTCCTTGAGGTAGGCCAGACCCGACACCACACGACCATCATCGTGATAACCGGCTTCGATCAGGCTCCAGACGATGTAGGCTGTGACCGGAAGGCGATCATTCTGTAGATTTTGCCAGGTGCTCTCGTGTACGAGTCCCTGATCGCTCTCCCACGATCCATCCCCGCTTTGCTGCCCCAGCAACCATTCCGCAGCACGCTCGATGATGGCCCGGTCGACGTGATATACCTCACTCATGTCCGTAAACTCCTGGAGGCCATAGGCGGTGAGCATCCTGTCCGCAGGAGCATCGCCAAAGAGACTGAACCCGCCTCCACCCACTTCAAAGGTGGTCAATCGCTGATAGCCCAGGTTGATGTAATCTTCGGCTTTGAACTGGACCTCCGGAGCAACCTGCCCGGTGGTCTTTAGATAGTCCAGGGCGAGCACATTCGGGTAGGTCGTTGAAGATGTTTGCTCGAAGCAGCCGTTGGGCATGCGCAGAATACTATCAAGACCTTCGACGATCTGACTGACGACGCCGGGATAAATCTTGACGTTCAAACGCTGTGTTCCCCGAATAGAACTTGCCGGGATTTCAATGGATTGAGTAACGCCATTCTCCGGAAGCCGATCCGAGATGCTAAATGTGAGTTCCTTGCCGTCCGGGTAGACCGTGACCTCTTTCTGGATCGCATCGGATTGTTTTGATCCGAGAGCGGTGACTTTTAAGGCTTTGCGCCCGAATTCCTTCGCCCGAATCCGGAAGTAGACCACATCGATGTCGTTGCCTTCGATCGACATCGTTTTCTCCGCATCGTCCAGAAGCTCAAACCAATCCGCATCCTCGATTTCGAGGCGCACTTCCTGTGGATCGGGCAGGTAATTGAACACCCCGACGGGCACACTGATTTCGTCGTTCTGGGTAAGCGCGCGAGGCAGATCTAAATCGATGAAGAAATCCTGGAAGACGCGTAATCCGATGGTTTCTGCGCCCAGTTTCCCATTCTGTGTGGATGCGAGTGCGGTGAGACGCCAGGTGGTGATACTGTCCGCCAGAGGAATCTCGAGATTGAGATTCCCGTCAGGATCGGTGATCACTTCGGGCGCCCAGAACATCGTCTCGGGGAAAAATTGGCGGAGACGCGGCGGCTGACCAGGGGTGTCTGCCAGAGAATCCCCCTCCGCTCCCACCTTCTGAACTTCATCCACCTCGGCATTCATTTCCATGGGGGCAGCGGCTGGAATCCCTTCCATGGCGGCAAAATCGCGCATCTCACCTCCCACCATGGGGGCCGCAGCAGCGAACCCTCCTCCGAAGCTCATCGCCAGGAGTGGGATCAGGAGCCCGACGAAGACGGCCGGAGCGGCGAAGAAAGCTGCCATCCCGCGGCCTATTTGTCGCTTTGCGCCAAAACCGGCAGCACGCAGGACATAAGCGAGGGGGATGAGGGTGAGGGCGAGCATTCCCCCGATGAGCACATTCTCCGTCGGGTTCAGCGCGCTCAAGGTCGCGGTGAAGACGAGCACACCCATGATGGGGATGACGAGGATGGTGAGCAGCATGGCGGCTCCCAATGCCCCGTCCTTTTTGACGACGGCGATGATCACGAGAGTGATAAAGGCTATGACACCGCCGAGACCAAGGAGAACCAGGAGCCACTCTCCGCCATAGGTGAGCTGCTCGAGGAAAAATCCGAGGCGGTCCAGTGGTCGGCCGCCCACCCAATCTGGCGTGGGGAAGAGGAAGAACAGCAGTGTGAGCACAAGCGTGATGGCAAGCATAATTGCGGCTGCACCAGCGGCTGCCTTATCCTTGATCACGCTGTAGAGCATGAGCCCCGCGATGGTGATCGAGACGAGGATTTCCAGGACGAACAGCGACTGCGCGACGATATTGAAGAACGCGGTCTGTCGTTCACGTGCTTGCTGTATCCTGAGCTCGCGGGAATTCAAGCTCAACGTGAAGGGGTTGATGAAAGCTGCTGCATCTGCCATCGATGCCTGCGCTGCACCCTCGACGGCGTGCTGCAGGTCGGGCTCGATTTGAGCCGGGCCGACGAGGTCGGGGATGCTGAATCCATGGATGTCGTATTTTGGTTGCAAGAGTTCTGCTTCGAGCAGGAAGTACAGTTTGGCGAAACCAGGATCTTGCTCTGCAAGGGCAAATACAGATTCGTCGACGATGGCGATACCCAATGCTGATTGAGCGCCCACGCCATCCGTACCGGAAACCTGGAAATCAATATTGGCGGTGTCGCCCGGCCTGTGGGTCTCCAGATCGGGGGTGATGATCAGTTCGAGGTCGCTGGGGGCGTCTACGATCACGAGACGCGTATCTCTGGCGATCCCGCCCCAGGACAGAATTTTATAGGCGTGCAGTTCGAGCGTGCCATAGAGATCGGGTGAGAGATCCACAGCTGCTTGGCCTCTTCCCTCCTCAATCTTGACCGTGCGGGTGCTGACAGTCTGCCCTTCCCGCACGATGTCCAGGTAGGCGTCCCCTGATGGGGACGTGGTGAGAATTTCCAGGAACATCGTCTCACCGACCTGGTAGACGGCTTTGTCCGGGCGCAGCAGGACGGTCTCCTCGGACCACTCCCCTTCGAAGATCACATAGGATTCCGTGACGTTGCCCCCCTCATCCCGGGCGACGATCTGCACCTCGAGCCAGTTCGACTCGGGGGTGAAGCGATATTCAGCAAGACCGAAGGGTCCGGTTTGAAGGGATACCGATTGGCCGGAGATCATCAGCGTGAGCGAGGTTTCCGCAGGCGTGCCATCCGGGTAGGATGTAAGGATGTAGAGGATGTTCTCCAGGCCGGGTCGGATCATGCCGCTCTCCGGGATCACGTCGACGATGAGCGTGCTTTGAGATACCGGCATTGAGAAGCTGGAGGTTTCGGTATGCCTGGCGAGATCGGTAACCGAGGCTTCAAGATAGAAACGTCCGGTCCCGCCTTCCAGGTCCGAGCCAAGGACGTAATCAGGCACGAAAAACTCAAATTCAAAGGCGCCATCCTCGTCCGTCTCACCTTGAATATTGAAGACAGTCTGCCGTTCGAAATCAAACGTAAAACCATCGATCTTGACCTCTCCACCGCTGACTTTTTTACCGAAGAAATATTCTGCATCAATGGATCCAGTGACGCGCTCGCCGGGTTTATAAAAACTCCGATCCGTATTCCAGGAGACTTTGAATTTAGGTAATACGTAGCGCTCGACGTTCACCGTCTTCTCCGAGCTCGTGTTCCCCAACTGGGCGGTGATTTTATACGGACCTGTATTGACCTCGGAGGCGAGTTGAAAATCGACAGAGGCGATGCCGTATTCCGATGTCTCGAGTTGCTCACGAAAAACTTTGTTCCCTTTGCCGTCGGCAATGATGAATTCCAGTGTTCGATCATCTGCTGGAACTCGATCAAATGTGCTC
>CAZMZL010000054.1:0-15844 GCA_964570595.1 uncultured Anaerolineaceae bacterium | reverse complement strand
GCTGTCGAGAATCTCCTGAATTTCCCCGTCATCATCTGCGTCGGATAAGAGTTTTGATATCCAATCTTTGCCCAGGCGCCGGTACAGGTAGTACAGCGCTCCGGTCTGGATCTCCGAAAGTCCGAGGAGCGAGGAGAGCATCTCCACGTCCTCAGGTTGGATCTCCTCATAACCAATCCTCAGGACACGATCATATTTGCTCCCCCGTGCTCTGGATGTGTCCTCATCGAGTGTGACGACGCTCACCCGGCCGTCTTGAAACAACTGGCGAAGGCCTTTATACTCCCGACCCGTATCATCCTTCACCGCCCATCCGTAGTCGTTATGCATGTCGAAGATGAGCGCGGACGCCAGATCGGATTGGATGATTCCGGCCAGGAGCGTCCTCGTAATAAATGATTTTCCAGTACCGGTCTTTCCGAAAACACCCGAAGAGCGCTCAACGAAGCGTTCCAGGTTGATGTTAACCTGAACGGTCTCCATATCCAGCGGTGTGCCGAGATAAAAGTGGGATCTGTCCTCCTCGCCGAAGACCCGATCGACATCACCTGCAGAGGCCTCATAAACCGCCGAGAAGTGTGTGGGCACCGTTTTGACCGGTCGGGGCTGGTCGTCATCATCATCGAGCATGAGCATCGGGGTGACGTTGAGTGCCACATATGCGATCTCGTCGGAATACACTTCCAACGAAAATGGGTCGGAGACTTCCGGAGGGTGGTGGATCAATCCCGGATTGGTCGTATCGAGACGGATGTCCGTAATCATGCCGAAGAACGTCATGCCGGTCTGTCGTCCGTGAATGACGACATATCGCCCGACGGCCAGCTTCTCGACCGTAAACCTTGGATCGAGCTTCATTAGCAACCCGGATGAAAGCGATCCACCCACGATGAGCCCGAGAGGGTTTTCGTCCCGGGGTTTTCCAAGAAAGGCGTCTAGTTCTGAATCATTCGGCATGTTTCATCCTCTGGTTCTTAAGACCTGATTGGGCGGATCGGCATCATCCTCAAGGCTTTATTTTCTGAATGAGCGTTTCAAGCCGTACGAAGTCTTCATTGAGCAATCGAGCACACGCTCGTCCGCCGGCCTGCAGGTAGCTGTGCCGCTCGGACTCGGGTCTGCTTTGAGCGGCGGTGCGTAATACTGCGGCGGTGAGTTCATCATTGTGGAAGTTGACCAATGTCGAGATGAAGTCGAGCTCAGCCGTAAAGGTGATGATTTCAGCATCTGTCAGCGGGATAATTTCTGCCATGGTCAAGGGGGGCTGAGGGGGAAGCGAATAGAAGCAATCTTCATCTTTCATATAGCCGACTGCAATCGCGCTGATCTCAATAGGCGTTTGGCGATTGACGATGTGATCCGCAATCTGTTCTGAACTGGCCCGATCCGATGAAGCCACATGGCGAGCAAAGGGATCGTCCTCGATGCTGATATTGTATACTGCTCCCACGACGAAGGTGCTTCCTCCCTGGGCTTCGGCTTTACACAGCGTGCCAAAGGTCGGCGTTTGTGGATCGAGCTGTCGAACTGCGCCTATAAAACCCTGTGTACTGCAGCGTGTAACTCTTCCGATCGGTTCTCCCATGTCGATAGAATCCCTTCCCTTATAAGCGATGCTGACGGTTTGAACTTGTCCAGCGTTTGGTCCGAGATTTGACAGAGATCCTGGATTCGACGCCCCGTCCTTCAATTTCCTGCTGGATGATGTCGTTCAATGTACCCCGTTCACGATGGGTTACCACGGCCAACTCGTGTGCACGGATGAGCGCATAAGGAAAACCCTCCGAGGTACGGCATTGCTGAAGGATGGCGGCGTGGACCAGGTCGAGCAGCTCTTTATCCGTTGCGACCCAAACGGGCACTTCTATACGGGCAACCTGCTCATTGGGCCCGGTATGTAGGTAAAAGAAAAACACCTCGTGGCCGGCTGCTCGAAAGTTATCATTAAGCGGAGAGGGATGTCGAAACAGGGCGCTGCGGCATCCGGCTGTGAGAACCCGGGCAAAGAGTTTCCGATCTTCAATGCCCTGGAGCAAACTTGCGCCGTGATCATCTCGCTCGACGACCCCGAGTCCATCGAGGAGCGTAAGCACATTCGTGCTTCTCGGGCGATCGATGAATCCCGCCAGCGCGGCTCCGGTGAGTCGTATTCGTTCCAGATGATCTAAATATTCATGAAGAAGTTGGTCGATTATTTTCTTGCTGGAGGCGCCTAGCCGGAGGGCCAACCACAGCAGCAAGCTGTTATCGAGCAGCAATAGTGTTTTTTCCTGACGATGTGATTCCGCCCAGCCGGTCAACGCTTCCATTTCGGCGACATCACGGCGGCCATTGATGATGGCGGCGCTCTCGAGATTAAGATCATCGTCTGGATCGACATCGAACGTCAGCGTCCCCTCCAGGTGTGTCGAGGGGGCTTCGCCGGTGCCGTGCCTGATGAGAATGCTTCCGATATTGATAAGCGCATAGCGAGCGATCTCGTGCCTGTCAGGGTAGATTTGCGATCCGTCCGCGCCAACCACATTGTAAATCTCGGGTTCATCGGGAGCAGGATGGATGAGATCGATGGGCTCATCGGTCGGGATGGCGCCGGTCCAACGATTGCCAATGCCCTGGATATGTGCTTTGATATCCTCCGTAGGCATCTTGGCCGCGGACTCAAATGCCCCCACGATTTTTGGTAAAACCCGGGTAATACGGTCGTTTTCTGCTGCGACTGCATGGCCTAATTGTTGCACCTGGGGGAGCAAGGTGCGCAGGTCGAGGCTCATGGATGATCCTTTCGAACAACTGTTCCATATTATATACAAAGCGGAAACCGCCGCAATATCGAGTTCTTGACCGGCAATCATGCAGAGTCTACAATCGGCATTCGGAACCGTGGGCCGGTGCCCAACCGTTGCACACATCACACCGCGAACCCCCATGGGTGGGGGGTAATTGGTGACCGCGCGGCCATTATGTTATACTGCGCGGCGAAGGTCTGGATGGAAGATTTTACACTAGAATACGCAAGGAAAATTCGACGCTTGGGTTTGGGAAATTTAACCATTGCACTCATGGATGCCCTCAAACCTCTGGCGATTCTTGGCGCACAGGTCGTGTATGTGCTTGAGCCCTTCGTCGGCACTTCGGATGGCCGGTGGGTCACGTTGGGTCGGATTATTGAAGATCCGGAAAAATCGGCGATTTTTCTGGCTCAGCTGCGAGAGGAGGAAACTCCATGACCGGGATCGACATCCTTGGGCTTGCTGTGCTTGGACTTTTCCTCGGGTTACTGATTTTCTATATCGGTTTTGGTATTCGATGGCCTGCGGTCTTCCGGCCCATCCAGGGTTATGAGGTTTTAGGTACGTCGATCGAACGCGCGGTCGAGGCCGGGGAACGAGTGCATCTATCCCTGGGAACAGGGTCGATCATCGGTACAAATAGTGCTCCCGCTTTTGCGGGGTTGGTGATGCTTAAGCGTATTGGTCGCGTGACCACACTCAGCGATAAACCCGCCGTCGTCACGACCGGTGACGGAGCGATGACGATTCTCGCTCAAGACTCATTGCGGAGCACATATGTCTCCGCAGGCGCGCTCGACCGGTTTCATCCCTCGTCGGGTCGCTTTCTAGGACCGACACCGTTTTCGTATTTTGCCACCTTACCGACTCTACTCGCGACGGAGGATGTGTCCGTCAATGTGCTGGCAGGCTCCTTTGGAGCCGAGGGCGCTCTGGCTGCGGACGCAGGAGAGCGAGGGGGTTCATTCGTTCTGGCGGGGACGGACGATGTTCAATCTCAAGCGCTTCTCTACGCGAGCGCCAACCATCCTCTCATCGGTGAGGAGATCTTTGCCGGTGGCGCCTATTTGAATGTTGGCGAGGCGCATCGAGCCAGCCTGCGAGTCCAGGATGCAGTTCGCATCGTTGTGATCGGCGCCATTCTCCTGGGAACGCTTCTTCGTGTAATTGGGGTTAGCTGGTGAAAATCGGATCGTACATGATCTGGGCTGCCACTGCAGTTGTAAGTGGAGTTCTGGTCCTCCTGGGTTATTTTGTCCGACTTGATCAAATTCCCACGGATGGATTGGTCAAGATATTATTCGATATGCGGCTCTTGCTCATGCGATGGGTGGTTGTACTCGCCGCAGTGGCTTTATTCCTGGGGTTGTTTAACCTCTTCCTTGTGCATTGGTCGAAAATCAGTGAACAAGAAAAAGGGTGGCCCTACAGCGCGATTCTAGTCACCTCTTTTCTGGCAACACTCGTTCTCGGTCTCTTCTTTCATCCGGACAGCGACATTGTTCTATGGCTCTTCGAGAATATTCAACTGCCGGTCGAAGCGACATTGAGCGGGCTGCTCGCGATCACATTGACGGTGGCGGGGTTCCGCATCGTCTCCCGGAGGCGAGATCTCTTCAGCGTTGTTTTTTTGGTCACCGCGCTGCTGATTTTGCTGGGCACCGGCCCGTGGTTACTCGGGAGTGATAGCGCGTTTTCCCAATTGTTCAGCGGTATTCGTAATACGCTTGCGCAGGTTGCGGCTGCAGGAGGCGCCCGCGGCATCATCCTGGGAATTGCCCTCGGCGCCATTGTTACGGGGTTGAGAATCTTGCTGGCGATCGATCGTCCATACGGGGAGTAACGGAATGTCTGAAGCGCGCTGCCCGATGTGCAGCTCCCCACATCCAGAAACTGCGGAGGAATGTGCCGTTTGCGGTGCTCGGCTCACACCTCTGGTATTAGATTCCTCGCCGCTCGAATTTTCCCCTGATGAGGTTGATCGAACGTCTCCTGCAGGAGACGAAGGGGAGGAATTGGGCGCAGATTGGTTGGATCGGATACGTGCAGATGTGAGCGCCGATCCGGACCCGGATGAAGTGGAGCAGGCACATTCAGAAGCCGAGGATGGCAGTCCCGAGTGGTTAGGTCAGTTACGGGAAGCCGATTCGAGTGCGGATGAAGGACCTCCGGAAGGAAAAATTCCCGATTGGATGGATGATTTTGCCGCCGCAGGTGACGCCGATCCAGGCGAAGACGTTCCCGACTGGCTCGCCCGCATCCGGGCTCGCAAGGCTGCAGCTCCGGGCTCTACCCCTCCGGATCAAGAAGGTGAGGACTGGCTGAATGATCTTCGTGCGGATGAGGGCATCGGGGAAGTTCCACATGGTTTAGATGACCTCGCCCCGGCGATTGAATCCGACGACGAAAAACTTGAAGACGCGCCGGCGCCCCCCCTTGATCTAGGAGCACTCTCCGATGTCCCTGCGGTCCCGGGCTCCCCAGATCTCGTCTCGAAAACTGCGGGTGCTGAGTCAAGCGCGGGTCAGGAGGAGGCTTATCGAGCGTCGCCTCCTGATGGAGCGAAGGTCGCTCCACCCGAGAGACCTGATTCGCAAATCCCAGCACTGATCCTTGAAGAGGGTGGGGACAAGCCCGTCGTCGAGATCGATGACATTACGCTCGAATCGATTGAACTCCCGGATTGGATCGGCGAGATGAAACCTGATTCTAAGGCCGGCGAAGAGGCAAGCGACCTTGCCCCCGCGACACTTCCTACATGGCTTGAAGCGATGCGTCCCGTGGATACATTTCGATCCGATATCGAGATCGAGCCCGAGGAAGTCCAACCCGTTGAAGCGGCTGGGCCGCTTGCCGGACTGCGTGGAGTGCTCATGGCGGAGCCCGTTGTTGCCATGCCGCGCACATCCACGGCGAGCTCTTCAAGGCTCGAAGTCACGGAGAGACAATATGCTCAGGCAGAACTCTTACATCGACTGGTCGATGAGGAGCAGCGTGAAGTCGGCGTTCGAGGTGCTGAGCGCATCCGCGTACCTCTCATTCGTTGGGGGATCGCTCTCGTCCTCTGTCTTGCCGTGGTCACGCCCTTCTTGTTTGAGCGTTTAGGTATGGATGGGTTCTCGCCCCCTTCTGTGGTTCCACGAGATCTCGGGCCGCTCATCGCGCTGGTTGAGGCGGTTCCGACCGACCGACCGATGTTGGTCGTGTTCGATTATGCGCCCGGATACAGCGGGGAACTTGCGACCGTCTCCAACCCGCTTCTTGATCATGCCGCGAAGCGCGCCATTCCAATTGTGACCGTCTCAACCCGCCCGACCGGTCCACCCCTGGCAGAATTGATGGTGAAGAATATTGACGCTGGACGGGAGTTGATCAACGGAATCGATTATGTCCATCTCGGTTATCTGTCCGGTGGATCAACTGCGGTTCAATTATTTGCGATCGCGCCTCGCTTTGCCCTCCTGCGCGGGTTCCGGCTTCCAGAAAACTTCGAAGGCGACTCCGGATGGGATTCGCCCATCCTCGAAGGCGTGGATCGGCTCTCTGACTTTGGATCCGTCGTCGTGATCACGGCGGGCACAGAAACGGCACGGACCTGGGCCGAACAAACGAATCCATGGATTGGAGAGACGCCGCTCATCATGATTCTGAGCGCGGGGGCCGAACCGCTGGTAAGGCCTTATTTTGAAGCCCCGGACAAGCAGGTCGATGGCATTCTCACCGGGCTCCCTTCCGCTGTGACATACGAGCAGTTCAACGGCAGATCCGGAGATGCACGTCAAAGCTGGGACGCCTTCGGAGTGGGGATGATCGCGATTGAGATCATCCTCCTGATTGGAGCGGGGTACGGCATCGTTGGCTGGATAGCGGGAACGCAGAGAAACGGACGAAGGCAGGATCGTGCATGAGCCTATTCTCGCTTGAGACACTCGGGACTATTCTGGCGGCATTCTTGACCATCATGGTCTTGAGTTATCTAATCAGTGACAATGTCCTCTTTCGAATTGCCACGTACTTGTTCGTCGGCGTCGCCTCGGGCTACGCAGGGGCCATTGCCTATTTCTACGTGATTCGACCGTACCTGATCGACCCTCTGACGGATAACGGTATCTCTGGGCTCCTCGAACCCGCTGCTGTCGGCACCATCATTATTCCATGGATCCTGACCATTATGCTGCTTTTTAAAGCGTCGCCGAGGCTTTCCCGTTTTGGCAGTTTACCGATGGCTCTTATGGTCGGCGTGGGTGCCGGTGTGATTGTTGGAGGAGGGATTATGGGAACCCTCATACCGCAAACTCGTGCAGCTACTGCGACGTTGACGAGTGAAATCTTAATCCCTGAAACTGGCGAGGATGCCGGGATCTGGATCGAAGGTATTGTCAGCGGATTCATTCTCGTACTGGCGACCATCAGTTCCCTGCTTTACTTCAGGTTCAGCGCCAAACAAGGAGTAACTGGCGTGACAAGCCGGACGAAGTTTTACGCTGCGATGGCTGTCATCGGGAAAGTGTTCATCGCGCTAACGTTCGGCGTGATGTACGCAGGCGCTCTGGCTGCGACCATCATCGTACTGGCCGAACGCTTTCAATTTTTGAGGGATGTATTTTCTTCTCTGTTTGGAGGACTGTGATCGATTCATGAGTGCGCTTATTGATGCCGAGACGCTGCTTGCTGTAGATGTGGGTACTGTGAACACACGTGCCAGCATCTTCGACGTTGTCGATGGTCGCTATCGCCTTGTCGCCACGGCAAAAGCGCCTTCGACGGCGAATGCCCCGCTTTTCGATATCGGGGAAGGGGTCAGGATGGCTCTGGATCGAGTGCAAACGATCACAGGCCGACGTTTGGTGGACGAATCCGACTTGCTCATCATGCCTGTGACGCCGAGTGGCGCGGGAGTCGATGTTTTTGTGGCGACGGCTTCGGCGGGGCCCCAGGTCAGAACCGTTCTGGTCGGCCTCATGCCGGGCGTATCTGCGGAAAGCGCGAGACACCTGGCCGCATCGACGTATGTCAACGTTGTCGGCGAGATCGGGCTTATGGACAAACGTAAAGACTCGGAGAAAATAGATTTGATCCTGTCTGCGAAGCCGGATTTGATCCTGGTGACCGGTGGAACAGACGGTGGAGCGACCGAGTCGGTTCTGCAGTTGATTGATCTTGTTGGCGTAGCTGCAGAGCAAATACCGCCGCTGGACAGACCTCGCATCGTGTACGCGGGCAATCGAAGTTTGAGCGCTTCTGTTGTGGAGCGTTTTGGTGATCGCTTTCACGTGGATCTCTCCCCCAATGTGCGACCATCACTCGGAATCGAAGATTTAAGTCAAGCTCGACTTCACATCAGCGAGGCCATCTCCGAGGTCCGCGCAGCGAGGGTCTCGGGTTTTGATGAACTGGATCGCTGGTCGGGCGGGAACCTTCTTTTAAGCGCAGATGCGTTTGGGCGGGTGATCAAATACCTGAGCCGCATTTACGAACCCGAGAAGGGGGTCCTGGGCGTGGATGTGGGCGCAAACCAAACCACCATCGCCGCCGCGTTTGAGGGCGACTTGCGGTTGACGGTGAATACCGATCTCGGACTGGGCGCGCCCTTGCCCGCTCAGCTTGAAGACGGCGGTCTTTCTCGAATACTGCGTTGGATGCCGACCGAAATCTCACCCACGAAAGTTCAGGATTACGTATTCAATAAATCCTTGAATCCGGGTGTTATTCCTGCCGAAACGGAAGATCTGCATATCGAGTTCGCTTTGGCACGTGAGCTCATTCGTACAGCACTTCAGCGAGCTCGAACGGGGTGGCCCAAGGGGAAAAATCTCAAGTCGACCTGGCTGCTGCCGGCGGTTGAACCCATCATCGTGAGTGGTGAGGTGCTCGCGAGAGCACCGCGCCCCGGATATGCCGCCCTGACGCTCCTGGATGCGCTGGAGCCCACAGGCATCTCAACTCTGGTGTTGGATCCCCACAATCTCACACCGGCTCTGGGAGCCACAGCGGGCCCGCTGCCGATGGTTACGGTTCATTTGCTCGAATCGGGTAGTTTTGTGAGCCTCGGGACGATCGTCTCGCCGGTGGGGCGGGCACGGACCGGGCGAAAGATTTTAAGGGTACAGCTCGAGCGCGAGCAGGCTGGGGAGGACATCGTCGGCGATATTCGCATGGGTCAGTTGGTCACGCTGCCGCTTAAGCAAGGGGAAAATGCCCGTTTGACTCTGCGACCTGAGCGCGGTATTGATGTGGGTTTCGGAGGACCAGGGAAGGCTGGTGCATTGCGGGTGGCAGGAGGTGCACTCGGCCTCATCATCGATGCCCGCGGACGACCACTGAGTTTACCGAAAGAGCCGGAAAAACGTCGTGAATTGAATGAAAAATGGTTGTGGGATATAGGGGCATTGGTATGAATCTTCCTTTCGGCATCACTCTTGCAACATACGGGATGAGGTTCCTATGAGCGAGATGATTTTACCGTCCCGAACTCATGTCATTCCGATGACGACGATCAGGCGTGAACGAATTTTACCCGTTCCCGGCGCTGCTACGGTTCGGGTGAACGAGAAGGTGCAGGCTGCTGACGTGATTGCACAAGCAGAGGATTCCCCGAAGCACTATTACCTTGATATCGCCCGTGGTCTGGGCATCGCGGAATCACAGGCCATTCGTCAGATCGTCGTAAACGTCGGGGAGAAAGTCGAGGAAGGCGATGTCATCGCGGGCCCTGTTGGGGTTGCCCGGAAAACAGTACGCGCCCCGGAGGACGGGAAAATTACTGCGATCTCCAAATCTCGGGTTCTTCTCCAGGCACGGGGCCGCTTGATCGAAATACGCGCTGGATTCCCCGGCGTGGTTGTGGGGTCTGATGGAACCCAGGTGGTCACTGTTGAAACGACGGGCTGTCTGATCCAGGCAGTTTGGGGGAACGGGCGTCAGGATTTCGGTGTGACTCGCATCGTGGGGGAAGGACCGGGAGCACGGTTGCAGACAAGCCAATTAGATATCAAGCTTCGAGGTGCGGTTTTAATTTCGGGAATCTGCGATCACCCCGCCCCTCTGCATCAGGCGACCGAATTATCCGTACGCGGTGTGATCCTGGGAGGGATGTCCTCCGATTTGATCCCGGTGGCGCGGCGTCTTCGCTATCCGATAATTCTCACCGAAGGATTTGGACCCCGGCCAATCAATATGCCTGCGTTTAACCTGTTGTCCAGTAACGTCGGCCGTGAGGTTGCCTTATTCGGTCACATGAAGGCGCTTCAAAAGGGTCAACGACCCGAAGTCGTCATCCCTCTTCCCGCCAGCAGGGCGGTAGGTTTGCCAGAGGAGGTTGTCGTGCTAAGACCGGGCGTTCGGGTGAGAGTGATTCAAGCTCCTTTCCTTGGCGAGGTCGGCGTTGTGCGTTCTTTACACCCGAACATCATTCAATATCCAAGCGGCATACGCGCTCGCAGCGCCTCGATCGAGGTGGAGGGGATGGGTTCTGTTACTGTGCCGCTTGCAAATATCGAGGTATTGCAATAATTTGATCTGATGGAATACGCATCATTGGAACGATCCATGATCGGCCAAGAAGCGGAGGAGATGATACGATGGCAGAAGATTTTGAAGTGGGTGGTCCACTCCCAGAAGAATCCGGCAACAGGACGTTTGTAATCGCGGCCGCGGGTCTGGGTGGGCTCCTGATCGTGAGCATGATCTGCTTGCTCGTGTATGCGCTTGTCCTTGCGCCATTACAACGGGAAGGACGTGCCACACAAGCTGTGGAGATAAATTTTCAAAACACTCAGGAGGCGCAGACCCAGACGGCTGAGGCGATCCAATTGACCCCATCCCGGACACCGACGGCCAGTTGGACGCCGGCCTCCTCGGCTACAGTCACCCCGACGCTTGTGATCGTGCTCCCGACGGACACGCCGACACCGTTCCTGACATTGCCAACCCTGGCGCCTGAAACAGCCACGGCGGCAGCGAAGGAGACGCTTGCTGCCATCGAGGGCGGTGGAGGTGGGACGCCAACTGCGACGGCATTGCCCGCAACGGGTTTCGCCGACGAGGTTGGTCTTCCCGTTCTTGTGATCATGGGCGGGTTGCTGCTGGCAGTCGTCTTTATTGCAAGAAGTTTGCGTTCCCGCGCCACTGTATAAAGCCGAATCGCAGCTTCTGCTGTAAAATTTAGATATCCGAGGCAGGGTCAGCTTGGTGTTGGCCCTGCTGGCATATCCAGGAATATGATGACGAAAGACATTCTCCCTTTTTCTTCCCTGGCTCAAGAATTGCTCACCGATCTTGCTGATGGTAACAGTGTCTCAATCACTGGATTGAGCAACAGTGGAAAATCGATGCTCATGCGGTCGCTTGCGAGTGAAGCCGCTGAAGACATTTACGCGAGGGAAGCCGATCGTACCGGTTTTCTTGTGTACATTGATTGCAATCGCGCCGTTGCAAACTCCGCGCAAGCATTCTATGAAGTTGTACTCCGTTCGATCATTGAACGAATGACAAAGAATATTCCCGCAAAACTGCTCACAGATATTCAGGAATATCACCTTTCGATCACCGAAGCAGAAACATCATTTACAGCGTCGCTCTCATTCAACCTTGCTCTGTCCGATCTCTGTGAGCAGTTGGATCGGAATCTGTGTCTGCTCTTCGACGAGTTTGATGAAATATATGCAGCATTGGATGATCGTGCGCTGTTGAACTTGCGAGCCTTACGGGATCGTTTTCATACACGTCTGGTTTATGCCACGGCCACGCTCCACAGTCTCCCGCAATTACGCGGCCAGAATATCGAAGATGAGTTTGCCGAAATGTTCTCGCGCTTCACCTATAACATGCCTCTATTGATAAGCACAGAGGCCGTTGGAATCTTGAAAAACCTGAACTTTCCGGGGCTTACGGTAAAACGGAAAGAGTTATGTATGGAATTATCGGGAGGACACCCGGGGCTGCTCGTCGCCGTAGCCCAGGCTTTGTCAGAGCTGCCAAAAGATTTTGAAGGGGATATGGAGGAAGCCGTATTCCTTGAGCCTCAGCCGCGGGCGGAGTGTTTGAAAATCTGGAGTCAACTCGATGAGGACGATCGTGCCATTATGATTTCGCTCGTCATCGATGTAAATGCGGGCATACCCCAGCAGCACTTAAGGCACGTACATGCTATTGGCCTCGTCGTAGATGGGAAACCCTTTTCGCCAATCTTTTCCGACTTCGTCGGACGGAAAGGTCGCGGATCCCATGTCGAAACACAAGGAGTCTATCTCGACTCCGATTCGGGTGATGTTTGGGTCGATGGGATTCGCATCCCGGTACTCACGGATCTCGAGTTCAGGCTTCTCGAACTTCTCTATCTGCGCCGTGACAAGTTGACGGATAAATATCGCATCGTGACATCGGTGTGGGGAGAGGATTACCTCGGTCAGGTTGATGATGCCAGAGTTGAGAAGCTGATCAGTCGATTGCGAAGCAAAATCGAGCCGGATCCGGCAAACCCGCGCTATCTGATCACCAGACGAGGGAGAGGGTACAAGTTGTTGACGGCTCCGAAAACCTCGACAACACTTGCATCGTGAACGGCCTGTAAGCTGACTTGACGGAAGCGTGAATACCTGGGCACAGATGAGTTTCTATCGGGTGGCAGGAATCGAAATAAAGGACCAACCATTGGGGAAGTTTATCGTGGTACTATGGCGTGGCAGGGGGATGATCTCCGGCGCCGCCAAGTCGCCAGATTACACATTCTAACGCAGAATACCTGCGAGAAACCCCGGAGGATTCCCAGGGATGTCTGAAGCCATTATCCTGATCGTGGAAGACAATATTCCATTGCTCGAAGGTATCCGTGAGTTGCTTGAGTTTTCCGGATACGACGTTCTCGCGGCAGAGAACGGGCGGGAAGCTTTAAAGATCCTTGAGAAAGACACTCCCGACTTAATCGTCTCCGATATCATGATGCCTGAGATGGACGGTTTTGAATTCCATGAAGCGGTGAGAAAACGCCCCGAATTCGTGGAGATCCCGTTCATTTTCCTGACGGCGAAGGGTGAGAAAGCCGATGTCCGCAGGGGAAAAGAGATCGGCGCGGACGATTACATTACAAAACCTTTTGAGGATGAAGATCTGCTCGTCGCCATCCAGGCCAAGCTTGCGAGGTGGAGAGGTGTTCGCAAGCATCAGGATGAAGAAATCGCGGATTTGAAACATAAGATCCTGCTCAGTCTCAGTCACGAATTTCGGACTCCTCTCACCTATATTATTAATTACGCTGATATGATCGAGATGGAGGAGGATACCGCTTCTTCAGAAGAATTCCATGAATTTATGCAAGGCATCCGTAAAGGCGCCAGGCGTTTGAATCAACTCGTGGAAGATTTTCTTGTCCTTGTCGAACTGGAAACAGGCGAGGCTGTCGAAGCTTACATCTATCGAAAGAGGAGAATTGAGGATTTCAGTACCTGGCTCCGGGTGACTACCCGACGATATGAACCAAAGGCTGAATCGGCCGGTTTAAAGCTCGTAATCGATGTCCCCGATGGACTGCCTCCCATCGTTGCGGATGAAACTTATCTTGCCGATGCGATCGGCCGGCTTCTTGATAATGCCATTAAATTTTCAACCGAAAACAGCGAGGTTGTGCGCATCTCAACAGAGATACGGGACGACACGATCTCGATCCATGTCAAGGACCAGGGCATCGGGATCGAAGAAGCCGAGGTGAACGAACTCTTTAATGTATTCCATCAAATCGACCGGGCCAAACAAGAACAGCAAGGAACGGGTTCTGGTCTGGCGATTTGTTCAGGGTTGGTTCACATCCATGGCGGATCTCTTCGTGTTGAAAGCGAAATTGGTAAAGGCAGCGTTTTTACGATCGAGCTGCCCATCGCTGCTGAAAATTGACCAAAGAGTAAAAGGAAAAGACCGGAATATTCAATATCCGGACATTCAAGAGCAGGCCGCCGACTGACCTGCGACCCCGATTTCATCCAAGCCTGACTGTTGGATCGTGGGATTCAACTTTCCGCGGCGACGGAGCGACCATAGTCAAGCAGTGCTTCAACCATGGCAGTTTCCCGTGCTTCAGCATACACGCGCAGGACCGGTTCGGTACCCGAGGGTCGGATGAGCAGCCAGGAGTCATCTTCGAGGATGTACTTGGCGCCATCCATTGTGCTTACCTCGTCGATCTTCACACCGCCGATGGAATCGGGCGCAGAATCGGTCAAACGCTCTACCATGCGGTCTTTTGAAATGGGCTTTGCCAGCCGCAGGTCCACCCGCTGATAATGAGCGGGCCCCACTTCGTTTAAAAGATCGGCGACCATCTCCTCCAAGGGGGCATCGTTGGCTGCGATCATTTCCGTAAGAAGCAGCCCCATGAGCACGCCGTCGCCTTCAGGGATGTGACCTTTGAAGGAGATGCCGCCCGACTCTTCACCCCCAATGAGGACATCGTCACGCAGCATCCAATCCGCGATGTGATTGAACCCTACGGGCGTCTCGATCACTTCAAGGTCATATGTCTTGGCGAGGCGGTTGATCATCTGAGTGGTCGATACGGTCTTAATGACCTTCCCCCGCCATTCGCGTCGCTCTACGAGATACTTCAACGAAAGCGCCATGATGCGATGGGGATCGACGAAGTTGCCGCGACCATCCATCGCCCCGATGCGATCGCCATCCCCGTCCAGGGCGAGCCCCACCTGTCCCTGTCCCGAAGCAATCGCCCCTGCGAGGGCGCCCAGATTGGCATAGATCGGTTCGGGATGGATGCCGCCGAATCCCGGATTCATCTCGCCTCTGATTTCAGCAACTTCACATCCGGTGCCTTGTAGGATTCCTTTGACCTGACCTCTTCCTGAGCCAAACATTGAATCGACAACCAAGATTTGAGGGTTATCCGCGATGATGTCGAAATCAATGAGTGAACGTACGTGATCGTAATAAGCTGGCGTGGGGTTGAAACGTTCGATAAGACCGGAAGCACGTGCCTGTTCATAGTCCATCAAATTGGGCCCGCGACCCCGAGATTCATTATCGTTGAGATAAACTTCCACCCTTCGGCACTGCTCTCCAATCGCAGATCCTCCATAAGTGGCCTTTAGCTTTACGCCGTTATAGCGAGGGGCGTTGTGAGAAGCTGTGATCATGATCCCGGCGATCGCCCCAAGATGCCGGACCGAATAGGAGACAGCCGGGGTGGGAACATCCGCCGTCGTCAGATAGACCTTGAAGCCATTTGCCGCCAGCACACGTGCCGCCTCCGCAGCATACCGATCGGAGAGGAAACGGGTGTCGAAACCGACCACCATCTTGGTGCTATCTGGTTTTGGACCGCGGTAGGCATCGTTAAGCCATTCATCTGAGGCAACGGCATCGGCGATGGCCTGGGTGATTAGTCGTAAATTGTGAAATGTGAAGGTGTCGGAAATCACTCCCCGCCAACCATCCGTACCGAAATGAATGGGCATAGCTTCTCCTAGGGTTGCGGCGGGATTGTATCAGCCGGCTTTCAGCGGGTCAATCAGCGCTGTCTCAGATCTGAGTGCGGTTCCGGATTGGGATCATACGGCTGGGTTGTATTTCAAAGTTGATTACCGCGATCATGCATAGACCAGGCCAACAACGAGGTCATTCAGGTTCGTGCCCGTCGGCCCCGTCCGTATCAGGCCGTCGACGGCATCGAGGACTGTGTAGGCATCATTGTCCTCGAGGGCCTTCCCTGGATCGAGATTAAGCCTGCGTGCTGTTCCGCTGGTTTTACCCGTGACGATGGCGCCGGCGGCGTCGGTGGGACCATCGATGCCATCGGTGGCGAAGCACATCAAGGCGACGTTTTCGGCGCCATCTAAAACCAACGATGCGGACAGCGCGCATTCCTGATTCCTACCACCTTCTCCGCCCCCTCGAATTGTGACGGTTGTCTCTCCTCCCATCAGGAGGCATTGAGGCATCGATCGATCCATATCGGAGCTGAGATGTAAAAGCCGTTGTGCCATTCGCTGGCCGACCTCGCGCGACTCTCCCGACATGTGTGCGTGGATGATGCGGGCTTCAAACCCCAGCAC
>CAZMZL010000053.1:0-15999 GCA_964570595.1 uncultured Anaerolineaceae bacterium | reverse complement strand
CGGGGATCAGGCGATTGGGATGCGGCTTGCCCGTTCCTAATCCCAAATCCCTGTTCCCGTATCCCTGTTAAAACAACTGCGGCTGCACCGGCGCTCTTCCTGCGGGTGTTCGCAGCAGCCAGGCGACGTCGGAGGCGATCTGGATGCGGTCGAGCAGCGTCCAGCGCTCCTTGACGAGGAGGCGCGGCTCGCGCGCACCGACGATTACGGGGCCCACCGCGGAGAGTCGCTTGAGATGTGCAATGGAGGTCGCGAGAAGGCGCTCGCTGTCGCGCAGGGGGACGCTCTCGTCGTAGAAGGTGCTTAATAGATCGAGGACGAAAAGCGGCTGGGCGCTGGACGGCGCATTTTCGATCAACTGAGCCAGTTGGAAACAAGTGAAGGCGCGCGAGAGGCGGATGCGTTCGAGGACTTCTCGAGGGTTTGAGCTCAACCGGCGGGCCAGCCGCGCCACGAAATAGCCATCGAAGCGATTGCCGCCATCGAAGATGCGAATGACATGGCCATCCGCGGCCAGAATGGTGAGGTTTGAGAGCAGCACCTGTGTGGGGGTGTGTGCGCCCCAGAAAAGCGCCAGCCGCGGCTGCAGCAAGGCGTCCAGGAAATTTGTATCCGCCGCGGAAATAGGTCGATCGGACGCGGCGAGGGCACCCGTTTTTTTTCGCATGCACGCACCTTTCCCGTGCGGTGTCCATCACCCTGACCACACGGCCAAAAACTAGAACAAACGTGCTGTTACTCTACCGCAGGCCGCGCGCTGGGCAATCCCACTTGCGGTGGAACCGCGCGGGGGAGATCGCGCTCACCCATGTGGGGGATGGGGGTGTGTTCGGGGGGTGCTGGGGGCGAATCAGTTTGATGGCAGCAGGTCGGCGAGCCTGGGATGATCGCTATATACGCCGCGGTATTCGGGGGGGAGTATCGCCGCGATGTGGCACATGACTTCATCGGTGTTGTGCCGCAGGCTTGAGGAACGATGGTTGCTTTCCAGGGGAGGAAGGTGCAAGGGTTTTCCGATGCGCAGGGAAAATACGGGGCGGCGCAGGCGCAGCCAGTGCTTGAAAGTCTTCTCTGTGCCGGTCACCGCCATGGGAATGACGGGGACGTCTGCCTCGTCGGCCAAGTACGCCAAACCCGTTTTTCCTCGGATGAGGGCGTGAGAGTCGCTGCGAGTCCCTTCCGGTGCAATTCCAAAAATATTTCCCTCATTTAACCAGGCCACGGCATCGGCGATGGCGGTCCGATCGACCTGACCTCTACGGACGAATACGCCGCCGCCAACTTTGAGCAGTGGACCAAGCAAAATATGATGGTAATACTTTTCAGCAATCCAGCCGGTGACGGGTTGTTTGCCGACGACCGAAAACACAAAAGGAACATCGATCATACTGAGGTGATTGAGCGCAAAGATGTAAGGTCCTTGGGTGGGAAGATTCTCAAGTCCTTGAATGTCCCTGATCGTCAATAAAGAATGCAGCCTTAAATCGAGCCAATAAAGGAAACGTTGGACCATAGATTTGATCTCCTGAAAATCCCGGCGCTTGATTGTAGATGGTTTTGCGTAGTGCTACAATCACATTCGTATTAAATCAGGGTGCAAATGCTCCAGATCAGGAAAATTGGAACACAGAACAAGAAGGACGTTCGAAAGTTCATCGAACTGCCGTTTGATCTATATAGGGGTCACCCGTTGTGGGTGCCTCCGATCAGGATGGATATTTCGACGCGATTGGACCGCGAGAAACACCCATTCCATGAACATTCGGATGTGGATTTTTTTCTCGCTGAACAAAACGGCGAGGTCCTCGGGAGGCTGGCCGCAATTGAGAATAAACCCTATAACGAGTATCACGGTAAACATCAGGCTCAATTCTATTTCTTCGAATGTGTGGAAGATCTGGATGTGGCAAGAGGTTTGTTTGAGATTGCCGTTGATTGGGCGCGTAAGAGAAATCTTAACCAAATCGTTGGACCTAAGGGGCTGGGTCCGCTGGATGGGTACGGCATGTTGGTCGATGGCTACGAGTTCAGACCGGCGATGACGATGATGAGTTACAATCCTCCCTATTATCCCGCGTTCATGGAGGCGCTTGGATTTCAGAAGGAAGTCGATTTTGTCTCCTGCTATTTGAGCGCCGAGAAATTCAAGCTCCCAGAGAGAGTGCATCGTATTGCCGAGCGGGCCGCAAAGAAGAGCGGGCTTAGCATTAAGCGTTTTACGAGCAAGCGGGAATTGCTATCGTGGGCGCCCCGCATTGGAAAGACCTACAATGAGACGTTTGTAAAAAACTGGGAGTATTATCCGCTCACCGAGCGGGAAATTGATTACGTCATTCATGAAATTTTAACGATCGCTGATCCAAAATTGATTAAAATAATCGTACACGGTGATGATGTCGTAGGTTTTTTATTCGCTTTTCCGGACGTATCGGCTGCCATTCAACGGAATCGGGGAAGGTTGCTTCCTTTTGGCATCATCGATCTTATGGTGGAATTAAGGCGCACAAAATGGGTGGCGCTGAATGGGGCAGGGGTCCTTCCTGAATTTCATGGCAGAGGTGGGAACGCGCTGCTGTATTCAGAAATAGAAAAGACGATTCATGAATTTAAATTCGAGCATGCCGATCTCACGCAGGTGGCCGAAAGCGCCCTCCAAATGAGGCGTGATCTTGAAAATGTGGGCGGCGTGGCGTATAAGAACCACCGGGTCTTTATCCGCAATCTTTGATTTTATTAAACCAGCTTGTTTGATCACCGGGGAGTAACTTGCTTGATTTCCCCGGTTAACTTAATGATTCTACAGGAGGCATTAAATGACGAGTGAAGGGGAAATGACGTTGGCTGTACCGCAGCCCCATACATGGCTGCACAATCTGGGCGTATCCTATTTGCGGGGCGTCGAAGATCCGATCCTGGATGAGGTTGCCGAGAATCTCCTGAAGAGATTCGAGAAGTTGGGGCATCAGGTTCAGGATCCTCCCACAAACGATACGGACGTAGTTTTTTCAACAGCCCCTTTTGGCAGCCCGATCCCATGGCGAGATGCGGCCATCTTTAACATCCGTCGCAAGTATGATCTGGACCACTTGCCCACGATCTATACGCTGGTTCACGCGACGCCAGGAGAGTTCCAGGAGCGGATTTCGAATATCGAACAGGCGCTTGCTGCAGAGCCACCTGATCTTGCCCGCCTCGAATATGATGGTCTTGCTCCCGAAGCCACTCGAGTATTGGTTGAGCAAGGCTTGAGGGGCGGTCCGATCTTGGCGCTCGCGAGGATCGCTCAGGCTCAGACGAAAAGCATCCGCATCATCCTCGTCATCGGCGATGAGCACCCGATTGAAGCTTACCAATTTGATCTCGTCGGTGCTCACCCGCGCACTTCAGCTGAGGACGAGGAATTCTTCTATACGGAGATGGCGCTGCGGATTGCGACGTACGAGAGCACGGCAGAGATCACCAATCATGCGGTGGTGGGTGAGAAGATACCCCGGGAAGTATGGAGCAACTTGCAAACGCCTGCGTTGATGCATGAGGCGGCTTCCCGGCTCGATGAGCGTGATTTCTTCACCGAGATGGTGCGCATCGCGGACATCGTGAAAGTCCCCGCGGTGGAGGAGGCGATCTCGAGTCAGTACAGCGAAGGGTGTTTTGCCACCTGGGATCATGAAATCGAAGGTTTGATCGCGACTGTGACCGGCAGCGCGCGTCCGGTGGATAAGGGAAATATCACGGACGATGATCTGGCTGTGATCGTCGGTGTTCAGCCCGATGGCAGCGGCGCCCTCGTCCGACATGTCGAGGGCAAGCGCAACGACCCTCCCTCGTCCGAGGCGGTTGAACTGATCAATATGGACAAAGCTCTGCCGCGCATCACACTGCCGGAGAGTTGGGGGATTGAGACTGAAGCGCCTATGGTGAGATCGAAGCTCCATGGACATCGCGGGATCCGGGCATATAATCCAGATCTCGTTGAGCACGTCTATCTGGATGACCCCTACTATCACTATCTCGTTTCCTGCTCCACGGAGGCACAATCGCAGGCCATCAAGGATGCCTTTGCGCGCTCCGAGTCGTTGCAGCAAGCTGACGACCCTCGTACCATCGTCTTTACCGTGCTTCCCGGGCACGGTGTTGTGATCGTCGAGAAATGGGTCCCTGACAAAAAACCGTTCCAAGCGATCTGGGAGGCCTTCGATGCCGGCGATATCGTCGTGGAAAATATCGTGCCGCAAGGACCCTTTCGCTATGTCCTGTTGGAGAGCGGTAAGATGGAGCTTGAACTCCTGTAATTCTGAATAAAATGACAAACAAAGGTGCGGCATCGTCGAAGAAATTCGGACGTGATGCCGCACTTTTGTTTTGGATCAATCCCGGCCTTGTTCCCAATACTCCCAGCCTGTTGCAGGCACTTTGCCTTAGGCCAACGATCTCGAGGATGGGCTGCGGATTTTGAAGGCAGATCCAGGGAGGGATATTACTTTGCGGAGTCCTGCCACCAACGAATACCGAGATCGATGAAGAGCAGCCTGAGGTCCATCTTGCTGCGGAGACCGAGCTTGGCCAGCGCGTGGCGCACATGCGTTTTGACGGTTTCTGGAGAGATTACGAGTGCTTCGGCGATCTGTAGATTGGTGAGGCCTCGGGCGGTCAACTGTGTGATTTCCTGCTCGCGCGGGGTAAGGGTCTCAAGAGCGGCTTCGGCGCGTCTGCGTCGTCTCTCCTGGCCCAATGCGCGTGTCAGAAGAATCGCCGCGAGCAGCTCGGGGGATAGCGCCTTGTCGCGCGCGCTGCGTTGGAGATGAGCGCTGGTTTGTGAATCGATCTCGAGCGTGAGATGTGTGTCTGATCCCCGCTGCTTCCAGCCGATATATCTGCGCAAGCGCGCGGCAAGGCCGGGCGTTTGCGGCGCGACTTTTGAAGCCCCGAAACGGTATGCTTCGTGAGATATGCGTTGCATATCACGATCAGGGCGGGGTTCATTCGTGGGGGCTCTACGACAAAACCGCACAACGATCTCCCGTACAGGAAGGATCACCCAGCGTTTTTGCCGGGCGCTTGCACCGCAATTATATAGAACAAACGTTCTGGTGTCAAACCAGGTAGACCCTCACCATAATCCCTGTTAGACTCGTCGCGCGAACAATTCGTACAATGGCACATGTGCTGAAATGGGAGATACGCAGCAATATACAATGGGCGATACTGCACCTACGCATCAGGCACTCGGGAACCAGCGCGGCAGCGGGATATACACGCGTGTAGCGGCGGCGCTGGTGCTGCTCCCGACGATCCCGATGCTTTTTCTATCCATTGTTACGCTGGCGCTTTTCTATCTTGCGCCAACACGATTTGGCGATCTTCTTTCACGCCTTCCTGGAGAGTCGTTCATCCGGTCAGCGCTGGTCTTTGCCCCCGCAACGCTTTTTGCCATCGTAGTGCTCGCAATTCTCTATGTGCTTGACAGACCGACGGATAAGATCACCGCAAAGGTCGAACCGGTTGAACGAGGTGAGGATGTTCAGGAGCGCAGCGTGCTGCCGGTTGGGCGAATTGCGGGCGCGCTTGTGCTTCTGGTCGCCGCGCCGATGCTATTCGTGACCGCCGCGCTCTGGCTGCTTTCGTTTGTGTCTCCCCTTCGGTTTGCCGCGCTCATCGAGCCGCTGCCCGGTGACGCCTATCTTCAAAAGGCGCTGCCGTATGCGCCGCTCTTCTTCTTCATCGTTGTGATCACGGCGGTGTTTGTTGTGTTTGCGTCCGGCGTTCAAAAACGGGGTGACCGCGTCGAGGGGGAAGCTCAGTCGGATGGTTTTATCGCAAGGTGGTCCTTGAACGCAGGGAAGTTCACGAATATGGCTGTGGGCTTGGTGCTCATCACGGCTTTGCCCGCGCTGCTCGCCGCCCTGGGTGCATTTTCGCTTTACCATTATTCGCCCGAAAGATTTGCGCGGATTCTGGAACGTCTTCCGTATGAGGAGTTTGTGCGATTGGGTTTGGGATTTGCACCCGTAACTCTGCTGGCTGTGGTCATCCTGGCGATGATTTACCTGGCGCGACCTCAGTTGCATTTAGCGCCAATTTCATCGCCCGAGCAAATTGATGGAAGTGGAGGCTTGAGATCGGCGGGCATGCGCTCAACATTGGCGCTCTGGGTCCTTCTAGGTGGTCTAAGCTTATCTGCCGTAACCGTCGTTGGCTTGATGGGCACCGTTCTATATATACTTGTGCGATAACATGGCTGAACTGCTCTTAACGAATCCCTATCTCATCGCGCTGCTTGCCGCGATGGTTGCAGAAACCTGCGCAATTCTGATTCGTGCAGTCACCCCGAGCTTGAGCCGCTGGTTCTGGTGGTTGGCGAACCTGGTCTCTCTCCTGATGCTGATGAGTTTCTTGTGGTCTTTTCTGTGGGCGGCCTCTATGCGTGGGGATTTTATTGAAATTCTAAGTGTGCCAGAGACCATCTTTGGCGTGCTTTCTTTTACGGGCGGCGTCGGCATGCTCCTCTGGTCGTTTGCATCGTTAGGATGGCGAAGTTTCTTCGCTTGGCCGACGGCGTCCTTAGAAACTCGACATGCCTATGCTCATATTCGTCGACCGATGTTTATTGGGACCACATTCCTTTTTCTTGGCGTAACCCTTCTGCTATCTCGAGATGCGCTCTGGATCTGGATGGTTTCCTGGCTTATTCTCTCACAGCCTCTCCTGGAGCTCGAGGAATGGGAGCTGCGTCTGCGCTTCCCTGTGGCGAAGGATTACTATGCCCGGACCGGGCGTTACATCCCTGGAGGGCTTCGGGTCAGAGCAACAAGCAGCCGAAAATAGGTGCACGCTTCGATCGCGCAACCTCACCGTCCCCGCGTCATTCCCCACTCTGCTCCAGCCGGAAGATCGCGCCTTGGTGGTCCACAAGATAGACTCGATCAGAAGAATCTAGACCGAAGGAACTTATCCTTGCTCTAGATTCATATAATGCCAGATTGATCCACTCGCCCCCTTCGTTTCGTATCAACCCCCAGATCTGCCCGCTGCAATAATCACCATAGAGATATACGCCTCCCCATTCCGGAAGTTGAGAATCGCGCACGACGACCCCGCCGGTGATGGAACACCCCTGGCTGTGGTCATATTCTGCAATCGGAAGTGCGAGACCGGTTTGATCCCCCTCTCGGAATGGGTGGGACCCTTCCATGATGTTCCAGCCGAAATTGAGCCCCCCTGGCGAATCGGCGGCCTGGAAGTTAACTTCTTCCCATGCGTCCTGACCTACATCTCCCATGTACAGGTCGCCAAGCTGCGGGTCAAAAGTAAAGCGCCAGGGGTTGCGAAGACCCGAGGCCCATATCTCTTCAAGGCCATCCTGCTCGACGAATGGGTTGTCATATGGGATGGCGTAGGGCCCTTGAGAATCGATATCCAGACGAAGCATTTTTCCAAGGAGAACATTAAGATTCTGACCGAAACCATTTGGATCGCCTCCGGAACCGCCGTCCCCGGTTCCGATGTAGAGATAACCATCGGGTCCGAACGCTATTCCACCGCCATTGTGATTTGGGAACGGCTGGGTGATATAGAGCACAATACTTTCGCTGGCAGGATCTGCAATATTCGGATCAGAGCCGACGAGAAAGCTGGAGACCGTCGTGTTTCCCCGCAGATCGGTGTAGTTGACAAAGAAGCGGCCGGTTTGTTCGAACTCCGGATGGAAGGCTAATCCGAGAAGTCCACGTTCGTTGGCGTCTGTACCGACCCGGTCCTGGATATCAAGAAAGGGTTCGTTGATTCTGCGTCCATTTTCGATGACCCAGATCAACCCGTCCTGTTCGACGATGAAGGAGCGCTCATCTCCAGCGTGGGCGAGGAGGACAGGATTATTAAAGCCATCCATGAACGGGCGCCATACCGCCGTCGCTGGATCGGGAAGGGTGAAATTCGTCGAAAGACCGCTCAGGTTTGTGGGTTCAGGGGAGGCTTCCGATGATGCCGGGGTGTTGCTCGCGACCGAGTTGGAAGATGTACTTTCCTGGATGATCGGAGCAGGCGCCGCGGGTTGCGAATTGAAAATACCGCATGCCGAGGTAGAGAGAACCAGGACGATGAGCGTCAACCATGGCTTGGTCATATACCCTCTTATGATAGAGATGTGTAGAATTGTACTCAATCCACCCATGATTTTGTGTGAAGCTTGTGGCTACAGTATTCACATCTACCGAAGTGATCCATTTTAATCATGCCGGCAATCCAATTTCATCGGTGCGAATAAAAACGCCTTGATCTGTAACCATTGTATCCAAACAGGAGAAAAACGTGTTTATCGACTACGCTACAGAAGCGAATTTTGCGTTGAAGGCGGTTCGATTGGCATCGGTTCTATGCCGGGATATTCAAGCCGAGATGCTCACGCCAGCTCTGTCCAAGTCCGATCGATCTCCGGTGACCGTCGCGGATTTCGCCAGTCAGGCAGTGATCGCCCGCATGTTGAAGGAAACACTGCCGGAGGACCCGCTCGTGGCGGAGGAGGACAGCCATGCGCTCCAGAAACCAGAGCAGCGGGGGAGGTTGAAGGCGGTAACAGGCTTCGTCCAGCGAATTTTTCCGGACGAGGATGAGGCGACGGTATGTTCCCATATTGATCTTGGGGGAACTGAACCGGACGAGCGATATTGGACGCTTGATCCGATTGACGGCACGAAGGGATATATACGCGGCGGTCAGTACGTCGTCGCGCTTGCCCTGATTGAGAGCGGGAAGGTTGTCCTGGGTGCATTGGGTTGCCCCAACCTGAATGTCGACCTGCAGCCAGATATCGGTGGAAAGGGGTCATCCATCATCGCCGTGAAAGGTCAGGGTGCCTTCGTTTTGGGCATGGAGGAGGATGACGCCATCCGGTTGTCCGTCTCCGACGTGGACAAAGGAGCGCATGCCCGAATCCTGCGCTCGTTTGCGGCGGAACATACCGACCTGGATAAACTGGATGGGCTGGTCTCGTCGTTGGGGACATCTTATGAAACCGTGCGCATGGACAGCCAGGCGAAATATGCGCTGCTAGCTGCTGGGCGAGGGGATCTAATCTTCCGCCTCATCTCCCCGGAGCGCCCTGATTATAAGGAGTTTATCTGGGATCAAGCGGCAGGCTCGCTTATTGTCACAGAGGCTGGAGGGCGCGTCACGGATCTCAACGGTCTGGCATTGGATTTTTCTTCGGGGCGTAAACTTTCCAACAATGTGGGCGTCGTCGCATCGAACGGCGTGCTCCACGAGCAAGCATTACGAGCTTTACGGATATTGTGATGAGAAGAGGCGGGACCGTTGTGAAGCGCAACCAGTCGGATATTCTGGCCTTTCTGCTGGCGCTCATTGGTTTTATCGTGACCGTCCGCGTTTCAACGGACATCTTCGAGCGCATCCCGCACGTTGAAGACGAGTTTGCCATATTGTGGCAGGCCGAGGTGATGGCAGAGGGGGATATCACCATGGCATCACCACGAGAACCAAAGGCATTCCTGGTGCCGTTTGTGGTGGATTACGATGGTCAGAGATTTGGTAAATACCTTCCCGGTTGGCCGGCGGCGCTGTCGTTGGGTGCGCGCTTTGAGCTTTATTGGTTGATCAATCCTCTATTGGCCGCACTGAGTATCTGGCTGGTCTACAGAATAGGATCTACGATCGCCAACCCCTGGGTCGGCCTGGTGGGTACCGGGTTGATGCTTTCATCGCCGATGTTTCTGATGCTTTCGGGCACACTGATGTCGCATAACTTCAGCTTGTTCCTCACCTCGGTATTCAGCCTGGCCTGGTTTAAATTGTTCCCATCCCGGGAGCGCTGCGAGGATGACGGGTGCACCAACGCATGGATGCTGGTCGTCCTGGCCGGGCTATCCATGGGGCTTTTAATCATCACCCGACCGCTTACGGCCCTGGGAGTCTCCATTCCCTTTATCCTGCACGCCCTCTATTTGCTTATGCGGGGAGATCGTGTCGTGCGTCGCCATCTGGTGGGAGTGTGTGCACTGGTCCTTTTCATGGCAGGGCTGCTGCCCATCTGGCAAACGGCGCTAACGGGTGACCCGCGCATCAATCCCTACACGCTCTGGTGGAGTTATGACCGGGTGGGTTTTGGCCCGGGCATAGGCGTCACCGAAAAGGGACACAACCTTTCCGTTGCGGCAAACAACGCTTTATTCCTTTTGCGCGCAGGACAACATGACTTGTTTGGCTGGCCGTACATCTCCTGGTTGTTCCTGCCCTTCGGGCTCATCGCTCTTCGCCGCAACAGAGCTGGGTGGTTGTTTTTTGGGATCTTCCCGGGATTGATCCTCGTGTATGCTGCATACTGGGTTGGATCATGGTTGTTTGGACCGAGGTATTACTACGAAGCCCTCCCTGCGTTGGCGGTCACGAGCGCAGCTGGAGCGGCATGGGCTGGTGGCTTCCTTACAGAAGCCTCATCTGCTCGATGGCGCCGACCGCTCATCATCAGCGTCTTGGCCGTCCTGATTTTGGGAAACATCATCTTCTATCTTCCAACACGATTGGGCGGGATGCGAGGCTTGTACAATATCTCCGGCGATTCGATTGCGTTCATCGAAAGTCAAGAGCTTGAAGAGGCATTGGTGATCGTTCACAGCGAGTATTGGATGGAGTACGCCAATCTAATCCTGCTTGCGCCGCCATTCTCGGACAGCGATTTGCGCATCTCGTGGTCGCGGGGGGAGGTCAAGGACGAGAAACTCATTAAAGACTTCTCCGGATATCATGTGTTTCATTATTATGCCGATGATCCCTGGAGGCTCTATTCGACTCCTAAGAGTCTGCCCGCAAAATGACGACAGGCGAATGAGGCTGAGTATCGTCAGGGAAAAATCTGATTTACTAGGTTTATAATTGTGTCCATGATCAGGATTCTTGTCGTCGAGGACGATTCAACCATTTGAAAGACGCCTGCGCGGGATTCAGCGCTTTTTCGCGAAGGTCACGAATTTGAATTGCAGATCACATCAATCAGAAACGCCAGAAGATGACCCGCATATCATTCGAAGGAAGGGCGAGGAGATCTGTCTCATTCATTTAAAAAAAGGGTTGGGTTTAGACTGATGCCTTATCAATTCATCAGGAGAGTCGAAAGGGAGATACGATGCTCCTCGTGGTAATCGCTTTGGCCGTTGTTTTTGACTTCCTCAACGGTGTCCATGATAGCTCCAACATTGTTGCAACACCGATTGCTTCCAACGCAATGAGCCCTCGGATGTCACTCACGCTTGCGGCCATCGCTCACTTTGTCGCTCCGTTTTTGTTTGGCGTCGCGGTTGCAAAAACGATTGGCGAGGGTTTACTTGACCCGGATGCGATAACGCTCTCGGTGCTTGTTGGTGCGCTCGTCGGAGCGATTGCCTGGAACCTCATCACCTGGTACTTCGGCCTGCCATCCTCATCTTCCCATGCGCTTTTGGGTGGTCTGCTGGGCGCCACACTGGTCGCAGCCGGCACGAGCGCGATATATGGGTCCGGATTGCTTCGTATCTTGGTGGCCCTATTTCTAGCGCCCATTCTCGGATTGCTGGCCGGGTTTCTCATTATGCGCATTGCACTATGGGTTGTGAGAGGTTCGACACCAAAAGTTAATTCGTTCTTCCGCCGATCCCAGTTTTTTACCATGATTGCACTGGCGCTCAGCCATGGCACGAACGACGCACAAAAGACGATGGGTGTGATCACGCTTGCGCTGGTCACTGCGGGTGTTCTGGACAACTTTGTCGTGCCGCTGTGGGTTGTAGCCATAAGCGCTGCGGCTATAGCGCTGGGGACCGCACTCGGTGGATGGAGGTTGATCCGGACGCTAGGCGCCCGCATCTTTCGCATTCGACCCATTCATGGATTTACATCTCAAGTTTCCAGTTCAGCAGTTATCTTCGGTGCTGCCTACCTGGGCGGTCCAGTGAGTACATCTCAAGTGATGGGTTCCTCAATCACCGGCGTAGGAGCGGCGGAAAGAATTAGCCAGGTCCGCTGGACAGTGCTGCGCGACATGCTTGTTGCCTGGTTGTTCACCATCCCTGTTACCGCATTTTTGGCGGCGATCTCTTATCTGATCGTTACGCTCGTCATATCATTGTTCTGATATTGAGTTCCCGTATTTCCGTTGGCACAGAACTCACGCACGTGAGCGATGAAAATCGCGGTTTTCTCCGACATCCTTGCCGATCTCTACGCGCTTTGAACCGCCTGGTCACATCTCGAGAAAGGGACGATCGATCAGGTGGGCTGTCTGGGCGACCTTGTCGATTCCCATTCGAAGTCTCGGAATTCTTCTGAGATCCCCATATCTCGACGGTGATGGGGAATCGCGACGCAGGGGCCGGTTTCAACTTGCATGACTGCGGCTGTGTTTTCGGGGATTCAGCAAAGGATCGCCGGAGGGATCTTACCTCTATTATGGAGTCGAGCGCACGCTCAGGTGGGGAAGCTGTGAGCGTGCAAACCGGCTCTTCTACAGCGCTAATTGGATTTAAGAGTCCTCCGAGTTGTTTCGGTGGACTCATTTACGCTCTTAAATCATTTGATCAGTACGTTCGGGGAGAATAATGATAAACGATGTTCCTTCGCCAACGACGCTCTCTACATGAATAGTTCCCCCATGCTGTTCGACAATTGATTTCGCGATGGCCAGCCCGAGACCGGAACCTCCATCCTCCCGAAAACGAGATTTTTCAATCCGATAAAAGCGTTCGAACACCCGGGTGATCTCCTCGTCCGGGATCCCCAGGCCGCTGTCTTTCACGACAATTTCCACGTTGCTACCTATGGATTGAGCGGACAGCGCGATCCTGCCGCCCTCAGGTGTGCAGCGGATGGCATTGTTGATGAGATTTCCCAGGACCATGCTGATCCGATCCGGATCGACATCGATCGAAGGAGCATCCGCCTCGATCTCGGTCGACAGGGTAATGTCGCACCTCGCCGCCGCCTGACGGTGAGAGCGCCCGATTTGCTCGAGCAGCGATCCAACATCTGTCGGGACCAGATCGAGCCGCAGTTCTCCCGCATCTGCCCGTGAGAGCACGCGCAAGTCCTCCACCATCCGTTCCAATCGGCCGGCCTCATCTCGGATAATCGCGAGCGTTTCTTCAGAGGCGGGTAAAACGCCTTCCTCGATGGCATCCGCATGTCCGAGGATTACACTGATGGGGGTTCGAAGCTCGTGGGCGATGTCGGCCGTCATTTGACGACGAAGGTGCTGCGCGTGGGAAAGTTCTGCGCTCATCTTGTTGAAGGATTCGGCCAATTCGCCAAGTTCGTCGTTCGATCTCACCGGAACCGTCTGGTCGAGGTTGCCTGCCGCTACAGCCTTCGTCGCTGTGGTTAACTCGCGGAGAGGTTCGGTGAGTGTCCGGGCCAGGAACACGCCCAGTAAAAGAGCGAGCAAGCTGGCGCCGAGGGCGCTGAGAAGAAGCGTCGTCGTAATTTGATTGAGAAAGGCGTTATCCGCAAGGCCGCGCCGGAATGAACCGCTCTCCACCAGCAGCCAACCGACGACCTCGCTATTCACTTCAACAGGAGCAGCGTCCTCCAAATCGGCGACCGAAACACGGTCACCGGGAAGGAAGTCGTTCCCGGCAATGAGGACCACGTTATGGCGATCTACGAGTGTGTACAGGGCCCTATCTTTGGGGCCCGATTGAGGCGCAAATTGAGGCTGCGCGAGTTGGCGAAAGTCCCCCTGGAGCTCATCCCAACTACCGTTGGCTTTAAAGTATTCCTCGAGATTGGTGAGAAGACCTTCCCGTCCCCGATCGAATAGAAAGCTGTCGAAACGGTTAAACGTTGACCAGCGAGTGACCAGGACCACAAGGACGATGCCCGTAAGACCCACAAATAGAAAAGCCATGACAAGTTTCAGGCTCAAGGAACGCATCAAGTCCTATCCCTTCGGAGCCTGTAACCCACGCCGTATACTGTTTCGATATATTGGGGTGAGCGGGAATCGGGCTCAATCTTGGCCCGTATGTTCTTGATATGCACATCGATCGTCCGTTCATAACCTTCGAAGGCGGTGCCCTGAATGTGATCGAGCAAGTCTAGGCGGGTGAAGGTTTTACCCGGTGCGGAAGTCAGTGCGGCGAGTAAATCAAATTCCGATGGGGTAAGATCAATAAATTGATCGTTAACTTGCACGGTGTGTCGCTCACGATCCACCGTGATATCACCTGCGCGGGATACATCGGCGATGGGCTCCGACTGCCCGGTACGACGAAGGACGGATCGAACCCGTGCGGTGAGTTCCCTCGGCCGGAATGGTTTGGTCACGTAATCGTCCGCTCCGAGCTCAAGCCCGATCACCTTGTCGTCTTCCTCCACCCTTGCCGTGAGCAGGATGATGGGCGTGTTCCGTTCTTTGCGATGGAGCCTCATAAAGTCGTAACCGCCCAGTTCGGGCATCATGATATCGAGGATGACAAGATCGGGCTTTTTATCTCGGGCGATGAAGAGAGCATCTCTACCATTTCCAGCCGTGACCACACGAAATCCCTCCTGGGATAGATAGGCATCCAGAAGAGAGACCAGCCGTTGCTCGTCATCAACAACAAGGATGGTATGGCTCATAGGCGGTGCGCCCCATTTTCAAATTCACGGTTTTGTTTCCAGCAAGCTGTGAGTTATTTTGATCATACCAGCGAACTGTAAAGAAATTATGAAGATGATGTGAGAGTAGTGCGAAGGGGAGAACGACAGGGTAAACAATGGCGGCGATTTGAATGTTTAAGGGGAGGGATTGGGAATCAGGATCGGGATTTTATGGACGAGAATCCCTGCATTCCAAATCCCTAATCCCTTATGAAGTTGGTACTGCAACGAAATCTAGCGTAAGAATGACTTCCTCGGAGACGTCGGCTACCTGTGGAACCGATGGGATCGTCAGGTCATAATCCACGCGCAGGATGGTGGCCGATGCGCTGCCTTCCAGGCGAGATTCGGAGACCGGAGTGGCACTGACGTCAAATACGACCTCATTCGTGAGGTCGCGGATGTTCAGATCACCGATGATCTGGAACGATATTGTCTCACCCAGGGCCGGGGATTCGGGGAATCCGATGATGTCCGTGGGTGCAAACGTGATGAACTCGTAGGTCTCTGTTTCAAGGATCGAATTTGCGATTGCACGGTTGCGAAAACTGTTATCCGTCGAGAGCGCCCGAGCATTCACCAGGATCGTGCCGACCTGTATTTCCGAGGGATCGTCGATATTGATGAGGATCTCCCCTGCAACCTGATCCGTTGTCCCAACGACGTGTTTGGGTGAACCTTTTAGAATCTCGTCAAGCTCGAAGCGGGCTTGGGATTCGCCCGGTACGATCTGAAGGGTGACTGTTTCATCCGCAGGCAGCGATTCTTCGCCGGCTTGGCTTTCAAAACTATCCGCCTGTGTTGCGATTGGTATCGCTTCAATGGGTCCGCTCGCCCCTTCGGGCGCGCGAAGCGCCCCGCAAGAGACCAGGACGACGCCGAGAAGGCCGAGCCCCATGAAAACTCTGAGTGTTCTTCTGCTCATTGATCGTACTCCCGTCTATTTTAGTTTTAAAACTCATATTAACCTAATATTGTCCTAATTCAATGTATACATTATATCGTTCGATGATGGCTTGTGGGTTCATCTTCGGACGCGTGAACCGCCTGCACGGGAATTGATGTGCAGGCGGTTTGGTCCTTGATCTGGATAGGAGATTAGATCGCTTCAAGAAGCTCGATGAGTGCCTCGACGAAGATGAGCGTAAACCGATTCTGACTTCCGCCGAAATTCTCTCGCCGCGCTTCAATCGTGGCCATTTGCTCCGGCGCCAGATCCTGTCCCAGCTCGCCACCGTGGCCTCTGCCCCCTGGGCCCCCGTCGACCCCACCGCCCAGACCCCCTCCCGGGCCGATAAATTCTCCGGGGCTGATTCCATCAGGGGCGTTGGCGCCGGGCTGGAACCCTTCGACCTCCAGCCCCAACTCCTCCATCAT